>NZ_CP049256.1:0-300775 GCF_011046485.1 Microbacterium sp. 4R-513
GTGCGGCTTAACGTGAAAGGGCCACCCAGCGTTGGGTGGCCCTTTCATGAAAGAAGTCCGGCGGTGTCCTACTCTCCCACAGGGTCGCCCCTGCAGTACCATCGGCGCTGAGAGGCTTAGCTTCCGGGTTCGGAATGGGACCGGGCGTTTCCCTCTCGCTATGGCCGCCGAAACACTATTGATGTTTCAGTCTGCACAACAAAAAGTTCTTGGTGTGCGGTTCTCGACCGTACATCGAGAACCACTCAGTGGACGCAAGCACCAGAAACGGTGTGTTATCAAGTCATCGGCTTATTAGTACCGGTCAGCTTCACGTGTTACCACGCTTCCACATCCGGCCTATCAACCCAGTAGTCTGGCTGGGAGCCTCTCGCCCGAAGGCATGGAAGTCTCATCTTGAGGCCGGCTTCCCGCTTAGATGCTTTCAGCGGTTATCCATCCCGAACGTAGCTAATCAGCGGTGCTCTTGGCAGAACAACTGACACACCAGAGGTTCGTCCAACCCGGTCCTCTCGTACTAGGGTCAGATCCTCTCAAACTTCCTACGCGCGCAGCGGATAGGGACCGAACTGTCTCACGACGTTCTAAACCCAGCTCGCGTACCGCTTTAATGGGCGAACAGCCCAACCCTTGGGACCTACTCCAGCCCCAGGATGCGACGAGCCGACATCGAGGTGCCAAACCATGCCGTCGATATGGACTCTTGGGCAAGATCAGCCTGTTATCCCCGAGGTACCTTTTATCCGTTGAGCGACAGCGCTTCCACAAGCCACTGCCGGATCACTAGTCCCGACTTTCGTCCCTGCTCGACCTGTCAGTCTCACAGTCAAGCTCCCTTGTGCACTTACACTCGCCACCTGATTGCCAACCAGGTTGAGGGAACCTTTGGGCGCCTCCGTTACTTTTTGGGAGGCAACCGCCCCAGTTAAACTACCCACCAGGCACTGTCCCTGAACCGGATTACGGTTCTAAGTTAGACATCCAGAGTGACCAGAGTGGTATTTCAACAACGACTCCACGGTAACTGGCGTCACCGCTTCAAAGTCTCCCACCTATCCTACACAAGCCACACCGAACACCAATACCAAGCTGTAGTAAAGGTCACGGGGTCTTTCCGTCCTGCTGCGCGTAACGAGCATCTTTACTCGTAATGCAATTTCGCCGAGTTCGCGGTTGAGACAGTTGGGAAGTCGTTACGCCATTCGTGCAGGTCGGAACTTACCCGACAAGGAATTTCGCTACCTTAGGATGGTTATAGTTACCACCGCCGTTTACTGGGGCTTAAATTCTGAGCTTCGCCTTGCGGCTAACCCGTCCTCTTAACCTTCCAGCACCGGGCAGGCGTCAGTCCGTATACATCGTCTTGCGACTTGGCACGGACCTGTGTTTTTAGTAAACAGTCGCTACCCACTAGTCTCTGCGGCCTCCAAACGCTTTCGGAGCAAGTCCTAATACGTCGAAGGCCCCCCTTCTCCCGAAGTTACGGGGGCATTTTGCCGAGTTCCTTAACCACGATTCTCTCGATCTCCTTGGTATTCTCTACCTGACCACCTGAGTCGGTTTGGGGTACGGGCGGCTAGAACCTCGCGTCGATGCTTTTCTTGGCAGCATAGGATCACCCACTTTTCATCCGCATCGTGTCTCAGCCTGTATGAGTGACGGATTTGCCTATCACTCGGCCTACGCACTTGCACCAGGACAACCATCGCCTGGCTTGGGCTACCTTCCTGCGTCACACCTGTTAATACGCTAACCGCACCAGCATGGGGTCGTGCGCTAGCTCCAACGTTCGCACCCCGAAGGGATTGATACAGAGGAATTCGGGCACTTAGCACCACTGGATTGATTGGGGCGGTTCTTCGCCGGTACGGGAATATCAACCCGTTGTCCATCGACTACGCCTGTCGGCCTCGCCTTAGGTCCCGACTTACCCAGGGAAGATTAGCTTGACCCTGGAACCCTTGGTCTTTCGGAGGACGTGTTTCTCACACGTCTTTCGCTACTCATGCCTGCATTCTCACTCGTGTAGCCTCCACGGCTGGTTCACACCGCCGCTTCGCTGGCCACACGACGCTCTCCTACCCATCAACACGGCTGGACCACGAAGGCCTACCAATAATGTCAATGCCACAACTTCGGTGGCGTGCTTGAGCCCCGTTACATTGTCGGCGCGGAATCACTTGACCAGTGAGCTATTACGCACTCTTTCAAGGGTGGCTGCTTCTAAGCCAACCTCCTGGTTGTCTGAGCAACTCCACATCCTTTCCCACTTAGCACGCGCTTAGGGACCTTAGTTGGTGGTCTGGGTTGTTTCCCTCTCGACTATGAAGCTTATCCCCCACAGTCTCACTGCTGCGCTCTCACTTACCGGCATTCGGAGTTTGGCTGACGTCAGTAACCTTGTAGGGCCCATCGGCCATCCAGTAGCTCTACCTCCGGCAAGAAACACGCAACGCTGCACCTAAATGCATTTCGGAGAGAACCAGCTATCACGAAGTTTGATTGGCCTTTCACCCCTATCCACAGCTCATCCCCTCAGTTTTCAACCTAAGTGGGTTCGGCCCTCCACGACGTCTTACCGTCGCTTCAGCCTGGCCATGGATAGATCACTTCGCTTCGGGTCTAGGACACGCGACTGAATCGCCCTATTCAGACTCGCTTTCGCTACGGCTACCCCACTCGGGTTAACCTCGCCACGTATCGCTAACTCGCAGGCTCATTCTTCAAAAGGCACGCTGTCACAGCTGCTAGGGCTGCTCCAACGGTTTGTAAGCAAACGGTTTCAGGTACTATTTCACTCCCCTCCCGGGGTACTTTTCACCTTTCCCTCACGGTACTTGTCCGCTATCGGTCATCTGGGAGTATTTAGGCTTATCAGGTGGTCCTGACAGATTCACACGGGATTTCTCGGGCCCCGTGCTACTTGGGATACTCTTCACGTCAAGGGAGGCATTTCGACTACGGGGTTGGCACCCTCTTTGACCGGCCTTTCAATGCCGTTCGTCTATACCTTCTTGTAACGCCGGCTGCTCGGCAGAACAGCCCGAAAAGTCCCACAACCCCGAATACGCAACTCCTGCCGGATATCACACGTACTCGGTTTAGCCTGTTCCGGTTTCGCTCGCCACTACTAACGGAATCGCGGTTGCTTTCTCTTCCTGTGGGTACTGAGATGTTTCACTTCCCCACGTTCCCTCTACCCGCCCTATATATTCAGGCGGGAGTCACTGGGTCGGCACGCCGCCCAGCGGGGTTTCCCCATTCGGAGATCCTCGGATCAAAGTGTGCTTATCCACTCCCCGAGGCTTATCGCAGATTGCTACGTCCTTCTTCGGCTCCAGATGCCAAGGCATCCACCGTTTGCTCTTAAAGACTTGAAATCACATGAGTTTCATCAAGAATCGGAATCGGACCGAAGTCCAACTCGAAATTGACTAATGATCTTTAAGATCATCTATAACGAACCGACCGAAGCCGGTTCGAAGATGCTCGCGTCCACTGTGTAGTTCTCAAAGTACGGGCGGTACCCTTCCCGCGCGCCAGCATCGCCGGCGCCAGAAAAGGTCCTGAGGTTCGGTCGGCCCGATCGCAGATCGAGCACATCCGGTCCCTCAGGACCCAACAGCGTGCATGTGCCGGCAGAGTCACCAGAACCTTTCCAGCTGCAAGCAGCGTACTGAGTCCGGGATCCCCCGTTCGGCACCAAGTCAAATGTTCCACCCATGAGCTGACCAGTCGAGAACATTCGTCTCGAGTCTGGCTCTGGAAGCCCCGAAGAGCTCCAAATGCTCCTTAGAAAGGAGGTGATCCAGCCGCACCTTCCGGTACGGCTACCTTGTTACGACTTAGTCCTAATTACCGATCCCACCTTCGACGGCTCCCTCCACAAGGGTTGGGCCACCGGCTTCAGGTGTTACCGACTTTCATGACTTGACGGGCGGTGTGTACAAGACCCGGGAACGTATTCACCGCAGCGTTGCTGATCTGCGATTACTAGCGACTCCGACTTCATGAGGTCGAGTTGCAGACCTCAATCCGAACTGGGACCGGCTTTTTGGGATTCGCTCCACCTTACGGTATTGCAGCCCTTTGTACCGGCCATTGTAGCATGCGTGAAGCCCAAGACATAAGGGGCATGATGATTTGACGTCATCCCCACCTTCCTCCGAGTTGACCCCGGCAGTATCCCATGAGTTCCCACCATTACGTGCTGGCAACATAGAACGAGGGTTGCGCTCGTTGCGGGACTTAACCCAACATCTCACGACACGAGCTGACGACAACCATGCACCACCTGTATAGAGACCTTGCGGGGCGACTGTTTCCAGCCGTTTCCTCTATATGTCAAGCCTTGGTAAGGTTCTTCGCGTTGCATCGAATTAATCCGCATGCTCCGCCGCTTGTGCGGGTCCCCGTCAATTCCTTTGAGTTTTAGCCTTGCGGCCGTACTCCCCAGGCGGGGAACTTAATGCGTTAGCTGCGTCACGGAATCCGTGGAATGGACCCCACAACTAGTTCCCAACGTTTACGGGGTGGACTACCAGGGTATCTAAGCCTGTTTGCTCCCCACCCTTTCGCTCCTCAGCGTCAGTTACGGCCCAGAGATCTGCCTTCGCCATCGGTGTTCCTCCTGATATCTGCGCATTCCACCGCTACACCAGGAATTCCAATCTCCCCTACCGCACTCTAGTCTGCCCGTACCCACTGCAGGCCCGAGGTTGAGCCTCGGGTTTTCACAGCAGACGCGACAAACCGCCTACGAGCTCTTTACGCCCAATAATTCCGGATAACGCTTGCACCCTACGTATTACCGCGGCTGCTGGCACGTAGTTAGCCGGTGCTTTTTCTGCAGGTACCGTCACTTTCGCTTCTTCCCTGCTAAAAGAGGTTTACAACCCGAAGGCCGTCGTCCCTCACGCGGCGTTGCTGCATCAGGCTTTCGCCCATTGTGCAATATTCCCCACTGCTGCCTCCCGTAGGAGTCTGGGCCGTGTCTCAGTCCCAGTGTGGCCGGTCACCCTCTCAGGCCGGCTACCCGTCGACGCCTTGGTGAGCCGTTACCTCACCAACTAGCTGATAGGCCGCGAGCTCATCCCAGACCGAAATTCTTTCCAGACGTTGAAGATGCCTTCACGTCTCGTATCCGGTATTAGCAGCTGTTTCCAGCTGTTATCCCAGAGTCTGGGGCAGATTGCTCACGTGTTACTCACCCGTTCGCCACTGATCCAGGAAGCAAGCTTCCTTTCACCGTTCGACTTGCATGTGTTAAGCACGCCGCCAGCGTTCATCCTGAGCCAGGATCAAACTCTCCATAAAGAAATGTTGCCGACAACGACCGGAATAAGGTCGAAGCAGCGAGTTTGAACTGACCAAATAGGATGTCATTACTGACATATCCATGTACGCCGGCCCGAAGACCGACGATTTGATCCAAAGGAATCTCACCCAGCCGAAGCTGGAACGAGGTTATTTGGCATTTGACAAGTGCACGCTGTTGAGTTCTCAAGGATCGGATGCTCCTGCTACTCAGCCTCTCAGCCTCGCCCGCAGGGCAACTTCTCTGACCCCACGTCGTCTCTCGCACGTCCGCGGCTTCAGCACGTGCACGTGGCACGCGATCAGACCTCGGGATTCGAGGAGTGGTGGGAACACCCCATCCTAGCCCAACGGGCGGTGATCACTCAAGTTGAGCGACGTTTCAGATGGGGGTTTGGTTCTCCGCTTGAGGGGGGTAAGGCTCTCGGCCTCTCCGCTTCCCTGTGGGGCGAACAAGTAATAAGTTACGCGGGATCCGACACTCGGGCAAATCGAGGGCGCATCCCGGGCGTGTCGCCCCGGTGGAGGGCCGATCACGGCGATTTCGCCTCGCGCGCCGCCAGCGCGAGATCGGCTGCGAGAGAGGCTTGTGCGGCCTGCCGCTCCCCCGGGTCGCGAAGCCTCAGGACGGACGACGGATGCGTCGTGATGACGACGGTGCGCTCGCCGTGCGGGATCGGCCGGCCGCGCTCAGCCCCGATGCGGACCGTGCGACCCAGCACCGCACGCGCCGCCGTCGCTCCGAGGCATACGACCACGGACGGGTCCACCCTCTCGAGTTCGGCCGCGAGCCAGGCATGGCAGGCGTCGATGTGCGCAACGGCCGGCTTGGCGTGGATGCGCCGCTTGCCGCGCTGCTCGAAGCGGAAGTGCTTGACGGCGTTCGTCACGTACACCGAATGGCGGTCGATCCCCGCGGCATCCAGGGCTTCATCGAGCACGCGGCCCGCCGGGCCGACGAACGGCTCGCCCGCGAGGTCCTCGCGATCACCGGGCTGCTCTCCCACGAGCATGATGCGGGCATCCTCGGCCCCGTCACCGAAGACGGCCTGCGTCGCATTCGCCCACAGCTCGCAGCCGCGGCATCCCTGAACCGCCGCGCGCAGACCAGCGACATCGGCATGCTCCGGCACCCAGCGATCGGCGCCGGGACGCTCCGGCTCGGCCATGCCACGAGTCTAGGCGTGGCACTCGCGCCGGACTCGGCTCCGGAATATCGTCCGGGCATGAGCGTGGAGCCGCCGGTCCGCCGGTCCCCCGAGGATGTCGTGCGCGGGTTGGGCATCGTCCCGACCGCGACGGTCGCGGTGCCGAGGCATCCCATCCCGCTCGCCTCCCGCCTGTCCGTCGGCGACCTGGCGTGGTCCAGCGTCGGTGCCGCATCGCTCGCCGCAGCGACAGTCGCAGGCGCCGCGGAGGTCGTGCTCGATCCTGACCGCATCGCACTCGCATACGCGAGCGAGCGATACGGCAGCGTCGACGGCGCGGCGCCGGTGGCGTTCGCCGCTCTTTCGGGGTTCTTCCGCACGTCGGACGGCTGGGTGCGGACCCACGGCAACTACCCCCACCACGCCCGCGCGCTGCGTGACGGCCTGGGGCTCGGAGAGGACGCGGGAGCCGAGGATGCCACAGCCGCCCTCGCCGGCATGCCCGCGGGCGTCGCGGTGCAGGCGATCACCGCGCGCGGCGGCATCGCGTCGGCGGTGTTCCACGAACGCCCGGATGCCGACCAGGCGCTGCGCGCGGAACCCCTGGTCCGCATCACCGGGTTCGGCACCACTCCGCCGCGATCGCTCGCACCCGCGCCGTCGGCGCCGCTCGCCGGTGTCCGGATCCTCGACCTCACGCGGGTCATCGCGGGGCCCGTCGCGACGCGCACGCTCGCGTTCCTCGGCGCTGACGTGCTGAGGATCGACTCGCCGAGACTGGCCGAGATCGGATGGCAGCACCTCGACACGGGCCACGGCAAGCGCTCCGCGCTGCTCGACCTCGCCGATCCCGGCGACCGCGCGCGGTTCGACCGTCTCGCGACGGAGGCGGACGTCATCGTGCTCGGGTACCGGCCGGACGGGCTCGCGCGACTCGGCCTCTCTCCGGGCGAGCTCGTGGAGCGGCATCCCGGGATCATCGTCGCCCAGCTCTCCGCGTGGGGATCTGCCGATCGCCGCGGGTTCGACAGCATCGTGCAGGCGGCATCGGGCATCTCGTGGGTCGAATCGCGGGATGGGTCCGCGCCGGGAGCGTTGCCGGCCCAGGCGCTCGACCATAGCGCCGGCTACCTGCTCGCGGCCTCGATCACGGCGCTGCTCCTCCGGCGTCAGGCGGAGGGCAGGTCGTGGATCGCCGAGACGTCGCTGCGCCGGGTGGCAGCGGAACTGCTCGGGATGCCGCGTACTGCAGAAGCGCCGACGTTCACGCCCGTCGATCCCGCCGCACACACTCAGACGTTCGAGGTCGACGGCTCGGCCGTCACCACCGTGGCACCGGCCGTCGCCTTCGCCGGCGGCCCGACCGGGTTCGCGCCACCGCGGCCGTGGGGCCGGGACGATGCGTCATGGATCGCGCGCTGACCTCGAGCGTGGACGGGGCGGCCGGCCGGCGCTAGCGTGACCTCGAGGTGGTGGCCGTGGACGCTGACGTGGTCGTCGTGGGGGCAGGGCCGGCCGGGCTCGCGGTCGCGGCATGCCTGAAAAAGCGTGGCGTCGAGACGATCGTGCTGGACCGAGGCCAAGCGGCCGGGCAGTCGTGGCGCACCCGCTACGACCGCCTGCACCTGCACACGCCCCGCGCGCAGTCGCGCATGCCGGACCTCCCGATCCCCCGTCGTTTCGGGCGCTGGGTATCGAAGGACGACATGGCCCAGTACATCGATCTCTACGCACGCCACCACGGCATCGTCCCTCGCTTCGGCACCGAGCTCCGGCGCCTCGATCGCGACGGCGACCGGTGGGTCGCCATGGACGGCGACACGCGCTGGACCGCGCGGCAGGTGGTGATCGCCACCGGGTACAGCAACTCCCCCGCCCGCCCGCTCTGGCCGGGCGAGGAATCCTTTCCCGGTGACATCGTGCACGCGGCGGACTACACGAGCCCCATGCCGTACGCCGGTCGGAGCGTGCTTGTCGTCGGGGCGGGCAACACCGGAGCCGAGATCGCGGCCGATCTGACCGAGCACGGCGCCCGGGACGTGCGGCTCGCTGTGCGGACACCGCCCAACGTCATCCCGCGGCAGCTGGGCCCCGTCCCGACAACGGTTCTGGCCATCGGGATGGAGCACGCGCCCCCGCGCCTCGTCGATCCCGTGAACCGGCTGCTCCAGCGCTGGGCGCTCGGCGATCTCACGCGGTTCGGGATGCCTGCGCCCGAGGCAGGGGTCGTGGAACAGGCACGCCGGACGAAGGTGACACCGACGATCGACGTCGGGCTCGTCGCCGCGCTGCGGCGCGGGGACGTCACGCCCGTGCCCGCGCTCGAGTGCTTCGACGCGGGAGAGGCGGTCCTCGCCGACGGGTCGCGGTTCGCACCGGACGCCGTCATCGCCGCGACCGGCTACACCACCGGGCTCGACCCGATCATGGCGCATCTGGGGGTGCTCGACCCGCGCGGACGTCCGCTCGCCACCGGACCCCGCGCACTGCCTCAGGCGCCGGGGCTGAGGTTCATCGGCATGTCGAACCCGCTCAAGGGCCAGCTCTTCCAGATCCGGCTGCATGCGACGGCGATCGCCAAGGCCGTCGCCGCCGAACTGCGCGAGGACTGAGCGCGACCTACGCGGGCACCCGACGACGGGTCGACCGCACGACCTGGACCGCGAGCGCGAGCGCAAGCGTCAGCATCCCCCACACCGCGCATGCGGGCGGGAGCACCCGGTACGCGAGATGCTGCGGGGTGAAGGCGCCATCGAAGGGACCCAGCGCAGCCAGCCCGGCGAGCCAAGCCGCCATGAGCACGACGGGGAGGGACAGCCACCATGCCCATCGCACCCATGCCGGCAGCACGCGGACGGGGGGCAACCGTGGAGATCTGCGGCGGAGCCACAGCAGGCCCCAGACACCGATCACCGACAGCCCGATGACGCTCGAGCCGTACTGCAGCCACTTGTAGCCGGCGAGCGGGCCCCACGGGTTCTCTAGTGCGGGCATCATGGCGACGCCCCAACGGCCCTCATGGGTGAACAGGTCCCACACGATGTGGCTCGCGACGCCGATGGCCAGCGACGCAGCAAGCAGGAGGAACGCCGGCCACGAAGCGCTCCAGCGCTGAGGCCGCCCGTGCTCGCGGACCGGACGGACGCCGAACGTGTCGCGCAGGGCGCCCGCCGCGCCGCGGTCCCACTCCCGCGGAAGCCTCGCCGCCAGCCAGCCGGGCGAGAGCTCCCGCGTCGCGGGGCGCAACGCGCATCGCCACAGCAGGAGAAGGGCGAGCGCCACGAGCATCGTGACGGGGAGCCACGCGAGATCGTGAGTCCGCCCGTAGCCGAGGGGACCGAACCGCACGAAGAGCGGGAGGTCCGGGGTCATCGCCCCGATCGCGATCGCCGCCGGCACGAGCGGGGTGCGCAGGAAGGGCAGCGCGACGACGGCGTGGCTCGGAGTGAACGGCATGCTGGGGGCGGGACGGGATGCCGCGGGCTGACGTCAGGCGACGAAGACGCCGGCGAGCGTCTTCTTGCCACGGCGCAGGACCGACACTCCGCCGGGGAGCGATCCGGCCACGACGGCGGAATCGTCGTCGACGCGCGTGCCATCGACAGACACGCCGCCCTGCGCGATCGCACGGCGGGCCTCACTCAGGCTGGCGACGAGCCCCGTTTCGACGAGCGCCTGCACGACGGGGGTGCCCTGCGGCACGGTGGCGTTCGGCAGCTCGTCGAGCGCCTCGCGCAGGGTGCCGGCGTCGAGGGCCGTCAGATCGCCCTGACCGAAGAGGGCATCGGATGCCGCCACCACGGCGGCCGCGGCATCCGTCCCGTGTACGAAGGTGGTCACCTCGAGAGCCAGCCGTTTCTGCGCGGCGCGGCGGAAGGGCTCGGTGTCGACGAGCCGCTGGTACTCCTCGATCTCGGCGCGCGTGAGGAACGTGAAGATCTTGAGGCGCGTGATGACATCGGCGTCGTCGGTGTTGAGCCAGAACTGGTACATCCGGTACGGGCTGCACATCGCGGGGTCGAGCCAGATGGCGTTGCCCTCGCTCTTGCCGAACTTCGTGCCGTCGCTGTTGGTGATGAGCGGCGTTCCGATGGCATGGACCGACCTGTGCTCGACGTAGTGGATGAGATCGACGCCGCTCGTGAGGTTGCCCCACTGGTCGGACCCGCCCGTCTGCAGCACGCAGTCGTACGTGCGGAAGAGCTCGAGGTAGTCCAAGCCCTGGAGGATCTGGTAGCTGAACTCGGTGTAGCTGATGCCCGCCTCGGAGTTGAGGCGCGCGCTCACCGCGTCCTTCTTGAGCATCGTGCCGACGCGGTAGTGCTTGCCGATGTCGCGGAGGAAGTCGATGGCGCTGAGCGGCGCCGTCCAGTCGAGGTTGTTGACGATGCGCGCGGCATTGTCGCCCTCGAAGCTCAGGAACCGCTCGACCTGCGAGCGCAGGTAGCCGACCCACTCGGCGACCGTCTCTTTCGTGTTGAGGGTGCGCTCGGCGCTCGGGCGCGGATCGCCGATGAGACCCGTGGAACCGCCGACGAGGCCGAGCGGCTTGTGGCCCGCCAGCTGCAGACGGCGCATGAGCAGCAGCTGCACGAGGTTGCCCAGGTGCAGGCTCGGCGCCGTCGGGTCGAAGCCGCAGTAGTACGTGATCGGGCCGCCGGCGAGGAGGTCGCGCAGGGCGTCCTGGTCGGTCGAGACGTGCACGAGACCGCGCCAGACGATTTCGTCCCAGACGTTGTCGAACGTCGGGTCGTTCGCGGGCGCGAGCGCACTCACAGCGGGTTCGGCGGTGGCGGATGACACGCGTTTCAGGCTATCAGCGGGGTGCACGCGCCCCGGCCTCCGGAGGACGGCCGGACGAGGCATCCGCTCAGGCAGGCGTATTCAGGCGATCGAGCTGGTCGCTCGCGAGCGCGAGCCGCACACCGTCGAGTGCGCTGTCGAGCTGATCGAGCTTGCTGCCTCCGAGCATGGGACGGATGCCGCGAGCCACCTGCCACGCGAGCACGACCTGTCCGCGCGTCGCATCGAGCTCGGCGGCCACGGCATCCAGCGCCTTCAGTCGCGCCACGGTGCCGGGATGCTCGTACACCTCCGGAATCTCCTTGGCGGGGTTGTCGTACGCGCCGCCCAGCAAAGGCGTGTACGCCCAGACCTCGAGGCCGTGCGTCTCGGCGTAGTCCAGATGCTCGTCGCTCAGCGCGCCGAAGCGGTGCTCGACTCCGGGCGGGCGGGTACCGGGGCGGACGCGCAGGTAGGTGCTGTTGTGCTGGAGGGCGTCGATCGGTGTCGAACCGATCGCTCCCGCGTGCGCCCGCGCTCGCTCGATGCGCCACGCGGGGTGGTTGGATGCCCCGACCCGCCGCACCAGCCCGGGCGAGGTGAGCTCGGCGAGCGCCTCGACGGTCTCTTCGATCGGGACGGCGCGATCCTCCTGATGGAGCCACAGCAGGTCGACCGACTCCACGCCGAGACGGTCGAGACTGCCGGCGAACGCGTCGAGCACGGCGCGGCGCGACAGGCCGGCCCGTCGCTCGGGCCAGGATCCCGCCCAGAGGGGCTCGGCGCCCAGCTTGGTCGCGACGCGCACCCGATCGCGGACGTCCGGACGTGCCGCGAGCCAGCGTCCGAGCACGCGCTCGCTGTCGCCGCCCTGGCCGGAGTCGCTCGCCCAGAAGCTGTAGCAGTCCGCGGTGTCGATCCAGACGCCGCCGCGCTCGACGAAGCGGTCGAGCAGTGCGAACGACGTCGTCTCGTCGATCGTCGTGCCGAACATCATCGCGCCGAGGACGAGGGGCGTGGTGGGGGGGTGTCGCAAAAGTCATGGAGCAACTCTGCATCTTGGAGTTCGCTCGAAGTCAAGCCTGGACGTCACGGAGTCGCGAAGGCCCACCACACGAGGAAGGCGCCCGCGAGCGCGATGACCCAGCTGACGAGGCTGCCGATGAGGAAGTACTCGGCGCGATTGCCGGCCGCGCTGTCGCGGGAGATCTCGGGGAAGCGCACGATGCCCTTCGCCGCGAGCACGGCAGCCAGGAGGGGATACATCACGGCGAGCGTCAGCGCGAAGACGAGGATGCGCTCGAGCGGGCCGATGAGCCGGCCGCCCTTCAACGACGGCTCCGCCGCGATGGGCACCGCCTCGGCGACGGACGGTGCGGAAGGCGCTTCAGAGACCTCGTCGGGGGTGACGGATGCCTCGTCGGGGGTGACGGATGCCTCGGCGGGGGTGGCGGACCCTGCGGCGGGGGTGGCGGCATCCGTCGTCGAATGGTCCGGGGCGAGCCCGGCCGGAGGTGCGGACACCTCGACCCCGGTGACGGACGTGGCGTCGAAGGGAGTGCGCGCGACCTGCACGTCCTCCTGCTGCAGGGCCGTGCGGACGACGACGTTGGCCGACTCCATCAGGAACACGACGGTTCCGAGGACCAGAACCATGGCGTCGAGGCTGACGACCCCGAAGGGGGTGGGGAGCGCCCACACCGCGCCGATGACTCCCGCGTCGGAACGCGGCGGGACGACGGCGACGAGGATCGCGCACAGCGCCCCGAGGACGACGACGGGCCAGAATCCGGCACGGGCGCGGGCGCCGATCGGCGAGAGCCACGCCCACAGCGCGGCTACGATGATCGCGCCGAGAGCTGCGACGAGGGAGTCGGACAGCACGCCGAAGACGATCAGCACGACGGCGCCGATCAGGAGTCCGATCCACCGCCGGACCGGAGCGACGAAAGCGCGCAGCAGATCGGCCGCGCCCACCGCGAGAAGCGTCAGACCCGCGGCGATCATGCGGCATCCGCCCGCAGGACGAGGAAGCCCTCGACGACGGCAGCGGCACCCGAGCTCGCGAGCGCCTGCGACACGGCGGGCTGCGTGATCGCCTCCTGCCGGGCGAGGTCGCGCTGCGTCCGGCCGAGGCATCTCCCGAGCGTCAGACGGCGGGCGCGCTCGTTCATAGTCCCCACGAGCTGGTCGCGTGCGAGGAGGTACGAATTGGCGAGCGCCGCGGCCGTGTGCACTCCAGCATCTTCGTCGGGGGATGCGACAACCCACGTGCGCGCGCTCGGCGCGGCGCGCTGCTGCTTCGCGTGGACCGTCTCGATCGCGGCGCGTGCCGCCCACCAGCCGGGGCCGTCCTGCAGGCGGCCGCTTGCCGAGTCGAAGGTCTCGACCGGGCCGATGCCCAGCCCGAAACGGCATCCGACGTCGTCCGGCAACGCGAGCTGGAGCAGGAGCAGCGAGGCCAGAGCGTGGTCGAGTGTCGCGTAGACGCCCTGCAGCTCGTCGCCGACCGTCGGACGGAGCGGCTCGAGAGCCAGCGGCAGCTCCTTCTCGATCTCCTCGATCGTCGTATCGAGCATCCGCTGCGCGTCAGCCCGATCGACCAGGCGCCGGGAGCCGACGATGTCGGCGATCGTTGCGATGACCATGGGATAAGGGTATCACTTATCTTGCAGGAAGATAAGTGATCGGCTTATCTTTCTCAATTGATAAGTGATTACAACCCGAGCGCATGCACGGCCGACTGCGCGCGGCTCACGAGTTCGACCCGCTGCTCCGCGACGCGGTCGGGAGCCGTGCCCCCGGATGCCGAACGCGACGCAACAGACCCCTCCACCGTCAGCACGGCTCGGACGTCGGGGGTCAGGGCCGGCGAAACAGACGCGAGCTGCTCGTCCGTGGCCTCATGCAACTCGATGCCCCGCTCCTCGCAGAGACGCACGAGCGACCCGGAGATCTCGTGGGCGTCCCGGAACGGCACACCCTGCCGCACGAGCCAGTCCGCGACATCCGTTGCGAGCGAGAACCCGAGCGGTGCGAGCTCGGCCATCCGCTCGGTGTCGAATGCGAGCGTCGCCACCATGCCCGCGAAGGCGGGAAGAACGAGCTCCAGCGTCGTGACGGAGTCGAACACCGGCTCCTTGTCCTCCTGCAGATCGCGGTTGTACGCGATGGGCAGGCCCTTGAGCGTCGTCAGCAGGCCCGCGAGGTTGCCCACCAGTCGCCCCGCCTTGCCGCGCGCGAGCTCGGCGATGTCGGGGTTCTTCTTCTGGGGCATGATGCTCGACCCGGTCGAATAGCCGTCGTCCAGGGTGACGAAGCCGAACTCGCGCGTGTTCCAGAGGATGACGTCCTCCGCGAACCGCGACAGGTCGATCCCGATCTGCGCGGCGATGTACGCGAACTCGGCGACGACGTCGCGTGCGGACGTCCCGTCGAGCGAGTTCTCGGAGGGACGCGCCATGCCGAGTTCGCGGGCGACGAGCGCCGGATCGAGGCCGAGGCTCGACCCGGCAAGGGCTCCCCCGCCGTACGGCGACACCGCTGCGCGCGCCGACCAGTCGCGCAGGCGCTCGAGGTCGCGCACGAGCGGCCAGGCGTGCGCCTGCAGATGATGCGCGAGCAGGATGGGCTGGGCGTGCTGCAGATGCGTGCGGCCCGGCATGATGGCGTCCGGATGGGCTTCGGCCTGCGAGACGATCGCGTCGATGAGGCGCAGGATGTCGCGAGCGATGACGCGCGAATGATCTAGCAGATACATCCGCACGAGAGTCGCGATCTGATCGTTGCGGCTTCGTCCGGCACGGAGCTTTCCGCCGAGCTCGGGTCCGACCTCGCGCAGGAGCGCCGCTTCGAGCGCGCCGTGCACATCCTCATCGGACGGAGAGGCACGCAGCGTGCCGTCCTGGATCCCCTGGGCGAGCACATCGAGCCCCGCGTGCATCGCACGCTCCTCGTCGGCTGTCAGGTACCCCGCCGCGGCGAGCGCCTTGGCATGAGCGTGGGAGCCGGCGATGTCGTAGAGCGCGAGCGTCCAGTCGAAGTGCGTCGACCGGCTCAGCGCCGCGAGCTCGGGCGCCGGCCCCGACGCGAATCTGGCGCCCCACAGTGCGCCTTCGTTGGTTCCTTCGCCCTTCGCGTCGCTCACCGCTCCAGCCTATCGGGGGCGGTTGCGGGCGCTCGGCCCGGGACGAGCAGCCGCGCCAGCCGATCGGTCGTCCACTCGAGCGGGCCGCGGCCCACGAGCAGCGCCCATGCGGTGCACCCGGCGATCACCCCGAGTGCGATCGGCAGGAACGGCGCCAGCGCGCGGAAGTCGGTGAGAGCGCCGGTGTCTCCGAGGGCGGAGCCGGCCCAGGCAGCCCACACGAGGATCTGCGCGGCGTACGCCGTCAGCGGCATCGCACCCGTCGCCCGAAGGGGAAGCACGATCCACACGACGGGCGTGCGGCACAACAGCAGGCAGCCGCCGAGCACCGCCAGGGCGAAGCCGCCCGAGCCGACCACCTCGAGCACGCCGCTGGAGTGCGGAAGCGCCGTCCAGGCGGCACCGGGCGAGTCGGGATCGACCTCCGCGCCGGTGCCTGTCGCGACGTGCAGACCGTACCCGACCAGCGCGAGGATCGCGCCGGCGAGCAGCGTCCTGACCTGAACGGCGAGGCTCCGCACGCCCGCGCGGGCCACGCCCATACCGGCGAGCACGAACGCGATCCAGACCGTGAAGGGATAGTGCCAGCCGAGGATGAGCGCGAGGTCGCTCCCCCTGCGGTCGTCCAGATGGGGAGCCGATCGAGGGTCACCTGGACCCACGGCATCACGAGCCCGAGCACTGCGGCCGCAGTGAAGAGCGCGCGGGCCGACAGCCGCGTGAAGGCGATCGCCACCAAGAACAGCACGGCGTACGCCGGGAGGATGACGTACACCGGGACTCCGGTCGCGATCAGCAGGATGCCGATGATCCAGAGCAGCATCGCACGCACGACGAGCCGCCATCGCGCCGTGCGCATCGCCCTACCTTCGAGCGGCGCGACGCCGCCGGTGACAAGACCGATGGACACGCCCGCGAGGGTCGCGAACAGTATCGAGGAACGCCCGTCGACGACCGCCAGGTAGGTCGACGGATCCCGCCACGCGAGGTCGGGGTACTCGACGAGGTGGGCCGTCAGCATCCCGACGATGGCGAGTCCGCGTGCGAGGTCGATCCCCGTGACACGTGGCGCGCGGTTCAGCCGCTCCCACCGGGAGCGGAGCCAGGAGGAGCCGGTCAGTCCTGCCGGAGCAGCCACACCAGCAGAGCCTTCTGCGCGTGGAGCCGGTTCTCGGCCTCGTCCCACACGACGCTCTGCGGGCCGTCGATGACCTCGGCATCCACTTCGTACCCGCGGTCGGCCGGCAGGCAGTGGATGAAGATGGCGTCCGGCTTCGCGAGGCCCATGAGCTCCTGCGTCACCTTGTAGCCGCCGAGGTCGCGAAGGCGCGCGAGCTTCTCCTCCTCCTTGCCCATCGACACCCACGTGTCGGTCACGATGACGTCGGCACCGGCGGCCGCCTCGTTGGGGTCGGTGTACAGGGTGACCGATGCGCCGGTCTCGGCGGCGCGACGGTCGGCATCGGCCACGACGTCGTCGCGCGGCGCGTAGTCCTCGGGCGACGCGACGCGGACATGCATGCCCGCCGTCACGCAGGCGAGCATGTACGAGTGGGCCATGTTCGAGCGGCCGTCGCCGAAGAAGGCGAGGGTCAGGCCCTTCAGCTCTCCCTTGTGCTCCTTGATCGTGAGCAGGTCGGCGAGCAGCTGGCACGGGTGGAAGTCGTCGCTCAGGGCGTTGACCACCGGCACCCGCGTCCCGGCCGCCATCTCCTCGAGCCCGGCCTGTGCGTAGGTGCGCCACACGATCGCGGCGACCTGGCGCTCGAGGACGCGGGCCGTGTCGCTCGGCGTCTCCTTGCCTCCGAGCTGGCTGTTCGCCGTCGAGATGATGAGCGGCGATCCGCCGAGGTCGGCGATGCCGACGGCGAACGAGACGCGTGTGCGCGTCGACGACTTGTCGAAGATCACCGCCACCGTCTGCGGACCCTCGAGCGGCTTCAGCTTCCAGCGGTCCTTCTTCAGCGCGATCGCGAGGTCGAGGATCTCGTCCTGCTCGGCCTGGGACAGGTCGTCGTCCCGCAGCAGGTGACGGGTCATGCCGAGACCTCCGAGTCGTCGAGGACGAGCGCATCGGCGACCGTCGCCAGGGAAGCCGCGAAGAGCTCCGCGAACTCGTCGATCTCGACGTCGCCGATGTTGAGGGCCGGTGCGAGGCGGATCGTCTCGTCGTTGGCCGCGTTGATGACGAGCCCGTGCCCCATCGCTGCGGCGACGACGGCTTTCGCCACGGGATGCTTCAGCGCGATGCCGATGAGCAGGCCTTTGCCGCGGCATCCGTCGACGAGCGGGGATCCGATCGCCTCGATCGCCGCGCGGAGCTGCGTGCCGCGCTCGGCCGCGTTCGCGACCAGGCCGGCGCGCTCGATCTCGCCGAGGACAGCGCCGGCCACAGCGGTGCCGAGCGCGTTGCCGCCGAAGGTCGAGCCGTGCGTGCCGGGGTAGAAGAGCTCGCTCGCCGCCTCGAACGTGATGAGGGCGCCGATCGGGAACCCGCCGCCGATGCCCTTCGCGACGGTGATCGCGTCGGGTGTGATGCCCTCGTGCTGGAAGGCGAACCACTCCCCCGTGCGCCCAGCGCCGGTCTGGATCTCGTCGATGATGAGGAGCGCGCCGTGGCGCTCGGTCAGCTCGCGCGCGGCGCGGAGGTACCCCTCGGGCAGCTCGATGACGCCGGCCTCGCCCTTGATCGGCTCGACGAAGAGCGCGGCGACGCGGTCGTCCATCGCCGCTTCGAGTGCCTCGACCGTCGAGTCGAGGAACTCGACGCCGCCGACCATGGGCTGGAACGGCTCCTGCATCCACGGCTTGCCGGTGAGGGCGAGCGTGCCCATCGTGCGGCCGTGGAAGGCATCCTTCAGGGAAAGGATGCGCGGCCGCTCGGCACCGCCGTGCAGCCGCGCGAGCTTGAACGCGGCCTCGTTGGCCTCGGCTCCGGAATTGCCGAAGTACACCCGGCCGGAGGGGCCCGTGCCCGCGAGGCGCTTGAGCTGCGCCGCCAGGTCGAGCTGCGGCTGCGTCGCGAAGTAGTTCGAGACGTGCGCCAGCGTCGCCGCTTGGGCGGCGATCGCCTCGACGAAGACGGGGTGCGCGTGACCGAGCGAGTTCACCGCGATCCCCGCGAGGAAGTCGAGGTAGCGTCGGCCGTCACCATCCCATAGATAGGCGCCCTCGCCGCGCGTGAAGAGCGCCATCCGGTCGCCGAAGCTGCGCACGAGGTCGCGCCCCGCGTCGTCCTGCCACGTCGTCGTCGTCATCCGACCACCACCTCCGTTCCGATTCCCTTGTTCGTGAAGATCTCGACGAGCACCGAGTGCGGCACGCGTCCGTCGATGATCGCCGCCGTGTCGACGCCGCCCTCGACCGCATCGAGGCATGCCTGCATCTTCGGGATCATGCCCGACTCGAGCGACGGGAGGATCTCGCGCAGCTCGGTCGACGTCAGGTGCGCGACCAGCGAGTCGCGGTTCGGCCAGTCGGCATAGAGCCCTGGGACGTCGGTGAGCACGACGAGCTTGGCGGCGCCGAGCGCTGTCGCGAGGGCGGCGGCCGCGGCATCCGCATTCACGTTCAGCGAGTGCCCGGGATTGTCGAGATCGGGAGCGATGCTCGAGACGACGGGGATGCGGCCCGCGGCCAGCTGATCGAGCACCGGCTGCGGATCCACCTCGACGACGTCGCCGACGCGGCCGAGGTCGTGCTCGATCCCGTCCACCGTGACACCGCGGCGGCGGCCGCCGAAGAGGCCGGCGTCCTCGCCGGAGAGCCCTGCCGCGAGGGGGCCGTGGGCGTTGATCTTCGCGACGAGCTGCGGGTTGATCTGCCCGGTCAGCACCATCCGGACGACAGAGATGGCCTCTGTCGAGGTGACGCGGTAGCCGCCCTTGAACTCGCTCGGGATCGCGAGCCGATCGAGCATCGATGAGATCTGGGGTCCGCCCCCGTGCACGACGACCGGTTTGATGCCGACGTACCGGAGATACGCGATGTCGGCGGCGAAGGCATCCTGCAGCTCTTCGGACACCATGGCGTTGCCGCCGTACTTGATGACGATGATCTGGTCGCTGAAGCGCTGCAGCCAGGGCAGCGATTCGATGAGCGTCGCCGCCTTCGCGCTCGCCTCGTCGGGGTCGGTCTCTTGGAGCTTCTCGGTCATGTCGCGTACGCGCTGTTCTCGTGGACGTAATCGTGCGTCAGGTCGTTGGTGAGGATCGTCGCGGTCGCCTCGCCGACCTTGAGGTCGATGACGAGGCTCGTGGCGCGGGGGGGTGAGGTCGACCGCCTCGCGCGGCTGGTCGGGACCGCCCGCCGAGCACACGCGGACGCCGTTCATCCAGACGTCCACGTCGTAGGGGTCGAAGGGCGCCTCGGTCGTACCGATCGCCGCGAGCACGCGACCCCAGTTCGGGTCGTTGCCGAAGACGGCCGCCTTGAAGAGGTTGTTGCGGGCGACCGAGCGGCCGACCTCGACGGCATCCTCTTCGGACGCCGCGTGCACGACCTCGATCGTGATCTCGTGGCTCGCGCCCTCGGCATCCCCCTGGAGCTGTCGGGCGAGGTCGGTGCAGACCTCGGCGAGCGCGGACCGGAACTCGTCGGCGTCGGGCGTGACGCCGGATGCCCCGCTCACGAGGAGCGAGACCTGGTCGTTCGTCGACATGCAGCCGTCGGAGTCCAGGCGGTCGAAGCTCACCCGGGTCGCGGCGCGCAGGTGCGCGTCGGCCTCTTCGGCGGTGAGGACGGCGTCGGTCGTGAGGACCACGAGCATCGTCGCGAGGCCGGGTGCCAGCATCCCGGCACCCTTCGCCATGCCGCCGATCGTCCAGCCGTCGCCGGTGCGGACGGCGCGCTTCGGGCGCGAGTCGGTCGTCATGATGGCTTCGGATGCCGCGTCCCCGCCGTCGGCGCTCAGCTGCGCGACCCCCCCGCTCGGTGCCTTCGAGCACCTTCCCGCGGAAGGTCTCGTCGCCCGTGCCGATGAGGCCGGTCGAGCAGACGAGGATGTCGCCCGCGCTCGCGCCCAGCAGCTCAGCGGCCCTCTCGGCGGTCTGGTGCGTCGTCTGGAAGCCGAAGGAGCCCGTGAAGCAGTTGGCACCGCCCGAGTTCAGGACGATCGCCTCGACCGTGCCGTCCTGGACGACCTGCTGGGACCACAGGATGGGATTGGCCTTGGCGCGGTTGCTCGTGAAGACGGCGGCGCCCACCTTGAGCGGTCCGCGGTTGACGACGACGGCGACATCCGGCTTGCCCGTCGACTTCAGTCCGACCGCGACTCCCGCGGCCTCGAATCCCTGCGGCGCGGTGACGGTCATGGGGCCACTCCGTTGATGCTGAGGCCGCGGTCCTCGGGCAGGCCGAGGGCGAGGTTCATGGATTGGACGGCGGCGCCCGCCGTGCCCTTGACGAGGTTGTCGACGGCCGCGACGACGGTCACGCGGTTCGCGTCGCGGTCGATCGCCAGTCCGAGGAGGGCGGTGTTGGCGCCGATCACGTCGGCCGTGCGCGGGAACTCGCCGGCGGGCAGGAGCTGCACGAAGGTCTCATCGCCGTACGCGGACTCCCATGCATCGCGGATCTCGTCGTCGGTCGCACCGGGCGCGATCGGCGCCGTGGACGTCGCGAGGATGCCGCGCGCCATCGGGACGAGCACAGGAGTGAACGAGATGCGGATGCCGCTGCCTCCGTCGCGAACCTCGGAGTTCTGCGCGGAGTTCGGAGATTCTGCGCCGATCGGTCCGGAGTTCGCGCCGGGGTCCGAGGTTCGTGCGGCCGCCGCGGCGGCGAGCGCCTGCCGGATCTCGGGGATGTGCCGGTGGGAGCCACCGACGGCGTACGGATTGGCGGTGCCGAGGATCTCGCTCGCGAGGAGGTTGGTCTTGAGGCTCTTGCCCGCGCCGGACGGGCCGACGGCGAGGACCGTCACGATGTCCGACGGGTCGATGACGCCGGCCGCGACCCCGGGGGCGAGGCTGAGACTGACGGTGCTCGCATTGCAGCCCGGCGCGGCGATGCGCGTCGCGCCGACGAGGTTCGTGCGCTGCTTGCCACCGGCGACCGGGAGCTCCGGCACGCCGTAGGCCCACGGCTCGTGGAACGTGCCGCCGTAGAAGCGGTCCCAGTCGGCCGACGAGGTGAGGCGGTGGTCGGCGCCGGCGTCGATGACGAGTGCGGCGTCGGCCAAGGCATCCGTGTACTGCCCCGACTGCCCGTGCGGAAGCGCGAGGAAGACGATGTCGTGGCCCGCGAGCACCTCGGGCTTCGTGTCGTCGAGCGTGAGGTGCGCGAGCGAGCGAAGGTGCGGCTGATGCTGGATGAGAGGCTGCCCGGCGTTCGAGTGCGCCGTGACGGTGCGGATCTCGACGTCGGGATGTGCGGCGAGGATCCGGAGGATCTCGCCGCCCGCATAGCCGGATGCGCCGGAGACGGCGACCGAATATGTCATGGATTCCACCTTAAGGTCTGGGCGCGCGGACGAAGTTCAGCCGAGTCCCGTATGACGGGATCGGGCGAGGCGGCGACACCCACCGGGCCCAGAGCAGGGCCGCGCGCGGGGTCGCCTAGAGTCGGCGTCCGCCCTGACGTCGGCGCGCGGGAACGACGCTCGGAACGAGCGTCTGGAGACCCGGGGCTGCCGAAGGCATGCCGCGACGATAGCGGCCGGGCCGAGGCATCCGCAAATCGGGCGTCATGCGAGTTCGGCGAGGAGCGCCTGCTCCTCCTCTCGAGTGAGGCCCGATCGGCGCTCGCGGTCGAGGCCGCGCTCGCGCTCGTCGGCGAGGGTGTCACGGAGTGTGTCGGCGAGGGGGCGGAAGCGTCCGCCCGCGCTGCGGTAGATGTCGTTCCTGCGCGTCGAGAAGCCGCGCATGTCGGCGGGGAGCCAGAGGGGGAGCGACCGCGGGCCCATCCAGTACTGCACGTCGTGCGACTGAAGCCAGTCGTCGTCGGCGGCCATGAGGACGCCGGTGTGACCCGCCGCCCGGCGCGCCTCTTCGAGGAGGTCGGCGAAGGGGATCGGGTCGCCGATGGCGTTCGCGACGCCCGTCCAGCGCTTCTCGCCCACCTCGACGAGGAACGCGGCGAGATCGCGGACGTCGATGATCTGCGCGCTGCTCCCCTGCGTCTGCGGCGTGAGCACGGGTCCGTCGCCTGCCGCGGCGAATCGTGCGACCCAGTATCCGAACCGGTCGGAGGGGTCACCGGGGCCGACGATGAGTCCCGGTCGAACGATCGCGGCGCGGTCCGAGAGCGCTGCGCGGACGGATGCCTCGGCCGCGACCTTCGCGCGGCCGTAGTCGTAGTCATCACCTGCTTCCGCGGGCGCGAGCAGGGGCGCGGACTCGTCCGCACCCTCGACGTCGCTGTCGGCATAGACGGAGAGGGTCGAAACGTAGGTCCAGTGTGCGGCGCGATCGGCGAGCGCCGCGACAGCGGATGCCACGAACCCGGCGTCGGACGAGATGTCGACGACCTCGTCCCAGTCCTGGCCGGCGACATCGCGGTAGGCGTGGGCTTCGGCGCGGTCGGCCTCGACGAGCGTCGCACCCGCGGGGGCGGGGCGTCCACCCCGGGCGAGGCACGTGACGTCGGCGCCCTCGGCGAGCCATCCGCGCGCGACGTGGCCGCTCAGCCAGCCCGTGCCGCCGAGGATGAGGACCGAGGTCACTCGTTCACCACCTTGTCGTCGAGGAAGGCGAGCACCCGAGCCCAGGCTTCCATCGCGTGCGCGGGGCTGTAGCGGCTGCCCGTGTCGTTGAAGAACGCGTGCTGGGCGCCGGGGTAGACGACCGCTTCGAAGTCGACGCCCGCGTCGGCCATCGCCTGGCGCACGCCGGGCAGCGCATCCATGAGCGTCGGATCCTGCTCGCCGTAGAGGGCGAGGACGGATGCCTTGATCTGCGCGATCCGGTCGGGGCTCGGGGCCGTGCCGTAGAACGGAACGGCGGCGAGGAGACGCTCGTCGGACGCGGCGAGCGCGAAGGCATAGGTGCCGCCGAAGCAGAAGCCCGTGACGGCCACGCGGCCGTCGACATCGGGCTGATGCTCGAGCCAGTCGACGACCGTGCGCAGGGCCGGGATCGCCCACCCGGCGTATCCCGGGGCGCGCATCTCGGACATCGCGTCGCGCAGGCGCGGCTGCGCAGCGGTGCGCACCGCCTCGTCGGGGCTGTTGACGAGGTCGAAGAGCTCCGAGCCGAGCTCCGGACCTACGCCGGCCTTGCTGAGGATGTCGGGAGCCGCGACGAGCCAGCCCTCACCGGCGAACCGGTCGGCGACGTCGCGGATGTGGTCGACGAGGCCCCAGATCTCGTGGATCACGACGAGCCCGCCGAGCGGCGTCCCCTCGGGTCTGGCGACATACACCTCGAACTCGGTGCCGTCGGGTGCTCTCAGCTCGATCGACTCTGACACGGCTCTCCTCCGCTCGGGGTTCCCAACCTACGCCCGCCGCGCGCGCCCGGGGACGAGACGGAGGCGGCGGTTCCCGAGCCTGTCGAGGCCCCGTGCGCCTCCCCCGACCCCGGTCCCCGAGCTTGTCGAGGGGTCGCACGCTTCCTCGCTTCCGGTCCCCGAGCTTGTCGAGGGGTCGCACGCTTCCTCGCTTCCGGTCCCCGAGCTTGTCGAGGGGTCGAACGCTTCCTCGCTTCCGGTCCCCGAGCTTGTCGAGGGGTCGAACGCTGGACCTACGAGTGTCGCCTCCGCACCGACGCATCACCCCGCGAACGAGAAAGACCGCGAAGGTCGTCGATCCGCCCGTCCATCAGCGCCTCCTTCTTCGCCCGGCTCCACCCGTGGAGCTGCCGCTCACGCACGAATGCGTCTTGGATGCGGTCGAACTGCTCGGAGTACACGAGCACGACGGGGCGGCGCTTGATCGTGTAGCGGGCAGACATGTCTTCGTCGTTGTTGTGCTCCCACACGCGGGCTTCGAGTTCTTTATCCGTGGAACCGAAGTAATAGCTGCCATCACTGCATCGAAGGATGTAGACACTCGCCATCCGACGAGAGTTGCCCACCGATGCGGATGGGAGACGGCCCGGCGACCGATGGAGGCAGTGATTCTCGCGGCCGCGGGATGGGGAGGAGCGGCGGGCTGAGGCGTCCGGTGTTCGACCCTTCGACAAGCTCAGGGACCGGGAAGGCGGAAGGCGTGCGACCCTTCGACAAGCTCAGGGACCGGGAAGGGCGGACGACCCTTCGACACGCTCAGGGACCGGGAAGGGCGGACGACCCTTCGAAACGTTCAGGGAACGGAAAGGGGTGCGACCCTTCGACAAGCTCAGGGACCGGCTAGGTGTACCTGGCCATGAGGTTGGTGGCTTCGGTGCTCTTGTGAACGGTGAGGACCTCCGGGCTTAGTGGAGATGTCTGAAGTCTCTACTGACCGGAGGTCCTCGATGTCCCACGCTAATGCCCGCCTGACCGTGCGGGGCAGGCTGTTGATCGTTGAACGTGCCCGCGATGGGTGGAAGCAAGCGCATATCGCCGCTGCGATGGGCGTGTCCCGCCGTTGTGTGAAGCGGTGGATCGACCGCTACCGGGCTGAGGGCGAGGCCGGGTTGCACGACCGGTCCTCGCGCCCCACCACATCGCGAACCGCACCCCAGATACGAAGGCCGCGGCGGTGGTCATCCTGCGCAAGAAGGAGCGGCTCGGTCGTGACGAGCTCGCCGCGCGCACCGGGGTGCCGGCCCGGACGGTGTCGCGGATCATCGCCCGGGCGGGCCTGCCACGGCTGGCCGATCTGGATCCGATGACCGGGGAACGGATCCGCGCGTCCAAGACCACCGCGGTCCGTTACGAGCGTGAGCGGCCGGGCGAACTGGTCCACATGGACGTGAAGAAGCTCGGGCGGATTCCCAGCGGCGGCGGCTGGAAGGCGCTCGGCCGCGGCGTCGGAGATAACCGTGATCGCCGGCACGGAACCGGCTACGACTACGTCCACTCGGTCGTCGATGACCATTCCCGACTGGCCTACTCCGAAGTTCTGCCCGACGAGAAGGGACCCACCTGCGCCGCGTTTCTGGAACGCGCGGTCGGATATTTCGCCGCGCATGGCATCGCTCGTATCGAGCGGCTAATCACCGACAACGCCTGGGCATACCGGTACTCATTGCGTGAGGTCTGCGCGGCTCACCACATCCGACAGAAGTTCATCAAGCCTCACTGCCCCTGGCAGAACGGCAAGGTCGAGAGGTTCAATCGCACGCTGCAAACCGAGTGGGCCTACCGACAAGCGTTCGCCTCAAACGATGCCCGCACCGCGGCCCTTGATCCCTGGCTCGAGCACTACAACACTGGACGACGCCACTCAGCCCTCGGAGGTCAGCCCCCGATCAGCCGACTGACACCAACGTACTGACCCGGTACAGCTAGGCGGAAGGCGTGCGACCCTTCGACAAGCTCAGGGACCGGAAAGGGCGGACGACCCTTCGACAAGCTCAGGGACCGGAAAGGGCGGACGACCCTTCGACACGCTCAGGGACCGGAAAGGGCGGACGACCCTTCGACAAGCTCAGGGACCGGCGAGGCGAGACGGAGGCGCGCTACTCGCGGAGGGTGGCGCCGAAACGAGACCCGGCGGCGGCGACGCCGGCGAGCTTCGCCTCGGTCGCCTCGGCCGCCGTGAGCGTGCGGTCGGGGGCGCGGAAGCGGAGCGCGAACGTCAGGCTCTTCGACCCGTCGGCGAGACCCTGACCGCGGTAGTCGTCGACGAGACGCGCGGACTCGAGGAGCTCGCCCGCCCCCTCGACCAGCGCGGCGCGCACGGCGGCAGCCGGAACCTCGGCGGGAAGCACGAGCGACACGTCCTGCGTCGCAGCCGGGAACGTCGAGAGCGACCCCGCGACGACCTTCTCGCCGGCGAGCGAGAGGATGAGATCGAGGTCGAGCTCCGCGACATACACGCGGCCGGGAAGATCGGATGCCTCGGCCACCGCCGGCAGCACCTCGCCGACGTAGCCGACCTCGGTGCCCCCGACGGACAGCACGCCCGTCCGTCCGGGGTGCAGTGCCGCGCGCTCGCCCTGTGCGACGTCGATCGTCACGCCCGCAGCGACGGCGATGACGCGCACCGCGTCGAGAGCGTCCGAGAGGTCGGCCGCGACAGGCGCCTGGCCGGGCTGCTTGGCGACGACGCCGCCCGTGAGGAGCACGGCGATGTGGCGGTGCTGGGGCGGGATGGATGCGTCGAGCTCGGCGAGGGTCGCGGCATCCGGGCGCACCGCGAGGGGCGGGACGAAGGACGTGCCGTAGCGAACGCCCGGCTCAGGGAGGAAGACCGTGCCGCTCTCGAAGAGCGAGAGGTCGGTGAAGCCGCGAGACAGGTTGCGGTGCGCGACCTGCAGGAGGCCGGGCACGAGCGATCGCCGGAGGAACGGCGACTGCCCGTCGAGCGGGTTCGCGAGCTTGATCGACGGCAGGTGCTCGCCGGACGGAGAGCCGTGGAGGTCGTTGAGCTCCTCGGTCGTGAAGCCGAACGACGGCGTCTCGACGAAGCCCGCGGCAGCCAGCGCGTTCGCGACGCGGCGGCGGCCGCGCTGGGCCGGCGTCAGACCGCGGCCCGACGGCGGGAGCGGCAGCACCGACGGGATGCGGTCGTAACCCTCGATGCGGGCGACCTCCTCTGCGAGCGTCCACTTGTCGGTGAGGTCCGGGCGCCACGACGGCGGCGTGACCTGCCACGAGCCCGAAGACTCGTCGACGCGGCATCCGATCGTCTCTAGTGCGCTCACGATCTCACCGGACGTGTAATCCACGCCGATCAGTCCCTGCACGAAGCCGAAGGGAAGCTCGATCCCGCGGATCTCGAAGGTGCTCCCCAGCGCGCCGCCCGCGCGCGTGTCTGTGCCGCCGGCGTACTGCACCATGAGCTCGGCGACACGGGCCGCCGCGACGAACGGTATGGCAGGGTCGACGCCCCGCTCGAAGCGACGGGATGCCTCGCTCGGCAGCTTGTGCCGACGGGCCGTGCGCGCGATCGACACGGTGTCGAAGGTGGCGGCCTCGATCAGGACGTTGCGCGTCGAGGCGCTCATCTCGGTCGTGCCGCCGCCCATGACACCGGCGAGGCCGATGGGGCCCGAGGCATCCGTGATGAGCAGGTCTTCAGGCGACAGCGTGCGGACCTTGCCGTCGAGCGTCTCGAGCTTCTCGCCCGCCGTCGCGCGACGGACGGTGATCCCGCCCTGCAGCTTGTCGAGGTCGTAGCCGTGGATCGGCTGCCCGAGCTCGAGCATGACGTAGTTCGTGATGTCGATGAGCACGCCGAGGGACCGGATGCCGGCGAGCGTCAGGCGCGCGACCATCCAGGCGGGCGTGGGCTTGGTGGGATCGACGTCACGCACGATCCGTGCGACGAACTCCGTCGCGCCGTCGCGCCCGCGGATCGGCGCCCGGTCGTCGACCGCGACGGCGAAGGCCGTGTCGTCTGCCAGATCGACGTCCGCGTCCGCGCGCAGACCCGGGTCGCGGAAGGCCGCGCCGGTCGCGTGCGAGTACTCGCGGGCGACGCCCCGCAGCGACAGCGCATACCCGCGGTCGGGGGTCACGTTGATGTCGACCGCGACGTCGTCGAGCCCGAGGAGGGCGATGGCGTCGGTGCCCACCGGAGCGTCGATGCCGAGCTCGACGAGGCGGAGGATGCCCGAGTGCTCGTCGCCGAGCCCGAGCTCCTTGGCTGACGCGATCATGCCGTCCGAGACGTGCCCGTAGGTCTTGCGCGCCGCGATGGGGAACGGCCCTGGCAGCACCGCGCCGGGAAGCGTCACGACGACCTTGTCGCCGGGGAAGAAGTTGCGCGCGCCGCAGACGATCCCGTGGACGGCCGGGCCGCCGTCGGCGGCGGGCTCGCCGTCGGGAGCGACCCGCACCTGGCACCAGCGGATCGTCTTGCCGTTGGACTGCGGCTCCTCGACGAACTCGAGCACCTCGCCCACGACGATCGGGCCCTGGAGGTCGAAGCGGTGGACGTCCTCCTCCTCGAAGCCGACGCGCACGAGCGCCGCGAGGACGTCGTCCGCCGAGGCATCCGTCGGGACATCGACGTACTCACGCAGCCAGGAGAGCGGGACGCGCATCAGACCACCATTCCGAACTGCTCACTGAAGCGGACATCGCCCTCGGCCATGTCGCGCATGTCCTGCACGTCTGAGCGGAACATCAGCGTCCGCTCGATGCCCATGCCGAACGCGAAGCCGGAGTACTCCTCCGGGTCGATGCCGGCGGCACGGAGGACGTTCGGGTTGACCATGCCGCAGCCGCCCCACTCGATCCAGCGGGCGCCGCCCTTGAAGGTCGGGTGCCACAGGTCGAGCTCGGCGGAGGGCTCGGTGAAGGGGAAGTAGTTGGCGCGGAAGCGGGTCTTGGCCTCGGGGCCGAAGAGCACGCGCGCGGCGTGGTCGAGCGTGCCCTTGAGGTGCGCCATCGTGATGCCCTTGTCGATCACGAGTCCCTCGAACTGGGTGAAGACGGGCAGGTGCGTCGCGTCGAACTCATCGGTCCGGTACACACGGCCCGGGCACAGCACGTAGATCGGCAGGTCGCGCTCGAGCATCGACCGGACCTGCACGGGCGAGGTGTGCGTGCGCATGACGAGGTGGCGCTCGACAGGGTCTACGAAGAACGTGTCCTGCATCTGGCGGGCAGGGTGGTCCTCGTCGAAGTTCAGGGCGTCGAAGTTGAACCACTCGTGCTCGAGCTCGGGACCCTCCGCGATCTCCCAGCCCATCCCGACGAAGATGTCGGCGACCTCCTCCTGGAGGAGGGAGATGGGATGCCGCGCCCCCACGCGCGCCCGCTGGGCGAGCGCCGTGATGTCCACGCGCTCCGCTTCGAGCCGTGCGGCCGTCTCGGCCGCCGCGACCTCGGTCTCGCGGGCGGCGAGCGCCTGGTTCACACGACCCCGCGCCTGGCCGATGAGCTTGCCGAACTCCGCCTTCCGCTCCGGGGCGACATCGCGCAGACGCGCGTTGAGCTTCGCGAGCGGCGAGCCGTCGGCGCTGTGCGCGCTGCGGGCCGCCTTCAGGTCGGCCGTCGTGGCGGCGTCGGCGATCGCGGCCAGGGCCGCCGCGACCGCGTCTTCCACCGCCTCGGGCGTGATCTCGAGTACGTCAGACACGAGGGTCGAGTCTACCGGCGGGCGGATGCCCCTCCCGGACGCCGGGGCTACGAGCCCCCGGCGTCGCGTTCGATGACGTTGAGCTCCTGCTGAGCCGCGATGAGCTCCGTGTCGGTCGTCGGCGCGTTGCCGATTCCCGGTCCGATCCCCGCCCCGGCGACCGCGACGGTCCGCGGGGAGCTGCGCAGACGCTTCTCGACGACGTACGCCGTGTACGAGAGCGCGAGACACAGCACGACGTAGATCGCACCGGCGACGAGCGCCGCGGGGATGAGCGGCGAGCCCAGCGGGGCGTTCGAGCCCAGCGTGCGGGCGAAGTAGAGCAGCTCGGGGTACGTGATGATGAACCCGAGCGCCGTGTCCTTCAAACACACGACGAGCTGCGAGATGATGACCGGCAGCATCGCGCGGATCGCCTGCGGCAGGAGGATCAACCGGAGGACCCCCGACTTGCGGAGCCCGATCGCGAAGCCGGCCTCGCGCTGTCCCCGTGGCAGCGACTCGACGCCCGCCCGGATGACCTCCGCCAGCACCGATCCGTTGTAGGCGACGAGCGCGATGACGACCGCCCAGTACGACGGCATCTTGATGCCGATGACGGGGAGGCCGTAGTACAGCAGGATCATGAAGACGAGCACGGGGATGGCTCGGAAGACCTCGATGACGGCCGTGACCGGCACGCGTACCCAGGCGTGATCCGACAGCCGTCCGATCGCGAGCAGGAAGCCCAGCACGATCGACCCCACCGCCGCGACGGCGAAGGCCGCCAGAGTCCTCAGTGTCGCGAGACCGAACTGCTCCCAGATGCGCGTGAAGGTGAAGGCGTACCACTTCTCGGCGCTGAACTGACCCGTCACCCAGAAGCGATAGATGACGAATCCGAGGATCGCCAGGACGACCAGGATCGTGACCGCGCCGATGATGCGGTTGCGGACGACGGCCCGCGGACCCGGCACGTCGTAGAGGACGGAGCTCGTGCTCATCGTGCGATCCTCCACTTCCGCTCGAAGAGGCGCTGAACCCACGCGAGCAGGAACACCATGATCACGAAGATCAGCATCACGAGCAGGATCGTCACGAGCTGGTTCTCGCCCTTCTCGCTCATGTCGGCACGGATGTTGCCGAGGTTGACGACCGCGAAGCCCGCTGCGACCGTCGTGTTCTTGAGGAGCGCGATGAACACGCTCATCATCGGCGGGATGACCGAGCGCGCCGCCTGCGGCAGCACGACGAGCGACATCACCTGTCCGAACGTCAAGCCGAGCGCGCGAGCGGCCTCGGCCTGGCCGACGGGGACCGTGTTGACGCCCGACCGGATCGTCTCGGCGACGTAGGTCGCGGTGTAGATCCCGAGCGCCCACACCGCCAGAACGAGGAAATTCGCGCGACCGGGCAGCAGGAGCGGCACGCAGAACGCGAAGAAGAACATCACGAGGGTGAGCGGCGTGTTGCGGATCCAGTTCACGTACACGGCGCCGACCGTGCGGGCGATCGGGACGGGCGACACGCGCATGGCGCCCACGATGACCCCGAGGATCAGAGCGATGACACCGCCCCCGACGAAGAGCACGAGCGTGCCCCACAGCGCCCCGAGCCATATGTCGGGATAGTCGATGATCTGATTCACCGCGGCATCCGCCTCCTCACGTGTCCATCGGGTGAGGAAGGTGGCGCCCGCCCGCGGCGGGCGCCACCTTCATCGATCAGCTGTCGGCGTCGTCGGGCTGCGGCTGCTCGCCCGTCACACCGGCCGAGCCGAGGTTCTTGTCGAAGATCGCCTGCCAGATGTCGCCGCCGTCGGTGAACATCTTGTTGATGAACTCCTGCAGCGCGGTGTCGCCCTTCGCGATGCCCACGCCGTAGCGCTCCTCGCTGAAGACGTCGCCGACGACCTTGAGGTTGTCGGGGTCCTGCGCGGCGTAGCCGATGAGGATCGCCTCATCCGTCGTCACCGCGTCGACCTGGCCGCTCTTGAGCTGCTCGACGCACTGCGAGTACGTGTCGAACTCGGTCGTCTTGGCGTCGGGGTACTCGTCCTTGATCCGCTGGATCGAGGTCGAGCCGGTCGCCGAGCAGACATTCTTGCCCGCGAGGTCGTCCGGCCCCGCGATGTCGTCGTTGTCGGCGGCGACGAGCAGGCCCTGACCTGTGATGAAGTACGGCCCGGCGAAGGAGATCTGCTCCTTGCGCTTGTCGGTGATCGAGTACGTGCCGACGTAGTAGTCGATGTCGCCGTTGACGATCGCCTGCTCGCGGTTCGCGGACGGGATCGCCGTGAACTCGATCTTGTCCTCGTCGTAGCCGAGGGATGCCGCGATCCACCGGGCGATGTCGACGTCGAAGCCCGTGCGGTCACCCGTCGTCGGGTCGAGGTAGCCGAGACCCGGCTGGTCCTCCTTGACTCCGACCTTGACGCTGTCGCGCTCCTTGATCGCGTCGTACGTGGGGCTGCCCTCCAGATCCACGTTGTCGGCGACCGTGAACCACGTGCCGCTCTCCTCCGCGTCGCCCGACGACTCGGTCGTCGGGGAGCCTCCCGGCGTGCCGCTGTTGCAGGCCGTGAGAGTGAGGGCCGCCGCGGCCGCGAGGCCGAGCGCCGTGATGATCCGTGACTTTCGCATGTGGTGTTCTCCTCCGTGATTGCGCATGTTTCGTGCTGGTTCCGTATCCGACGTTCGGGTCCGTCCGGATGCATCGCTGTGTTGCTGCTCGCTGGTCCTTCCTTCGGTGCGGGGGTCACCTGCCGCTTCAGTGCGTCAGGAGCTTGGAGAGAAAGTCCTTGGCGCGCGCCGACTGGGGGGTTCGTGAAGAACTGCTCGGGCGTCGTCTCCTCGACGATCTGGCCGTCGGCCATGAAGACGACACGATCGGCCGCCTTGCGGGCGAAGCCCATCTCGTGAGTCACGACGATCATCGTCATGCCCTCCTGCGCGAGGTTCACCATGACGTCGAGGACCTCGTTGATCATCTCGGGGTCGAGGGCGCTCGTCGGCTCGTCGAACAGCATGACCTTCGGGTTCATCGCGAGGGCGCGGGCGATCGCGACACGCTGCTGCTGACCGCCGGAGAGCTGTGCGGGGAGCTTGTTCGCCTGCTGCCCGACCCCGACGCGGTCGAGCAGGACCTTCGCCTCGCGCTCGGCATCCGCCTTCTTCATCTTGCGGACCTTGATCGGCCCGAGCGTCACGTTGTCGAGGATCGTCAGGTGGGCGAAGAGGTTGAAGGACTGGAAGACCATGCCGACGTCGGCGCGCAGCTCCGCGAGGGCACGCCCCTCTTTCGGAAGCTCCTTGCCGTCGATGCTGATCGTGCCGCTCGTGATGGTCTCGAGTCGGTTGATCGTGCGGCAGAGCGTCGACTTGCCCGAGCCCGAGGGGCCGATCACGACGACGACCTCACCGCGATTGACCGTGAGGTCGATGTCTTTCAGAGCCTGGAAGTCGCCGTAATGCTTCTGCACGTCGGAGACGACCACGAGCGGGTCGCCTCTGCGCACAGTGATGTTCGACGTTTTCGGGGCATCGCCATCGAGTGTCGCCATATTGGCACCCTAGGAGTCACCTATGACGCTGTGCCAGTGGTTGCCCCGAGCTTTACCGACCTGTAACAGAGCCGGAGGGCGTCATTGCGCATTCACTGCGCGCTGCGCGAAGGCGCTCTCGTACAGGCAGACGCTGGCGGCGGTGGCGAGGTTGAGCGATTCAGCCGACCCGTAGATGGGCAGCCGCAGCGAGAGATCCGCATGCACGAGGGATGCCTCGTCGAGCCCGCGCGCCTCGTTGCCGAAGAGCCACGCCGTCGGCTCCGCGAGCAGGTCTCGATGCGAGAGGAAGTCCTTCCCGTCGACGTCGGCGGCGATGACGCGCAGGCCGGCCGCGTGCGCACGCTCGACCGTCGAGGCGAGATCGATGCCCACCGCGACGGGGAGGTGGAAGAGAGACCCCGTCGTCGCGCGGACGACTTTGGGATTGTACGGGTCGACCGTGCGGCCCGTGAGGACGACGGCGTCGGCGCCGGCGGCATCCGCAGCCCGGATGATGGTGCCGAGATTGCCCGGGTCGCGCACCTCCTCGCAGATGGCGACGAGCGTGGGCTGCGCGGCGAAGACGTCGCGCAGCGAGGTCGGCGACTGCCGCGCGACCGCCACGATGCCCTGCGGCGTCACGGTGTCGGCCATCGCATCGAGGACCGCCTCGGTCGTGAACTCGACCTCGATGCCGGCGTCGCGCGCGGCGTCGCGAATGTCGCCGTGCTTCTCCATCGCGGTCGGCGTGGCGAAGACCTCGACCAGCGTGTCGGGGCGGTACGCGAGCACTTCTCTGGCGGCTTGCGGCCCCTCGAGCAGGAAGAGGCCGGTCTCCTGCCGAGCGCTGCGCTTGACGAGCTTGGCGACGGCGCGCACGCGCGGCGAACGCGGGTTCTCGAGCACGGAATCAGCATATAGAGCCGGGGCATCCCGTTTCGGCAGGCACTCGCCCGGAGCACGCCCCGAGCACGACGAAGGGGCGCCCTCCGTGTGGAGGACGCCCCTTCGGACGACGGATGCCGCTGCTTACGCGGACTTCGGCGCGTTGACGTTCTCGGGAAGAGCGTCCTTGGCGGTCTGGACGAGCGACGCGAAGACGGCGGGCTCGTTCACGGCGAGCTCGGCGAGGATGCGACGGTCGACCTGCACGCCCGCGAGGCCGAGGCCCTGGATGAAGCGGTTGTACGTGATGCCGTTCTGGCGGCTCGCAGCGTTGATGCGCTGGATCCACAGGCGACGGAAGTCGCCCTTGCGCTTGCGACGGTCGCGGTACGCGTAGACGAGCGAGTGGGTGACCTGCTCCTTCGCCTTGCGGTACAGGCGCGAACGCTGGCCACGGTAACCCGAGGCGCGCTCGAGGATGACACGACGCTTCTTGTGGGCGTTGACGGCCCGCTTGACTCTAGCCATTTCTTCTACTTCCTAACGTGCGTCGGCGCTCAGATGCCGAGGAGCTTCTTGGCGACCTTGGCGTCACCCGGGGAGAGGATCTTGTCCGCGGACAGGCGGCGCGTGCGCTTGGTGGGCTTGCCCTCGAAGTTGTGGCGGAGGTTCGCCTGCTGCTTCTTGAGCTTGCCGGTGCCGGTCACCTTGAAACGCTTCTTGGCACCCGAGTGGGTCTTCTGCTTCGGCATCTTTCTTCCTTCGTTGTGTATCCCGCCCAGGCGGGAGCTGCGGTCCCGCCGGAGCGGGAGTCTGTGGGGCCCTATTCGGCGGTTTCCGCCTCGGGCTGGGCCGATCCCGCTTCGGGCTCGGCCGCCCCCGTCTCGGGCTCGTCCGAGGGCGCGCCGGTACGGGCGGAGCGAGCCGCCTCCTTGTTGGCGGCGCGCTGAGCGTTCTGCTCGGTCTTCACCTCGGACTTGTTCTTGTGCGGTGCGACCACCATGGTCATGTTGCGGCCGTCGATCGTGGGGTTCGACTCGACGGTGCCGAACTCCGCGACGTCCTCCGCGAACTTGCGGAGAAGGCGGACACCCTGCTCGGGACGCGACTGCTCGCGACCGCGGAACAGGATCATGGCCTTGACCTTGTCACCCGACTGAAGAAAGCCCTCGGCACGCTTGAGCTTGGTCAAGTAGTCGTGAGCCTCGATCTTCAAGCGGAAGCGGACCTCCTTGAGGACCGTGTTCGCCTGGTTGCGACGGGCCTCCTTGGCCTTCTGCGCGGCCTCGTACTTGAACTTCCCGTAGTCCATGATCTTGACGACGGGCGGCTTCGAGTTGGGTGCGACCTCGACCAGGTCGAGATCGGCCTCCTGGGCCAGACGCTGCGCAACCTCGATGCGGACGACGCCGACCTGCTCGCCGTTGGGACCGACGAGTCGGACCTCGGGCACGCGGATGCGCTCATTGGTGCGGGGATCGCTGATGCGGAACTCCTCATTCGTGCGGGTGGTGGTCACCGCGACACGGGGTGCGTCGCGGGCGGAAGAGACTCACGCCACTCGCTCGACGCTCGAGCGCCGGCTTCGTTCTCACCCTTTCCCGCCATGCTTCGCATCGCGGGCTACCCCGACGCAAGCGGACGGGGCGGAGTGCGTGGACCCGGTAGCCTGGAGCGGCAAGCGCGGGTGGGATGTGATCCTCTTTCGTTCCGGAGCAGAGCGCTCCGGAGCCCGCCATAGTCTAGCAGAGAGAGTGGCGTGGAGACGATTCAGGGCGACCAGGGCGATCAGGGCTTCGCGGGAGACGACACGGATGCCGAGCGCCTCTCCCGCTGGGAGGACCAGGAGCGGGCCGCGGCATCCGCTACCCGCGACATCGCCGACGTCCCCGCCGTCGAGGTCATCACGACCACTGCCGTGCACCTCATGAGCGCGGCGGCCGTCAAGGTCGGCCTCGCCGACGACCCTGCCAGCCAGACAGATCTCGACGAGGCGCGCAAGCTGATCAACGCCCTCGCCGGCCTCATCACCGCGGGCGCACCCGAGATCAGCGACATGCACGCCCGGTCGCTCCGCGACGGCCTGAGGTCGCTTCAGCTCGCGTTCCGCGAGGCCTCGGTCATCCCCGACCCGATCGGCAAGGGCCCTGGCGAGAAGTGGACCGGCCCGGTCACCTGATCCCGACCGCCGCCGCGCCACGCGAGACGGCGTCGACTGTGCGGCGCACGGCCTCGGCATCCGTCCCGCGGTTGCTCACGGCGAAGCGCACGACCGTGCGGTCCTGCCACCGCGAGGACGAGGCCCATACGGTGCCTTCGGCGCGCAGCCACTCCCCCAGCGCGGCGGTCTGTTCGTCGGTGGGCGCCGCGAGGCACACCTGCGTGAAGACGACCTCGTTGATGACGCTGAGCCCCGGGATTCCCCGGAAGCCGTCGGCCAGGGCGGTCGCGGCATCCGCGAGTCCTTCGACGAGGCCGGCGACGCCGGACCGCCCGAGCGAGCGGAGCGCGGCCCACACCGGCACCCCCCGCGCCCGGCGCGACAGCTCGGGCACCCGGTCGTAGGGATCGGGGATGCTCGCGACCTCGGGGAGGTACGCGGCATGCGCGCCGAGCGCCGCCGCCATCGCGGCCTCGTCGCGCACGATCGCCACTCCGCAGTCGTAGGGGACGTTGAGCGTCTTGTGCGCGTCGGTGGCCCACGAGTCGGCATGTTCGAGCCCCGCCGTCAGATGGCGGAGCCGAGGGGATGCCGCGGCCCAGAGCCCGAAGGCGCCGTCGACGTGGACCCACGCGCCGGCGAGATGCGCGACGTCGATCGCTGCGGCGAAGTCGTCGAAGGCACCCGAGTGCACGTCACCTGCTTGCAGCGCCACGATCGCCGGCCCGTCGTCTTCGTGGAGCGCCCGCTCGAGTCCTGCGACGTCGATGCGGCCCTGGTCGTCGGCGCCGACCGTGACGGGACCTCCGAGCCCCGACATCCGTCCGCCCAGCACGACCGAGGTGTGCACCGCGCCGCCGGCGAAGAAGCGCACCGGCGGCGCGTGCTGGAGCCCGAGGGTGGGGTCGACGCCCCGCTCGCGGATGACGGCGTCCCGCGCGGTCAGGAGGCACGCGAGGTTGGCGCTCGTGGCACCGGTCGCGAAGCCGACGCCGCTGCCCGGCGGCAGCCCCAGCAGGTCGACCAGCCAGCGGGCAGCGGTCTCTTCAACGGCGGCCGTCGCCGGAGTCGGCTGCCGGGACCCGGTGTTCTGATCCCACGCCGAGACGAGCCAGTCCGCGGCGAGCGCCGCGGGGTACGCACCACCGATGACGAAACCGTAGAAGCGCGACGATCCCATCGCCATGAGACCGGGCTCGGTCGCCTCCGCGAGCTCTTCGACGACGGATGCCGCGTCCTCCCCCTCGTCGGGCAGGTCCTGGCGGAGGCGGCCCAGGATGCCGTCGACATCGAGCTCGGGCCGGATGGGACGCTCCTCGACGGACGCGAGCCACTCCATCGCGCGCCGGTGTGCGAGATGCAGCGGCCGGCGATACTCGGCCGCCGCCGACTCGGAGTCGCGAGCCTCGGCGTCATGCCGAGCCCAGACGTGCGTCGTGTTGTGCTCCCGCGTGTCGTCGCTCATCCGTGCGCCTCCCCGGCCCCGTCGCCGAGCCGATCATCCGCCCTCGCGCCGGAGAGTCGCAAGGGGCCGGTGGGAAAGGAGCGGCAACCGGTCAGCCGCGGACGAGCTTGACCGTGAGCGAATCGACGAGGACGGCGATGCGGTCGTCGGCTGCCCAGCGCTTCGCGAGTCGGGAGAGCACGGCGTCGAGCTCCGCCTGGTCGAGGCCGGGCATGAGCTCGAGGCGGACGATGAGCTCCGGGCCGCGCAGGCGGCCCGACGGGTCGCCCGCGGCCACCGACAGGTCGAGGACGGCGAGCTCGCCGCCGATGCTCTCCTGGAGGCCGGCGAAGACCTCGGGCGATCGGTGGCTGGGCTCCCACGGGGTGCCTTGCGCGATGGCCCAGAGCGCCGGACGGCGGAGCACGAACTCGGTCGGCGACGTCGGGTCGATGACGATGAGGTCGGTGTCGTCGTCCGCCGCCGCGAGAGCCGTGCGGACGCCGTCCGCCGGCACGGGGCGGGCCGCGGCATCCCATCTGGCGAGCGCGTCGACGGACGTGAACACCGGCAGCACCCGACGACCGTCGGGTGCTGCGACGGTGACGATGGAGAGCTCCTGCGTCTTGTCGACCGCGAGGCCGTGGGCGCCGACCCCTTCGTCGCCCTTCTCGGCGACGAGGGGGATCAGGAGGCGCGCGGTGCGGTAGGCCTCGACGACCGCGACAGGGTCGCCGGTGCCCTCGTGGAAGGCGAGGAGCGCCGCGAGCAGGCGTGGGTCGGCCGAGCCGTCGTCACCCGAATGAGGGTTGGACTGGAAGCTCCGGCCCTCCCACGGCACACCGGCCGAGTCGGCACCGTGATGCCCGTGATCGCCGTGGTCACCCCGATCGCCGCGGTGGCCCTGGCCGTCGAGGGGGTCAGTCTCCGGCGACATCCAGCGCCTCGGCGAGGGTGAACGCGCCCGAGTACAGGGCCTTGCCCACGATCGCGCCTTCGACGCCGAGAGGGACGAGGTCGCGGAGCGCCGCGATGTCGTCGAGGCTCGAGATACCGCCCGACGCGACGACCGGCTTGGGCGTGCGGTTCGTGACCTCGCGGAGCAGCTCGACGTTGGGGCCGCGGAGCGTCCCGTCCTTCGTGACATCGGTCACGACATAACGGCTGCACCCGGCCGCCTCGAGACGGTCGAGCACCGTCCAGAGGTCGCCGCCCTCGCGGGTCCAGCCGCGCGCGGCGAGCGTCGTGCCGCGGACATCGAGACCGACCGCGATGACGTCGCCGTAGCGGCCGATGACATCGGCGGCCCATTCGGGGTTCTCGAGGGCGGCCGTCCCGAGGTTGATCCGGGCTGCGCCGGAGTCCAGCGCGGCCTCGAGGCTCGCGTCATCCCGGATCCCGCCGGAGAGCTCGACCTGCACGCCCTTGACCTGCTTGATGACCTTGCGCAGGATCGGCGCGTTCGTTCCGCGGCCGAACGCGGCGTCGAGGTCGACGAGGTGGATCCACCGCGCGCCCTGCTTGGCCCACTCGACGGCGGCGTCGACGGGATCGCCGTAGTTCGTCTCGGAGCCCGCCTCGCCCTGCGTCAGGCGGACGGCCTTGCCGTCGGCGACGTCGACGGCGGGCAGCAGGATCAGTTCGGGCCGGGAGGCGAAATCGTTCATGAATCCTCAGTGCGTGATCGTGGTCGCAGGGTCGGCCCCGCGGTAGGCACGAGTTCAGAGGTTAGCGGCGCCCAGGCCGTCGATCCAATTGGACAGCAGCCGGATGCCCGCCCGCCCCGACTTCTCGGGGTGGAACTGCGTCGCCGAGAGGGGCCCGTTCTCGACAGCGGCGAGGAACGGCGTCGCCCCGTAGGAGCACCACGTGAGGCTCGGCGAGGGGAACGGCGGGATCACGTCGAGCGTCCACTTCTGCGCGCCGAAGGAGTGCACGAAGTAGAAGCGCTCGTCCTCGATGCCGCGGAAGAGCCTGCTGCCCTCGCCGACGTCCACCGTGTTCCAGCCCATGTGCGGAAGCACGGGCGCGTCGAGCTCGGTGACGGTGCCGGGCCACTCCCCCATGCCCTCGGTGTCGACCCCGCGTTCGACGCCGCGCTCGAAGAGCACCTGCATGCCGACGCAGATGCCGAGGACCGGACGGCCGCCGGCGAGGCGCCGGCCGATCAGCTCGTGGCCCCGGCTCGCGCGCAGCGCGTCCATGACCGCACGGAAGGCCCCCACTCCGGGCACGACGAGGCCGTCGGCTTCGAGGATCAGCGCGCGATCGGACGTCAGGCGGGCGTCGGCGCCGGCCGCATCGAGCGCCTTGACGGCGGAGTGCACGTTGCCCGAACCGTAGTCCAGCACCGCGACGACGGGTCGCGTCACAGGGCGCCCTTCGTGCTCGGGATGCCTTCGACCAGCGGATCGAGCGACTTGGCCTGACGGAAGGCACGGGCGAAGGCCTTGTACTCGGCCTCGGCGATGTGGTGCGGGTCGCGGCCGGCGAGCACGCGCACGTGGACCGTGAGCCCCGCGTTGAACGTGATGGCCTCGAAGGTGTGGCGGACGAGCGATCCGGTGAAGTGGCCGCCGATCAGGTGGTGCTCGAAGCCCGCCGGCTCGCCCGAGTGGACGAGGTAGGGGCGGCCCGAGATGTCGACGACCGCCTGCGCGAGGGCCTCGTCGAGCGGGACGAGGGCGTCGCCGTAGCGCGAGATCCCGGCCTTGTCGCCGAGCGCCTCACGGATCGCCTGGCCGAGCACGATGGCGACGTCTTCGGCCGTGTGGTGGGCGTCGATGTCGGTGTCACCCGACGCGCGGACCGTGAGGTCGGTGAGCGAGTGCTTCGCGAACGCCGTCAGCATGTGGTCGAAGAATGGCACCGTCGTGTCGATGTGGCTGCGCCCCGTGCCGTCGAGATCGAGGTCGAGCTCGACGCTGGACTCGCTCGTCGCCCGTCGGAGCGACGCGGTGCGTGCGGTCATGCGTTCGAGTCTATCGAGGCCAGTGCGTCGAGGAATGCGGTCGTCTCGGCCTCGGTGCCGGCGGTGACCCGCAGGTGGTGCGGGATGCCGACGTCGCGGATGAGGATGCCGCGGTCGTACAGCTCCTGCCACGTCCGCGCCGGGTCGTCCACGCCGCCGAAGAGGACGAAGTTGGTCCAGGACTCGTGCGGCTCGTAGCCGAGGGCGTCGAGCGTCGCCGACATCCGGTCGCGCTGCGCCACGATCTCGTCGACCATCCGCAGCATGACCGGCGCGTGCCGGAGCGCGGCCGTCGCGGCCGCCTGCGTGAGGGCGCTGAGGTGATACGGCAGCCGCACGAGCCGGAGCGCGTCGATGAAGGACGGATCCGCGGCGAGGTACCCCACGCGGGCGCCCGCGAAGGCGAAGGCCTTGCTCATGGTCCGCGAGACGACGAGGCGCTCCCGCCCCGGGAGGAGTGTCAGGGCGGAGCGCTCATCGCGGGGCGCGAACTCGAAGTACGCCTCATCGACGATGACGACGCCGTCGGTCGCTTCGTAGACGGCCTCGATCACGTCGAGCCCCATCGGGGTGCCGGTCGGGTTGTTGGGCGCGCACAGGAACACGACGTCCGGCGAGGCATCTGCGACCTGGGATGCCGCGCTCTCGGCGTCGACGACGAAGTCGTGTCCACGGTCACCGGCTATCCACGTCGCGCCGGTCGCGCGTGTCAGGAGCGGGTACATGGAATAGGTGGGGGCGAACCCGAAGGCCGTGCGGCCGGGACCGGCGAAGGCCTGGAGCACGTGCTGCAGCACCTCGTTGGAGCCGTTGGCCGCCCAGATCTGCTCGCGCGTGAGCCCATGACCGAGGTAGTCGGCGAAGCCGTCGCGCAGATCGGTGAACTCGCGGTCGGGGTACCGGTTGACGTCGCGAAGGGCGTGGGCGACGGCATCCAGGATGTCGTCCGCCACCTCCTGGGGAACGGGATGCGTGTTCTCGTTGACGTTGAGCGCCACCGGAAGGGGTGCCTGGGGCGCTCCGTAGGGCGTCAGGCCGCGCAGGTCGTCGCGGAGGGGAAGCTGGTCGAGACTGCTGCTCACCCCTCCCATCGTAGGCGGCAGGCGAGCGTCGGACCGGGCTCAGGAGCCGGCGGAGTACTCCGCCGGGATGGCCAGGCGCTGACCGGACGACACCGCCACGCCGTCGAGCGCGTTGAGGCGGACGATCGCGTCGACGACGTCGCGCGGGTCTGCCCCCGGCGCGACCTCCTGGGCGATCGACCACAGCGAGTCGCCCGCTGTGACGGTGACCGTCTCGAAGGTGCCCGCCGGGGCGCCGCCCTCTCGGGCGGCGAGGGCCGACGAACCGCCGAGGAAGACCGCGACAGCGAGGGCGACGAGCGCCGGCAGCGCGGCCAGGAGGGCGAGGACGCGGCGACCTCGCACCGTGAGGCGCAGGCGCGTCGGCGCGGCGCCGGGTGCCGTCAGAGCGGGGCTCGTGATGCTGATCGCGGTCATTGTGTCCTCCTGGGAGAAGAGATTCGCATCCGCCACTCGGCCGGGAGCGGCGGGATGCGAATCTGCGTTCCGAAGTTATCTTCGATAGAATCCGATGTCAAGAAGGTCTCGGCGGCTCCAACCATCGAACGCGACACGCGGGCTGGCTGCTCGCGAACGCGTCATCGACCGGATACGGTTTCGACAGAAACACCCCACCACGGGCCTCCGACATTCGAAGACCGCTGCCCTCCCCGGCGCGAGACAGGAGCTGCGAGATGAGCGATGCGAGCGGCCGCGACAGGCCTCAGACCCGGCGACGGAAGAGCCTGAGCGACAAGCAGCTGGCGATCCTCGAGGTCATCCAGCGCTCGATCGCCCGGCACGGCTACCCGCCGAGCATGCGCGAGATCGGCGACGCCGTGGGGCTCAAGTCGCTCTCGAGCGTCACACACCAGCTCAACCAGCTGGAGCTGAGCGGCTACCTTCGTCGCGACGCGGGCAAGACGCGCGCGATGGAGGTGCTGATCGACCTCCCGGGCGCCGCCGCCGAGAACCCCGCCGACACCGCGCCCGCCGTGGGCGACGCCGCCCTCGTGCCGCTCGTCGGCCGCATTGCGGCCGGCGTGCCGATCACGGCGGACCAGCAGATCGAGGAGATCTTCCCGCTCCCCCGCCAGCTCGTCGGCAAGGGCGACCTCTTCATGCTCAAGATCGTCGGGGAGTCGATGATCGACGCCGCGATCTGCCACGGCGACTGGGTCGTCGTGCGCTCGCAGGCGACCGCCGACAACGGCGACATCGTCGCGGCCATGCTCGACGGCGAGGCGACCGTGAAGGCGTTCCGCCAGCGGGACGGCCACACCTGGCTGCTCCCCCGCAACTCGGCGTTCGAGCCGATCCTCGGCGACGAGGCCGTCGTCCTCGGCAAGGTCGTGGCGGTCCTGCGCGCCGTCTGAGCCGCTTCCGTCCCGGCCCAGTCGCCCGGACGCGCCGTCTGCGGCGATCGTGGGCCTTCGGTCCACCCTCGCCCGCTGAGGGCGAGGAGAGCCGCGCTGCCGTGGTCAATGCACGCACCGCACGGGCACAATGGCGGCAAGGCGGCGGGGGTCCGTCTCGATGAGAGGTGCGGAAGATGGCCACATCCGAGATCGACGACCTGCGCGCGGAGGTGGAGCGGCTGCGCTCCGAGAACGACTCGCTTCGCACGACTCCCGTCGACCCGCTCCCTCCGGCCACGGCGTCCGCGCCGCCCGCGCGGAGGCCCGGTCGCTGGCGCGCCTTCGTCTCCGCGCTCCTCATCGTGATCGCCACGATCCTCGTCCCCGTCTCGATCGTCACTGCGTGGGCGCGAGCAGAGCTCGTCGACGAGGAGCAGTTCGTCAACACCCTCGCTCCGCTCGCCGACGACCCGGCCGTGCAGAACATGCTCATCGACGAGACGATGGATGCCGTCAACGCGCAGGTGGACTTCACCCAGCTGACATCCGACGTCTTCGACGGCATCGCGCAGCTCGGCCTGCCGCCGCGCGCCGAGCAGGCGCTGCAGACATTGCAGGCGCCCGCGGCGCAGGGCCTCGAGAACCTCGTCAACACGGCGGTGACCCGCGTCGTGCAGTCGGACCAGTTCGCCGACGTGTGGGCGACCGCGACCCGCGCCGCGCACCGCGCACTGACAGCGGCCGCGACATCGGACGGCGGAGGCATCGTCGTCATGACGGATGACGGCGTCGGCATCCAGCTCGGCGCCATCGTCGAGCGCGTCAAGGAGAACCTGGTCGACCGGGGCATCGGCGTCGCGCAGATCATCCCCGCCGTCGACAAGGTCGTCATCATCGGCACGGGCGACACGCTCGTCGCGATCCGCACGACCTACGCCCTCGCGTCGACGCTCGGCTGGTGGCTGCCGGTCATCACGCTGGCGCTCTTCGCCCTCGGCATCCTCATCGCGCGCAAGCGCAGCGTCGCGGTCGTCGGCACGGGCATCGGCTTCGCGGTGGGCGGTGGCGCGCTCGCACTCGCCTTCGCCATCGGCTACCCCGTCATCGGCCAGACCGCCGTGCAGCTCGATCTGTCGGTCGCCGCCCTCGACGTCATCTACGGCGACATGATCGGCTCGATGCAGCAGACCGCTGTCATCGTCGCCCTCCTGGGCGTGTTCATCGCGGTGCTCGGGTGGGTGATGGGCGGCTCGACGCCCGCCGTCCGCTCGCGCCAGTTCGTGGGCGGCCTGAACTCCTCGGCGCGCCGTTCCTTCGCCGGCATGGGCCTGAACACCGGCGCGTTCGGCCTCTGGCTCGCGCGCTACCGCGTTCCCGTCCGCGTCGTGATCGCCGTTCTCGCCGTGATCTGGCTCTACGCCCTGCGACCGCTGTCGGCCGGTGACGTCTTCCTGGTGCTCATCGTCGCCTTCGCCGTCGCCTGGATCCTCGAGCTCCTGCAGAAGCGCCCCGACGAGCTCGCCGCCCCGACGATCGACGAGACCCTGGCCGACGCCGAGGCCGCCGCGGCGGACGCGGAAGCAGCCGCCGCCGATGCCGAGGCATCCGCCGCCGCCCTTCAGGCGTGGAGCGACGCCGGGTCCGCCGACGGCGTCTCGGACGAGGAGCTCGTCGCGCAGACCGCCGGCACGTCGACACTGCCGGGAACGGCGTCGGCCCCACCCTCCGAAGGGGGCGGGGCCGAGGCATCGGTGACCGCGAAGAAGCCGCGCCCTACACGGTGACTTCGATCCCCTCGCGCACGAGGCGCGTCGCCTCCACGACGTTCTGGAGCGAGGCGACGGTCTCGGGGTAGGCGCGCGTCTTGAGGCCGCAGTCCGGGTTCACCCACACCTGGCGCAACGGCAGCTCGTCGACGGCGCGGCGCAGGAGGTCGGCGACCTCGCTCACCGACGGCACGCGCGGGGAGTGGATGTCGTAGACCCCGGGCCCGACGCCGTGCGAGAAGCCCGACTCTGCGATGTCGGTGATGACCTCGCCCCGGCTGCGCGCCGCCTCGATCGACGTGACGTCCGCGTCGAGGGCCGCGATGGCATCGATGACGACGGCGAACTCCGAGTAGCAGAGGTGCGTGTGCACCTGCGTCGCCGTCGCCGCGCCCGCGGTCGCCAGGCGGAACGAGCCCACCGACCAGTCGAGGTAGGCGGGCTGGTCAGCTGCCTTGAGCGGCAGCAGCTCGCGCAGCGCCGGCTCATCCACCTGCACGATGCCGATGCCCGCCGCCTCGAGGTCGGCGATCTCGTCGCGCAGCGCCAGGGCGACCTGGTCGGCCGTCTCGGCGAGCGGCTGATCGTCGCGCACGAAGGACCACGCGAGGATCGTCACCGGACCCGTGAGCATGCCCTTGACCGGGCGCTCGGTGAGCGACTGGGCGAACTCAGCCCAGCGCACCGTGATGGGCGCCGGCCGCGAGACGTCACCCCACAGGATCGACGGACGCGTCGCCCGCGAGCCGTACGACTGCACCCAGCCGTTGCGGGTCACCGCGAAGCCGTCGAGGTTCTCGGCGAAGTACTGCACCATGTCGTTGCGCTCGGCCTCGCCGTGCACGAGGACGTCGAGGCCCAGCTCCTCCTGAAGCCCGATGACGGCCGTGATCTCGAGCCGCAGGAGCTGCTCGTACTCCGCCGTCGTGATCTCGCCGCGGTCGTGCTGTCCGCGCAGGCGTCGGATGTCGGCCGTCTGCGGGAACGAGCCGATCGTCGTCGTCGGCAGCACGGGGAGTCCGAGCGCCGCCTCCTGGGCCGCGAGACGGGCGTCGTAGTCTGCGCGGTCGCGGGCATCGGCGGTGAGCGTCGCCGCGCGGGTGCGCACCGCGCCGTCGCGAACTCCCGGGGCGCTCTGCCGATCGGCGAGGGCGACGGATGCCTCGGCCAGCTGCCGGGCGATGGCACCGTGCCCCTCGACGAGACCCCGGGCGAGCGTCACGACCTGAGCGACCTTCTGATCGGCGAAGGCGAGCCACGAGACGAGGCGAGGCTCGAGGTCGGGCTCGTCGGCGACATCGTGCGGAACGTGCTGCAGCGACGTCGACGTTCCTGCCGCGACGGCCTGCGCGCCGAGCGCGGAGAGGTCTTCGAGCTTCTGCCACGCGGACTCCTGGTCGCCGCGCCACACGTTGCGGCCGTCGACCACGCCGCCGACGAGCACCTTGTCGGACAGCCCCTCCACCGGAGACGGCACGCTGCCGCGCGTGAGGTCGACGGAGAGCGCCTCGATCGGGGCAGCGGCGAGCGCCGCCCACGCCGCAATGGAGAGCTGCGCATAGGGCGCCGCGACGAGGATCTCGGGGCGGTCCGCGCCGCCGCCCAGGACGGCGTAGGCGCGGGCAGCGGCCTCGGCGAGCTCGTCCGCCGACACGGGCAGGCTCTCGCTCACGAGCGCGGGCTCATCGAGCTGCACCCACTCGGCACCGGCGGCGCGGAGCGACGCGAGCAGCTCGACGTAGACCGGCAGGAGCTCCGCGAGACGGTCAAGCGGTCGGAAGCCGTCGGGTGCGGCATCCGTCGCCTTCGCCAGAGCGAGGAGGGTCACCGGGCCGACGACGACGGGACGCGTCACGAAGCCTTCGGCGCGCGCTTCGGCGACCTGCCGCGCGAAGCGGTCGGTCGAGAGCGCGAACGTCGTCTCGGGACCGATCTCGGGAACGAGATAGTGGTAGTTCGTGTCGAACCACTTCGTGAGCTCGAGGGGGGCCAGCTCGCCCGCGCCGCGGGCGGCGGTGAAGTATGCCGCGAGCCCGACGGTGCCGTCGGCCTCGCGCAGGTGGGCGAACCGCTCGGGGAGGGCCCCCACGGCTGCCGCGGCATCCAGCACCTGGTCGTAGAAGGAGAACGACTCGGGGATCGACGAGTCGTCGCGGCCGAGGCCGAGCGCGGCCAGACGCTCGCGCGTCGCGCGGCGCAGCTCGGCCGCCGTCGCCTCGAGCGCGGCTTCGTCGACGGTGCCGGCCCAGTGCGCCTCGACGGCGCGCTTGAGCTCGCGGCGCCGGCCGATGCGGGGGTACCCCAGGATCGTGCCCGCCGGGAAGGCGGAAGTGGTGTCGGTCATCGTGCGGCCTCCAGTTCGGATGGGTGGTGCGAGAGGATGCCGGCCGCGCGGAGGACCGCGAGGACGGCGTCGTGGGAGTTGAACGCGTAGAGATGGACGCCGGGTGCTCCCCCGGAGATCACGTCACGGGCGAGACGCGCGGCGTGCTCGATGCCGACGGCTCGGCGTCCTTCGGGTGTCGGCTCGACCTCGAGCGCGACGGCGAGCTCCCCCGGCAGCTCCTCGCCCGTCAGCTCGAGCACGCGGCGCAGGCGGACGGGCGAGACGATCGGCATGATGCCGGGGAGGATCGGGAGGCCGACGCCCGCCTGGCGGGCGCGCTCGACGAAGCAGAGATAGTCGTCGGCGTGGAAGAACACCTGCGAGATGGCGAACGTGGCCCCCGCCGCCTGCTTCGCCAGCAGCGCGTCGATGTGCTCGCGCGGATGCCGCGACCGGGGATGCCCGTTGGGGAATGCCGCGACCGCGATGTCGACCCGTCGCCGTCGCTCGACCCGGACGGCCCCCGGCACCCCCGGGATCGAGGCCTCTGTGTACGGGGACCGCTCGGCCTGCACCCGGTCGATGAGCTGCACGAGCTGCGCCGCGCTCTCGAGGTCGCCGAGGAAGATGTCGTCCTCTGAGACGCCGGCCGGTGGGTCGCCGCGCAGCGCGAGGAAGCTCGTGATGTCGGCGTCGAGGAACTCCCGGATGAGCCGCGCCGCTCCCTCGTAGGTGTTGCCGACGCACGTGAGGTGGGCGAGAGCCTCAACGCCGGTCGCCCGGACGTGTCGGAGGATGTCGAGCGAGCGTCCGCCCGTGGAGCCGCCGGCGCCGTAGGTGACCGAGATGAATCGAGGACCGGCCTCCGCAAGCGCGCGGATCGTCTCGAGCAGCTCGGCCGCCGCCGCGTCGGAGCGGGGCGGGTAGAGCTCGAACGAGAACGGCACCGTGTCGGTGATGCTCGAGTCAGCAGGCATGGCGTGCAATCGGATGAGGGACGGATCTGGCCGGTCGGCCGCGGCGCCGTGCACGCCCTGCGGGGGCACGGTGTCATCGCGGGCGGGTGCCGGGCTCGGCTGTCGCTCCACGCCCCGGTGTTGTCCGGGGCGATGATGCGACCACGGTAGAGGAGGCACGGGCGGCGGAACCACCTGTGTGACCGACTGTTTCGAGGTCCATAACGCCGAAGGCATATCTCGATAGGGATCGCCGCGCGGCGTACGGTGGGGGTCATGAAGCCCGAGATTCCCTACGGATCGTGGTCGTCTCCCATCACCGCGGCGGCGGTCTCGGCGGCTTCGCCCCGCATCGAGGGAGCGCGCTTCGTCGGCGATGAGATCTGGTGGGGCGAGAGCGTCCCGGAGGACGGCGGACGCACGACCGTGCGCCGGCGACGCGCCGACGGCTACGTCGAGGACGTGCTTCCCGCGCCGTGGAACGCGCGCTCGCGCGTGCACGAGTACGGCGGCGGTTCCTGGGCGGCGTCGGACGAGGGACGCCTCTTCTTCGTCGAGAAGAGCGACCAGCGCGTGTGGGCGGCGTGGCCCGGGGAACCACCGGTGCCGCTCACCGGCGTGGAGCCGGGCGTGCGGTTCGGGGGGCTGACCTTCCAGGAGGGCGTGCTGCTCGGCATCCGCGAGGTGCACGGCGAGAGGCGCATGCCGAAGCGCGATGTCGTGTCGATCGCGACGACAGGCCTGTGGCGCGTCGTCGACATGGCGGCCGACAGTGATTTCGTCGCCCAGCCCGCGCTCTCTCCGGGCGGCCGCCATCTTGCGTGGATCGCGTGGAACCACCCCGACATGCCGTGGGACCGCACAGAACTCCGGGTGGGGCGCCTCGAGGCGGGAATCGTCGTCGAGTGGACGGCCGTGACGAGCGGCGCCACCTCCAGCCTCCAGCCGGCGTGGGTGGACTCCGACGAGTTGCTCTATCTGGACGACCAGACGGGGCGGTGGAACATCTGGCGGCTCCGCCTCGACGCCGATCTCGATCACGAGGACGTCGCCCCCGCCGACGCCGACACCGGCGGGCCGCTCTGGGTGCTCGGATCGCGCTGGTACGCGCCCCTCGACGACGGCCGCATCGTCGCGGTCCGCACGAACGGGTCGGACGACGTCGTCCTCATCGATCCGCGATCGGGCGTCTCGGAGTCGCTCAGCGTGGAGGCGACGGCGAACGTCGTGATCGAGGACGCCGCCGGCCCGCGCGTGCTGCTGTCCGGTTCGGGCGCCGCGTCACCGCCGGGGATCTGGCTCGTCGACGTCGAGACCCGCGTCTCCGAGCGCATCGCAGGTTCGGAATCCCCCTGGGGGACCGAGTGGATGCCGCGACCCCGCGCCGTGACGTACGACGGCCCGCACGGACCCGTCCACGCCTTCGACTTCCCGCCGACGAACCCCGACGCCGCGGCGCCAGAGGGCGCGCTTCCGCCCTACGTCGTGCTGGTGCACGGCGGGCCGACATCGCACGTGGCGGGCGCGGCATCCGGCAAGATCGCGTACTTGACGAGCCGGGGCATCGGCGTGCTGGACGTCAACTACGGCGGCTCGTCGGGCTACGGCCGGGACTACCGGGAGCGCCTGCGCGGCCAGTGGGGCGTCGTCGACGTCGACGATGTGGCGGCCGCCGCCGCAGGACTGGCCGCGGAAGGGCGCGCAGATCCGGCCCGCATCGCGATCGAGGGCGGGTCGGCCGGCGGCTGGACCGTCCTGGCGGCGCTCGTCGGCACCGACGCCTTCTCGGCCGGCATCTCGCGCTACGGCGTCGGCGATGCCCGCGCTCTCGCGGAGGACACGCATGACTTCGAGGCGCACTACCTCGACGGGCTCATCGGACCGCTGCCCCGGGCCGAGGAGACCTACGTGCAGCGGTCGCCGTTGAGCCGGCCGGACCGGTTCCGGGTGCCGCTGCTCCTCCTCCAGGGCGCCGACGACGAGGTCGTTCCGCCGTCGCAGTCCGAGGCGATCCGCGATGCCCTCTCACAGCACGGCGTGCCCCACGCGTACGTGCTGTACGAAGGCGAGGGGCACGGGTTCCGCCGGGCGGAGACGGTCGTCGACGTGCTCGAGAAGTCCTACGCCTTCCTGGGCGCGGTCTACGGATTCGAGACGCCCGGCGTGCCGCCGATCGAGCTCGCGTAGCCGGCGGGCGCCGACGTCACTTGCTGAAGGGCGCGAGCTCCGCCGCGAGGCGCGGCGAAACGTACGCGTGCAGCGCCGTCCCCTCGGCCTCGTGCGACTGGGCAACGATGTGACCGGTCTCGTGCGCGGCTGAGACGAGGTCTCCGCGGTCGTAGGGCACGAGCGCGCGCACCTCGACCTCGGGAAGCGGCAGCGCCGCCTCGATCGCAGCGCGCAGCTCGTCGACGCCCTCACCGGTGCGGGACGAGACGAACAGCGCCTGCGGCTCCAGGCCGCGCAGCAGCATCCGCTCGTCCTCGGTCAGGAGGTCGGCCTTGTTGAAGACCACGAGCTCGCGCGTGTCGCGCGCACCCACATCGCCGATGACGTCGCGCACCGTCTTGAGCTGTGCGGCCGGGTCGGGGTGCGACCCGTCGACCACGTGCAGGATGACGTCGGCGTCGCCGACCTCTTCGAGCGTCGAGCGGAACGCCTCCACGAGCTGGTGCGGGAGGTTCCGCACGAAGCCGACCGTGTCGGTCAGGGTGTACGTGCGTCCGTCGGCCGTCTCGGAGCGACGGACCGTGGCATCCAGCGTCGCGAAGAGCGCGTTCTCGACGAGCACTCCCGCCCGCGTGAGGCGGTTGAGGAGCGAGGACTTGCCTGCGTTCGTATAGCCCGCGATCGCGACCGACGGGATCGTGTTGCGCTTGCGCTCGGCCCGCTTGGCGTCGCGCGCCGGCGCGAAGTCGCGGATCTGCTTGCGAAGCTGCGCCATCCGGGTGCGGATGCGGCGGCGATCCAGCTCGATCTTCGTCTCACCGGGACCGCGGGAGCCCATGCCGGCGCCGCCGGCGCCGACCTGTCCACCTGCCTGCCGGCTCATCGAGTCGCCCCAGCCGCGGAGGCGCGGGAGGAGGTACTCGAGCTGGGCGAGCTCCACCTGCGCCTTGCCCTCGCGGCTCTTGGCGTGCTGGCTGAAGATGTCGAGGATGACGGTCGTCCGGTCGATGACCTTGACCTTCACGACGTCCTCGAGCGCACGCCGCTGGCTGGGTGCGAGCTCGGTGTCGGCGATGACCGTGTCCGCTCCGACCGACGCGACGATGTCGCGCAGCTCTTCCGCCTTGCCTCGTCCGACGTAGGTGGCCGGATCGGGGTGGGGACGCCGCTGCAGCACGCCGTCGAGCACGACCGCGCCGGCCGTCTCGGCGAGGGCCGACAGCTCGCGCAGCGAGTTCTCGGCATCCTCCGTCTCGCCCTGGGCGTGCACCCCGACGAGCACGACGTTCTCGAGTCGCAACTGGCGGTACTCGACCTCGGTGACGTCTTCGAGCTCGGTCGAGAGTCCGGGGACGCGTCGAAGCGCCGCGCGCTCCTCTCGATCCCACTGCTCGCCGTCGGTGTCGCCGCGGGCGATCGTCGTCTCATCCTGAAGCGCCTGGGCGCCGCTGAAGACCCGCACGCCCGAGCGCGCGTCGGCGCGCGCCAGCACGCGATCCACCGGGTCCACCGGCGTCTCGTCCGTGCTCTGGGGTGTCGTGGTGTCTGTCATGTGTTCCTTCCGGGATTCCCCGACTCAGGTTCGGGCTCCGCGTGATCCGTGATGTGCCCGCCCGCGCCCCGATCGGGCGCATCATCCTGGCCGAGGGATCCGTAAACTCTACGCGCTATCACGTCCCAGGGAGCCTCCTGGGACGACGCTCCGCCGCTCGTCAGCGGGCTCCGCCGCGGCCCCCTCCCGCGCGGGGGACGACCTCCGCTACGCTCGACGCCATGACGGGGGACCACTACTTCAGCGCGTCGCCCGCCAGTCCCGAGAACCTCCGACGCATCCGGGTCCGCCTTGCCGGCCGCGACGTCGAGATGACGACCGCGGGCGGCGTCTTCAGCCCCGACCACGTCGACTCGGGCACCGGCGTGCTCCTGGCCAACACTCCCCCGCCTCCGCCCGGCGGGAACCTGCTCGACCTCGGCTGCGGCTGGGGACCGATCGCGCTGACGCTCGCACTCGACTCGCCGCACGCGACGGTGTGGGCCGTCGACGTCAACGAGCGGGCACTCGACCTTGTCCGGCGCAATGCGGACTCCCTCGGCGTCACCAATGTCAACGCCGTCCTGCCCGAGGATGTTCCCGACGACGTGATCTTCCGCACCATCCGCTCCAACCCGCCGATCCGCGTCGGCAAGAACGAGCTGCACGGCCTGCTCGAGCGCTGGATCCCGCGGCTCGACGAGCGGTCGGACGCGTGGCTCGTCGTGCAGCGCAACCTCGGCTCCGACTCGCTGCAGCGGTGGCTGTCGGCGACGTTCGAGGACGGCTACAGCGTCCATCGCGCCGCGACGGGACGCGGCTTCCGCGTCATCAAGGTGCGCCGCCACGGCACGCCTCCGACGGGGCCCGTGCCCCTGCCCTGACCCGGGAGCGCTCAGGCCAGCGACACCTCGCCCGAGAACACCAGCGTCGCGGGGCCGGAGAGGAAGACGTGTCGCTCATGGTCTACCTGCGCGACGCGGACTCCCAGGCGCCCGCCCGGAACATCGACGATCCATCGGTCCGGCGCGGCCGAGCCGGCCCAGTGCCGCACGGCGAGCGCTGACGCGGCGACGCCCGTTCCGCAGCTGAGGGTCTCGCCGACCCCGCGCTCGAACACCCGCATGCGGATCGCTCCCACGCCGTCGCGCACGAGCGGATCGTCGGGCACGACGAACTCGATGTTCGCGCCGCGGGCCGGCTCGGGCTGCAGCTGCGGCCTCACCGACAGGTCGAGAACGTCGAGCTCCCCGGGCACCGAGAGCGCCACGACGACGTGGGGGTTGCCGACGTCGATGCCGAGCCCCGGACGGGGCACGGAAAGGCCCTTCGCGCGCACGAGGGTCTCAGCATCCTCGATCCGGAACTGGCCCAGATCGACCTCGAAGCCCAGTTCGCTGCGGGTGAGCGGAAGGGGTCCGTTGCGCGTGCCGATGAGGATCTCGGCGCCTTCGTCGAGCGTTGCGAGTCCCGCCTCGAGCAGGTACCTCACGTAGACGCGGATGCCGTTGCCGCACATCTCGGCCTTGGACCCGTCGGCGTTGCGGTAGTCCATGAACCACTCGGCTCCGGATGCCGCGGCATCCGCCCCCTCGTCGATCGCCGTCGTGCGCACGACCCGCAGCACGCCGTCGCCGCCGATCCCGAACCGCCGGTCGCAGAGCGCGGCGATCTGGTCGTCGGAGAGATCGAGTTCGCCATCGGGGTCGGGCACGATGACGAAGTCATTGCCCGTCCCGTGGCCCTTGGTGAACGGGACGAGCGGCATCCCTCGATTCTACGGACGCTGCGGGCGAGACCGGCGCGCGGGATCGGCCGAGGCCGGTTCCGGGCATGCCCACCGGCGCACGCGCAGGGCGCGCCGTCGCGCCTCAGAGCGCGAAGGGCTCGTAGCAGTCGTACGTCTCGTGCGCCGCGATGCGTCCACCCCGCACCGTGAGGAACCCGCCCATGTGGGCGACGATCTCGGTGTCGCCGACCCTTCCCCGCCAGGTCGATCGCACCGCGGCCCGCTCGCCATCCACAAGGACCTCGTGGATCTCGATGGACTGAGCCGACAGACGGCTCTTACCCGCCCGGAACCCGTCGACCGTCTCGTCGACCGACCGCACGTGACCCTCGGGCGAGATGGGATTCGGGAGCTCGGTGAACACCGCGTCCAGCGCGATGACCTCTCGGAGGTCCTCTGCCGTCGATGTCAGGTCGGCCACGATCGCGAAGTATCGCCGGACGACTTCTTCAGTGGTTGCCATGGCGCCGATGATACACAACTATGGTTGTGTGATTGCACTCCGCCCGACTCTTGTCGACCTCGTCTCGCTCGCCGGCGGAGCCTCCGACGCCGTCATTGCGAAAGCGCTCGACGACGCCGGCTTCCCGGGGCTGCGCGTGCGGCACGGCTATGTCTTCCAGCGCCTGCTCGTGGCGCCCACGACCATCACCGACCTCGCTCGCAGCCTCGGGGTGACCCAACAGGCGATGTCGAAGACGATCGCCGAGCTGACGTCGCTCGGCTATGTCGAGGCATCCGTCGACTCGTCCGACGCGCGACGCCGAACTCTCGCGCTCTCCGAGCGCGGACGCGAGGCGATCGAGGCGGCCCGCACGTCTCGCGCACGCCTCGAGAAGGCCGTGCGGACGGCCGTCGGGGACGATCGGCTGGCCGCCGCGCACCAAACCCTCGAAGCCCTGCTCGCGGAGCTCGGCATCGGCGAGCAGATCCGGAGCCGCTCTGTGCCCGACCCGTCCGGGTGAGCGAGGGCCCTGTTCAGGATGCCGCGGCGGGGCCGTCCGGGATGAGTCGCTTGCCGGTGGTCCACGTGTCGAACGGTTCGTAGCCCAGCGCGTCGTAGAACCCCCGGGCGGCCTCGTTCCCGGGACGGACCATGAGCTGCACCTTGGGGCAGCCCATCGCAAGAAGGCGCTGCTCGGCCTCTGCGACGAGGAGGCGGGCGATGCCCTCCCCGCGTCGTTCGGGCGCCGATGCCAGGTAGTACAGCCATCCGCGATGCCCGTCGTAGCCCGCCATGACCGTGCCGACGACGGCCTGGCCGTCCGCGGCCACGAGGAAGAGCTCGGGCTGTACGCGGAGCTTGCGCTCGATGTCGAGGTGCGGATCGTTCCACGGCCGGGTGAGCCCGGCGGCGTGCCACAGCCTCACGACTTCGTCCGTCTCGCCGATGTCGAACGGCCGTACCTCGATCGTCATGACAGCTCCCTCACGAGATCGGATGCCGCGTGCCCCGCGTCCACCCAGTGCACATCCTCGTAGCGCCGGAACCACGACACCTGGCGTCGCGCGTAGCGGCGCGTCAGCTGCTGCGTCTGCGCGATCGCCTCGGCCCGGCTGATCTCGCCGTGAAGCTCGGCCAGCGCCTGCGCATACCCGATGGCGCGCCGGGCCGTCACGCCGCGCTCGAGACCGCGGTCGCGCAGCGTGGCCACCTCGTCGAGCAATCCGTCGCGCCACATGCCCTCGACCCGCTGGTCGAGGCGGGCAACCAGCTCCTCGCGCGGCACGGCGACTCCCACGATGCGCGTCTCCGGATGCCACAGCACGGGTTCGTCGGGGAGCGCCGCACCGTGGGTGGCGGAGCCCGTCGCGAGGACCTCGAGCGCCCGGACGATGCGCCGGCCGTTGCGCGGATCCATGCGCTCGGCCGTCGCAGGGTCGAGCTGCTGCAGGCGCGCATAGAGGACGCCGGGCCCCTGCTCGTCGAGCTCCGCTTCGAGCGTCTCGCGGAGCGCCGGGTCCCGCGGCGGGAAGCGGAAGTCGAAGAGCACGCCCGAGACGTAGAGTCCGGAGCCTCCGACGAGCACAGCGTCGGCTCCGCGCGCATGAATGTCGGCGATGGCGGTGCGCGCGGCATCCTGATACCAGGCGACGGCCGCGTCATCGGTCACCTCGAGCACATCGAAGAGGTGATGACGGATGCCTCGCCGCTCGCTCTGGGGCAGCTTGGCCGTGCCGATGTCCATGCCGCGATACAGCTGCATCGCGTCGGCGTTGACGATCTCGGCGGGCCGACCACGGCGCTGCAGCGCCTCGGCCAGGTCGAGCGACAGCGCCGTCTTGCCGGTGCCGGTCGCACCGACGAGGGCCCAGAGGGCGGGCGCCCGCGTCACCGGATCAGACGCCGACGCGGAGCGTGGGCAGCCCGAGCGACACCGACCGCTTCGCGCCCGCCGAGCTCGTCGAACCGTCCACGGGAGCGGATGGGACGGCGCACGACTCGGCCAGCGACCGGTCCCATGCGTCGCCTGCACGGGTGCGACGGATGCGGAGGGGCTGTCCGTCGGGTGCGTCGGCGAGCAGGTGGAACGGGGCGGCGTGCGTCACGGTGACGTTCACGACGTCGCCGGGCCGCGGAATCGCCGATCCGGCCGGCACCTCGAAGTGGACGAGCCGGTTGTCTTCGGCGCGACCCGTCAGACGGTGGGTCTCGGCATCCTTCTTGCCCTCTCCGGTCGACACGAGCACCTGCACCTCGCGACCGAGCTGCGTGTGGTTCTCTTCCAGCGAGATGCGGTCCTGCAGCGCGATCAGACGGTTGTAGCGCTCCTGGACGACGGCCTTCGGGACCTGCCCCTCCATCGTCGCGGCGGGGGTGCCCTCCCGGATCGAGTACTGGAAGGTGAAGGCGCTCGAGAAGCGGGATGCCTCGACCACGCGCATCGTCTCTTCGAAGTCCTCGTCGGTCTCGCCCGGGAAGCCCACGATGATGTCGGTCGTGATCGCGGCATCGGGCATCTTCTCGCGGACGCGGTCGAGGATGCCGAGGAACCGCTCACTGCGATACGACCGGCGCATCGCGCGCAGGATGCGGTCGCTGCCGGACTGCAGCGGCATGTGGAGCTGCGGCATGACGGCGGGTGTCTCGGCCATCGCGTCGATGACGTCATCGGTGAAGGCGGCCGGGTGCGGGCTCGTGAACCGGATCCGCTCCAGTCCCTCGATCTCGCCCGCGGCCCGCAGAAGCTTGCCGAACGCCTGCCGGTCACCGAACTCGACGCCGTACGAGTTGACGTTCTGCCCGAGGAGCGTGACCTCGATGGCTCCGTCGTCGACGAGCAGGCGGATCTCGTTCAGGATGTCGCCGGGCCGGCGGTCCTTCTCCTTGCCGCGGAGGCTCGGCACGATGCAGAACGTGCAGGTGTTGTTGCAGCCGACGGAGATCGACACCCAGCCGCTGTGGACGGCGTCGCGCTTCGTGGGGAGCGTCGACGGGAACACCTCGAGCGACTCCAGGATCTCGAGCTCGGCCTCGCCGTTGTGCCGGGCGCGTTCGAGGAGGCTCGGCAGCGAGCCCATGTTGTGCGTGCCGAAGACCACGTCGACCCACGGCGCCTTCTCGAGGACCGCCTGCTTGTCCATCTGGGCGAGGCAGCCGCCGACGGCGATCTGCATGCCGTCGTGATGGTCCTTGCGGGACTTCAGGTGACCGAGGGTCCCGTACAGCTTGCCGGCGGCGTTGTCGCGGACCGCGCACGTGTTGATGACGACGACATCAGCCTCTTCACCGAGCTCGGCGCGCACGTAGCCGGCGCTCTCGAGCGAGCCCGACAGGCGCTCGGAGTCGTGGACGTTCATCTGACAGCCGAAGGTTCGCACCTCGTACGTGCGCAGCCGACCGTCGGCGGTCGTCGCGGCGGGCGAGGGCGCGATGAGCGTCGGCGCGGAGGAAGGGGAAGACATGATCTGCATATTCTACGAGCCGCCGCATGCGGGCGTTCTGAGGACGGATGCCGCAACCACCCGCGTGTCAACGCCCGCCTCGCGGTCAGTGGAAGCGCACCCCTGTCGAACCCCCGGGTGACTCGTCGAGGGCCATGCGCGCGGCCGTCACCGCCAGCGACCCGCCGTACCCCCGCCGCGCCAGCTGGCCTGACAGGCGGCGGAGAGCCGTATCGCGATCGAGACTCCGCATGGAGCGGGCCCTCGACCGCGCGAACTCGAGCGCCCGCTCCAGATCGTCGTCGGGCAGAGCTCCCAGTGCGGCATCGGCCACATCGCGGGGTATGCCCCGCTTGGCGAGAGTCTGCGCGATCGCCTGACGCCCCTGTCCCTTCCGGTCGGCTCCGGCGTGGACGAGCTGCTCAGCGAGCGCGGTGTCGTCGAGGTAGCCGTACTCCTCGAGCGATGCGAGCACGCCTTCTGCGGCGGCGGTGTCGAGCTGATACTCGCGCAGCAAGGCGCGCGCCTCTGCGAACGACAGCGACCGGGTGCGCAGCTTCTTGAGCAGCGCCTTCTCGGCGAGCTCAGCGGCGGGGGTCGCCGGATCGTCGTCCGCGCGCACCTGGCGATCTGACACCCAGGTGGGATGCCAATCGGTTCCCTCGGGATCCGCTGCGGGCGCGTCGCCTGCATCGCCGGGGTCGTCCTGGCGCACCTCGCGCAGTCGACCGAGAGCCGCGAGCGCGGTGTCAGAGGCGTCCGCGCCCGGCATCCGATCGAACTCGTCGAGCGGGTCGACCGGCCGCACCGGCGCCGGGCCGCCGAACAGCGGGATCACGGGGGCGAGCCCGGAGTCCCGCGAACCGGGCTCTCGGGGCTCGTCCCCGTCACGCCGAGACATCAGGCCGGACGGCGCTTCGCGAGCTCGTCTTCGGCGGGCGCCTCAGCACCGCGCGGCACGCCGATGCCGAGCTTCTCCTTGATCTTCGACTCGATGTCGGCCGCGACATCCTCGTTCTTGAGGAGGAAGTTTCGGGCGTTCTCCTTGCCCTGACCGAGCTGCTCGCCGTCGTAGGTGTACCAGGCGCCGGACTTCTTGACGATGCCGTGCTCGACGCCGAAGTCGATGAGGCTTCCCTCGCGTGAGATGCCCACGCCGTAGAGGATGTCGAACTCGGCCTGCTTGAACGGCGGTGCCATCTTGTTCTTGACGACCTTGACGCGCGTGCGGTTTCCGACGGCGTCGGCACCGTCTTTCAGGGTCTCGATGCGACGGATGTCGAGGCGGACCGACGCATAGAACTTGAGCGCCTTTCCACCGGCGGTGGTCTCGGGCGAGCCGAAGAACACACCGATCTTCTCGCGCAGCTGGTTGATGAAGATCATCGTGGTGTTGGTCTGGTTGAGACCACCGGTGAGCTTGCGGAGGGCCTGCGACATGAGGCGCGCCTGCAGACCGACGTGCGAGTCGCCCATCTCGCCCTCGATCTCGGCCTTCGGCACGAGAGCGGCGACGGAGTCGATCACGACGAGGTCGATGGCACCGGAGCGCACCAGCATGTCGGCGATCTCGAGCGCCTGCTCACCCGTGTCGGGCTGCGAGACGAGGAGCTGGTCGATGTCGACCCCGAGCTTCTGCGCGTAGTCGGGGTCGAGCGCGTGCTCGGCGTCGACGAACGCGGCGATGCCGCCGGCGCGCTGGACATTGGCGATCGCGTGCAGCGTCAGCGTCGTCTTACCCGACGACTCCGGGCCGTAGATCTCGATGATGCGGCCGCGCGGCAGACCGCCGATGCCGAGGGCGACATCGAGCGCGATGGAGCCCGTGGGGATCACCTCGACGGGAGCCCGCTCATCGCTGCCCAGCCGCATGACCGAGCCCTTTCCGAACTGCCGGTCGATCTGGGCGAGAGCCGACTCGAGAGCCTTCTCGCGGTCAACTGCTGATGGCATGGCGTGCTCCTAATGCTCGCGTTCCGTCGCCTGTAGGCTGTCGCGCTCCACCCCGGTGGGACGGATGCTGCGACAAGGCGTGAGGTGTCGTTCGACGCTGTCCACGCTAGAGAGGGGCTCCGACATCGGCCGTCGCTCCCTCCCGGTCCGTGGACAGGCGGTCTTCGACACCTGCTGTGCAGGAGCCTATGCCACAATCGAACGGACGTTCGATGACACGCCGAAGGAAAACCCGGCGATCAGCGGCGGCGCGGCTCCATACGACCGGCGCCGTAGCGGCGCTCCGCCGGCACATCGGTCTCTTCGCACAGCGCGAGCCAGATCTCGCGGGGTGGGATGCCGGCATCCATCGCCTGCCTGGCGGTGCGGTCGCCGAGCGAGGGCAGCACCAGGTCGGCCATCAGCGCGCCGGCGCGCGGACCGAACTCCGCCGCGACGGCGCGCTCGAACTCACTGCGGCGCATGGGAGGACATCGGTGAAGCGGCTACCTGAGCGATGTCGAAGGTCAGCGGAGCGACAGCTCGGGCTGCAGGTCGGAGTCGAGACCGGCGAGGTCGTCGGGGACGACGTCGGGGAAGGTCTGCAGTCCCTCGAGGACCGAGATGCGGTCGCCCACCTCGCGCATGATCGTGGAGATGGGGACATCGAGCGCATCGGCGACCGAGGCCAGGATCTCGCTCGAGGCCTCCTTCTGCCCGCGCTCGACCTCGCTGAGGTAGCCGAGGGCCACGCTCGCGCGGCTCGCGACCTGACGAAGCGTGCGGCCCTTCTGCAGGCGGAAGTCGCGCAGGACTTCGCCGATCTCGTGACGAACCAGGATCATGCGGGCCCCCTCTTCACTTCCGCCGTCATCCGGGTGGACAACAGTACAACACCGATTACGGCCAATCTAATCCTGTGCGCTGGGTAACGGGTGGGAATCACCGAATGTAACCGACTCGAAACGTCGTGCATTCCCGGTGTCACGAAGCGACTCGCCGACACCTATGGATCGACGGTCAGAGCGCCTCGAGCGCGGTCCGCACCGCCCGGCGGACCGTCTCGGCGCGGATCTCGTCGCGCGTTCCGCGCAGCTCGAGCGACGAGACGCTCGTGCCGAGCGGTGTCGAGATGCCGATGTGAACCGTCCCGACGGGCTGGCCGTCGGGCGAGTCCGGCCCCGCGATGCCCGTCGTCGAGATGCCGACGTCGCACGGATCGCCGGCGAGAGCGAGCCGGACGCGGACGCCCTCGGCCATCTGGCGGGCGACACGCGGGTGCACGGGCCCGTGGGCGTCGAGCAGCGCCGGGTCGACTCCGAGGAGCGAGTGCTTGAGCTCCGTCGCGTAGGCGACGATGCCCCCTCGGACGACGGCCGAGGCGCCCGGTACGCCCACGAGCGCCGAGACGACCAGCCCTCCCGTCAGCGACTCGGCGACGCCGACCGTCCACCCCAGCTCTCCCAGCCGGTCGAGGAGCCTCTGCGGGTCGGAGCGCCGCTGGAGGTCGGAGCGCCGCTCACGCGCGAGGGTGATCTCCGCCTCCTCGGGCAGCTCTCCGCCCGGCGACCGCATCGGGCTCACCGTCCGCTCCCTTCGCGCTTGGAACGGGCGGCGCGCACCTCGCTCACCACGTAGTCGATACCGCTCGCGATGGTGAGGATGACCGCGATCGTCATCGTGATGCCGTTGACCCACCAGATCCAGTCGCCGACGAGCGTCCAAAGCGGGAGGAGGGCCAGGGAGAGCGCGACGCCCTGGGCGAGCGTCTTGAGCTTGCCCATCCACGCGGCGGCGAGGACATGGTCGCTCACGACCATGAAGCGGTACACCGTGATGCCGATCTCGCGGATGAGCACGACGATCGTCACCCACCACGGCAGCTCACCGAGGATCGAGAGGCCGACGAACGCGAAACCGGTGAGGACCTTGTCGGCGATCGGATCGAGAAGCTTGCCGAGATTCGTGACGATGTCGTGCCTGCGGGCGAGGTAGCCGTCGATGCCGTCCGTCGCGATCGCGACGATGAACAGCACCGCGGCCCACCAGCGCAGGGGGCCGTCGGCTCCGCCGTCGGCGAGCAGCAGCCACAGGAAGACGGGTGCGCACAGGATGCGGATGATGGTGATGGCATTCGGCAGCTGCGGCGGAATCGCCATCATCAGTCCCGTCCCGTCAGACCCCAGGCATCCTCATCGCCGTCGCTCTCGACCACGGGATAGCCCTCGTACTGCGACTCTACGGCGTCGGAGCCGTAGTCCCGAGGGGAAGCGTCGTCTGCGGATGCCGCGGCCGACGCCGCCGGCTCGTCGCCGCGGAGCCGAGCGAGGACCCCGGGGAGCTGCTCGGCCGTGACGAGCACGTCGCGCGCCTTCGACCCTTCGGAGGGACCCACGATCTCGCGGGACTCGAGGAGGTCCATGAGACGGCCGGCCTTGGCGAAGCCCACCCGCAGCTTGCGCTGCAGCATCGAGGTCGAGCCGAACTGGGTCGAGACCACGAGTTCCGCGGCGGCCAGGAGGAGCTCGAGATCGTCGCCGATGTCGGCGTCGATCTCCTTCTTCTCGGCGACCGCCGCGACGTCATCGCGATACTCGGGCCGCGCCTGCTGCGTGACGTGCTTGACGACCTTCTCGATCTCGGGCTCACTGACCCACGCCCCCTGGACGCGGATCGCCTTGGAGGCGCCCATCGGCAGGAAGAGGCCGTCGCCCTGGCCGATGAGCCGGTCGGCTCCGGGCTGGTCGAGGATGACGCGCGAGTCCGTCACGCTCGTCACGGCGAACGCGAGCCGGGACGGCACGTTGGCCTTGATGAGGCCGGTGACCACGTCGACCGACGGCCGCTGCGTCGCGAGGACGAGATGGATGCCGCTCGCTCGCGCGAGCTGCGTGATGCGGACGATCGAATCCTCGACGTCACGCGGGGCGACCATCATGAGGTCGGCGAGCTCGTCGACGACGACGAGCAGATAGGGGTACGGCTTGAGTACCCGCTGGCTCCCCGGCGGCACCGTGACCTCGCCCGCGACGACGGCGCGGTTGAAGTCGTCGATGTGCCGGAAGCCGAATGACGCGAGGTCGTCGTACCTCATGTCCATCTCCTTCACGACCCACTGCAGCGCCTCGGCCGCCTTCTTCGGGTTCGTGATGATGGGGGTGATGAGGTGCGGGACGCCCGCGTAGGAGGTGAGCTCGACGCGCTTGGGGTCGATGAGGACCATGCGCACGTCTGCGGGCTTCGCCCGCATGAGCAGGCTCGTGATCATCGAGTTGACGAAGCTCGACTTGCCCGAGCCCGTCGAGCCGGCGACGAGGAGGTGCGGCATCTTGGCGAGGTTGGCGACGACATACCCGCCGCCCACATCCTTGCCGACGCCGATCGTCATGGGGTGCGTCGACTGCTGCGCTGCCGGCGAGCGCAGGATGTCGCCGAGTGTCACGATCTCGCGGTCGGCATTGGGAATCTCGACGCCGATCGCGCTCTTCCCGGGGATCGGGGCGAGGATGCGCACCTCGTTCGACGCCACGGCGTACGCGATGTTGTTCTGCAGGGCCGTGATGCGCTCGACCTTGACCCCGTGACCGACCTCGATCTCGTACTGCGTGACGGTCGGGCCGCGCGAGAAGCCGGTGACCCGTGCGTCGACCGAGAACTGCTGCAGCACGCTCGTGATGGCTCGCACGACCTCGTCGTTCGCCGCCGAGCGCGCCTTGTGCGGCGTTCCGGCCGCGAGGGCGTTGACCGACGGAAGGCGGTAAGGAAGGGCGGGCGCGGAGTGCGAGGCATCCGTCCCGATCCCGGACAGACCCGGGAGCTCGCCGTCGGCACCGCCGTCGTCGTCGCGCAGCGTCGTGTCGGCCTTGCGGCCCTTGGTGAGACCGGCCATCGCCGCCGGATCGAAGATCTCGGTCAGCGCGTCGGGTTCGGCGACGGCGGGCGGAGCGGGCGTCGGAGGCGTGATCGCCTGCTCGAACCCGCCCTGCGAGGCGCCCGGGGTCAGGAGCTCGGTGAGATCCTGCGAGCCGATGCCGTCTTCGGGGTCCTGCTCCCGACCCGACTTGTTGCGTCGCCACCACGGGAGCGAGGCATCCGCCTGCTCGCCCTGCGAAGGGGCGACGGATGCCTGCTCCGCCGCGCCTTCGGGGCGCTCGTCGCCGAACATCCACGCGTAGAGGTCGCCGAGCCGCTTGCCGATGCGGTTCGGCGGCGTCTTGGTGAGGATCAGGATGCTGAGCACGGCGAGGAGGCCGAGCACGATGCACGCCCCCACCTGCGTCAGCAGGAGCGCGAGCGGCTCGCCGACCATCCAGCCCAGCACGCCGCCCGCCTCGCTCAGCGCGGGGAGCCCGGCCTTCGGCTGGGGCCGGCCGCCGAGCACATGGCAGAAGCCGGCGATCGTGAGGACGAACAGGCCGAAGCCGATGCCGATGCGGCCGTTGTCGTGGACGGACGACGGATGCCGGAACAGCCAGCCCGCGAGGAGCATGAGCAGCACCGGCAGCACGAACGAGACGCGCCCGACGAGCCCGCCGGCGGAGTAGGCGCTGATCGTCTTGGCGACGTCGGAGCCGATGAAGAACCACTCGACGACGGCGCCCACGATCGCGAGGAGGACGAGCAGGAACGGGAAGCCGTCGCGGCGCTGCTCCTTCTCGAGCGTCTCAGGCCCGAACGCCCGGAAGAGGCCGCCCGTGGCGTGGGCGAGGCCGAGCCAGGCGCGGGCGATGACGGGCGGCTTGTCGGTGTCGCCGACGTAGCGCTTGGGAGCGGGCTCCGGTTTGCGGGCGCGCGACGACGAGCCCTTCGCGGGCGCGCGACCATTCGCGGTCGGGCTGGAGCTCCTGGCCATCCCTCCACGCTACGGCGAACCCCCGACTTCGGCCGGGAGCGACGCGGGTGCGCGAGGCAAGGCGCGGCCGCGGCATCCGTCGTCAGCGCAGCCGCTTGACCATCGTGTCGCGTCCGAAGCCGCTCTGCGTGACGGCGAAGCCCTCGCTGCGGTAGAGGGTCGTGGCGAAGTTGCCGCGCTCGACGCTCAGGCTGATGCGGCCGAACCCCCGCGCCCGCGCCTCGTCGCACAGGCGCTGAAGGAGGAGGCGGCCGACGCCGTGGGCGCGCCAGATGGGCCGCACGCCGATGATGAGCTCGGGCACCCCGGTGCCGACGTACCCGAAGCCCGGGTCGCTGCGCGGCAGCATCCGGTACCACGCGGCGCCGATCGGCTCGCCGTGGTCGTCGACCGCGACGAAGCCCGCGTCGCTCGGCCGCATCCAGCCGGCGACGTAGCGGCTGTGCTCCGCGCTCGTGAGCACCTCGTGCCGCGGTCGCACTCCCCCGCTGCGCCAGTTCGCCGCTTCCACGACCATGTCGCCCAGGAAGGCGCCGTCGGCCTGCTCGGCCGGGCGCACGCGGAACGTCGAGGGCATGCTCGATTTTACCGACGGGCTCGGGATGCCGGGTGTCGGCGCCGTTACGCCTCGATGACGAGCGGCACGATCATGGGCCGTCGGCGCAGCGACTGGTTGACCCACCGGCCGATCGTGCGCCGGACCACCTGCGAGAGGGCGTGCTGATCGCGGACGCCGGACTGCGCCGCCTCGGTGAGCGCCGCCGCGATCTTCGGCTTGACGCTCTCGAAGACGGCGTCGTCCTCGGCGAACCCGCGGGCGTGGATGTCGGGGCCGGAGATGATCTTGCCCGTCGCCGCATCGACCACCACGATGACCGAGATGAAACCCTCCTCGCCGAGGATCCGCCGATCCTTGAGGTCGGCGTCCGTGATCTCACCGACGGTCGAGCCGTCGACGTAGACGAATCCGAGATCGAGCTGTCCCACGACGCGGGCTGTGCCGTCGCGGAGGTCGATGACCGTGCCGTTCTCGGCGATGAGCGTGCGGTCCTCCGCGATTCCGGTGTCCTGGGCGAGGCGCGCATTGGCGATGAGGTGCCGGTACTCGCCGTGCACCGGCAGGACGTTGCGGGGCTGGAGGATGTTGTAGCAGTAGAGCAGCTCGCCTGCGGCGGCGTGGCCCGACACGTGCACCTGGGCATTGCCCTTGTGCACCACGTTCGCGCCGAGCTTGGTGAGGCCGTCGATGACCCGGTAGACGGCGTTCTCGTTGCCGGGGATGAGGCTCGACGCCAGGATCACCGTGTCGCCGGGGCCAGGCTCGATCTCGTGGTCGAGATTGGCCATTCGGCTCAGCACGGCCATCGGCTCGCCCTGCGACCCCGTCGACATGTACACGATCTGGTCGTCGGGGAGCTCCCGGGCCTTCTTGTAGTCGATGAGGATGCCCTCGGGCACGTGCAGATAGCCGAGCTCCTCGGCGATCGTCATGTTGCGCACCATGCTGCGGCCGAGGAGCGCCACCCGGCGACCGTGGGCGGCCGCGGCATCCAGCACCTGCTGAACACGGTGGACGTGGCTCGAGAAGCTCGCGACGATCACCCGCCGCGGAGCCTTGCCGATCACCTGGTCCAGGACCGGCCCGATCGACCGCTCGGGCGTCGTGAAGCCCGGCACGTCGGCGTTCGTGGAGTCGACGAGGAAGAGGTCGACCCCCTCCTCGCCGAGGCGGGCGAACGCGCGCAGGTCGGTCAGGCGGCCGTCCAGCGGCAGCTGGTCCATCTTGAAGTCGCCCGTCGCCAGCGCCATGCCGGCCGGCGTGCGGATCGCCACGGCGAGCGCGTCGGGGATGGAGTGGTTCACGGCGACGAACTCGAGCTCGAAGGGGTCGAGGCGCTCGACCTGACCCTCCTGCACGGTGAGGCTGTACGGCTTGATCCGGTGCTCCTTGAGCTTCGCCTCGACGAGGGCGAGGGTCAGGCCGGAGCCCACGAGGGGGATGTCGGGCTTGAGCCGCAGGAGGTACGGGACCGCCCCGATGTGGTCTTCGTGACCGTGGGTCAGCACGACCGCGACGATGTCGTCGAGCCGGTGCTTGATCGGCTCGAAGTCCGGAAGGATCAGGTCGACCCCGGGCTGGTGCTCCTCGGGGAAGAGCACGCCGCAGTCGACGATGAGCAGCTTCCCGCCGTACTCGAAGACCGTCATGTTGCGGCCGACTTCGCCGAGGCCCCCGAGCGGCGTCACGCGGAGCGTCCCCGCTTCGAGCTCGGGCGGGTCGTAGACGGTGCTGGGCATGGTGGCCTTCCTCCGGATGCCGCGCGTCGGCGCGGCGGTCTAGTGAGCCGCGGCGCCTACCCGGCGGCCGCGGCGCACGTCATCTCGTGGTTCCCGAGACCTTGGGCAGCGCGCCGCCGGCGGCGGCGTTGCGGTCGGGGCGGAAGTTCGAGAAGTCCGCCCCCGGAACGTCGGTGACGAGCGCGAGCTCGTCCTCGATCTTGGCGGCCTCCCACTCCTCGGGTCCGACGAGCGGCAGCCGCACGCGCGGGCTGCCGATGCGGCCGAGGCCGTGCAGGATGTACTTCGCCGAGACGGTGCCCGGGACGTGGGTCATGACCGCTCGCACGAGCGGCTCGAGCTGCTGGTGCGCGGCGGTCGCGGTCTTGAGGTCGCCCGCGTTGACGGCGTCGACGATCGCACGGTAAGGCTGCGCCGCGATGTTGGCCGTGACGCCGATGAGCCCGGCCGCGCCGATCGCGAGGTGCGGCAGCACGTTGGCGTCGTCGCCCGAGAAGTACATCAGGTCGGTCTGGTTGAGCACGCGGCTGACCTCGCTGAAGTCGCCCTTGGCATCCTTGATCGCGAGGATGTTGGGGTGCTTCGCAAGGCGCAGGATGGTCTCGTAGCGGATGGGCACGCCCGTTCGGCCGGGGATGTCGTACAGGATCACCGGCAGGTCGGTGGCGTCCGCGACGAGCCGGAAATGCGTGAGGATGCCGGCCTGGGTGGGCTTGTTGTAGTACGGCGTGACGATCATGATGCCGTCGGCGCCGACCTTCTCGCTCGCCTTGTAGAGCTCGATCGCGTGGGCGGTCTCGTTGGATCCGCCGCCCGTGATGATCGCGGCGCGGCCGGCCGCGACATCCTTCCCCACCTCGACGAGGCGGATCTTCTCGGCGTCGGTCAGCGTGCTCGTCTCGCCGGTCGTACCGGTCACGACGATGCCGTCGGCACCCGCGTTGATGACGTCGTCGATGTGCTTCTCGACGGCGGGCCAGTCGACCTCGCCGTCGGCCGTCATCGGGGTGACGAGCGCGACGAGCACCTGTCCGAAGGGATTGCCCGTGTGCGTCATGCGTTAAGGCTATCGGTCGGGTGGCCTCCGCCACTCCCCCCGGTGTCGCTACGCTGGCGGCCAGTCCCCCTTCGCCCGAGGAGGTCTCCCCTTTGCTCGCACTCGAAGCCATCGTCGCGATCGGCGTCGCCCTCGTCGTGTCGGCCGTCGTCGCCGGCCGGCTGCGCGTCCCGCTCGCGCTCGTCCAGGTCGTCGCCGGTCTGCTGCTGGGGTTCATCCCCGCGCTCCGAGACGTCCAGCTGCCCTCGGAAGCCGTGCTGCTGCTGTTCCTCCCCGCCATTCTTTTCGCGGAGAGCCTCACGACGTCGATGCGCGAGAGCCGCCGGTTCGTCCGCGTCATCCTGATCAACGGCACGGTCCTCGTGCTCGTGACGGCCTTCGCCGTCGCCGGTGTGGGATCTCTCGCCGGGATGCCGTGGGCCATCGCGCTCGTCATGGGGGCCGCCCTCGCCCCCACCGACGCGACGGCGGTCGGCAACCTGGCCAGGGATCTGCCGCTGCGGCAGCGGACCGTCCTGCGCACCGAGAGCCTCATCAACGATGGGACGGCGCTCGTCATCTACGGCCTCGCGGTCGGGGTGGCCGTGGGCTCCGAGGTGCTCACGCCCCTCTCCGTCGCGTGGGACCTCACGGTCTCGTATGTCGGCGGCGTCGTGATCGGGCTCCTCGTCGGCCTTCTCGGGACGTATCTGCGCCGCATCCCGAACACGCTCGCGAGCAACGTCGGCATGATCGTGACGCCGTTCATCGCCTTCCTCGCGGCGGAGCTCGTGCACGCGTCCGGCGTCCTCGCCGTCGTCGTCTGCGGTCTTCTCATGAGCTGGCGCGGCCCGCGCGTCGCCCGAGCCGAGGCCCGCGACCAGGTGATGTCGTTCTGGACCCTGACGACCTACATCCTCAACGGCGCCCTCTTCGTGCTGATCGGCCTCGAGCTGCAGGTCGTCGTGCGCGACCTCGAGTCGAGCGACCTCGGGTTCGGCATCCTGCTCGGCGTCATCGTCTGGCTCGCCCTCATCGTGGTGCGCCTCGTCTTCACCTTCGTCGTGACGGGCATCATCCGCACTGTCGATCGCCGGCCGTACCAGCGGACCCTGCGAGCCCCGACCCGCGCGCTCGTCCTGAACGCGTTCGCCGGCTACCGCGGTGCCGTCTCGCTCGCGGCGGCCCTCGCCATCCCTCTCACGATCGGGGACGGCGCGCCCTTCCCGATGCGGGACCTCGTCGTCTTCGTCACGGCCGTCGTGGTCGTCCTGACGATCGCCGTGCAGGGGCCGCTCCTGCCCGCGCTCATCCGCTGGGCTCACCTCCCGACGGACGATCAGCAGCGCGACGAGCGGCGCCTCGCCCAGACGACGGCGGCGCAAGCGGCGCTGGAGGCGCTGCCGCAGCTCGCGGAGTCGCTCGGGATCGACGACGAGGTGCGAGAGCGGGTCGCGACCGAGACCGAGGAGCACCTCGCGCTGCTCGCGGCCGACGGCGATTCCGACGAGGCCCAGGAGTCGGCCCACACGAAGGAGCAGTACGTCCGGCTCCGTCTGGCCGCGATGCAGGTCAAGCGCGACGCCGTGCTGAAGCTCCGCGACGAGCGCCGCATCGACGACACCGTGGTCCGGGCCCTCCAGGCACAGCTCGACCTGGAGGAGATCCGCCTGACCGGCCGCGAGGTGGAGTAGCTCATCGCACCCCGCTGCCGTCCGCACGAGCGACCCGACACACGCCGAGGCATCCATCGCCCGGACGGCGTGTCGCGCGCTTGATCGTACGGACGACACGACAGCTTCCTCACACCGGGACGGCGACGGATGCCTCGGCCCTCAGCCCCGCTGCAGATCGGTGGAGGCCGCGCTCGACGGTGGCGACGATCGCCGCCTCGACGAGCTCCCATTCGTGGACGATCAGGGCGTAGTCGTATCGGAGGGTGACGAAGCCGAGGCACGAGGCGACCGCGTCTCGCACCAGATCACGATGCCGGTGCTCACCGCCATGCGTCTCTCCGTCGGCCTCCAGGATGAGGCAGTCGCCGATGACGAAGTCGACGACTCCGACCCCGGGGAGGCGGACCTGCGTCGCCACCGAGATGCCGACTCGATGAAGCCTCAGTCGCACGAGCGATTCGAGTCCGCTGCCGGCATCGTCTCTAGCGAAGTCCACGAGCCATCGATATCGCTTCGGGATGCCTCGGCGAACGTCGCTTCGCTGGGCAGGTGTGAGCTTGCGCTGCCGCAGAGCCGACTCGAACGCGGCGAAGAACGCCTCGTGGCCGAGGCATCCGATCATCTGCTGGAGGCAGTGCACGATCCCGACGAGCGCACCCGGACGACGTGCAGCGGCGTCGCGGTGGGGGATGCATGTGCAGTCGGGGTGCCCATGACTTCGACCGTCAGGCCCGAGCCACACATGGACCGGGCCGTCAGGCTCGAGGACCCAGAGACCGTGCAGCCGCGCCGCCGAGGCGCAGCACACCTGGCCGCCGTGCGCGAGGGCACGCAGGGCCGGCAGCGGAAGATCGGGGATGGCGTACGTCCCCCTCCGCGGTCTGAGGAGGGCCCCCCGTCCGAACCGCGGCCGAAAGGAGCGCTCTCGAACAGCCGCGAGCCCGCAGCTGTCCCGTGGTGGCGGTTCCACCCAGCGTCCGGCACGCGGCATCCAGCGACTCATACACCCCACGAGGATCAGCCCGGCCAGAGATCGACCTCTTCGTTCGGTCCGGTCCCGTGGAGCCTTCGCCTCCCGGGGCCGCTGGGGAGGATCGGCCGTCCGCACGGTGCCCCGGCGACACGCCGACGGACAGAGGGGGGCCGGCGGCGTGTCATCCTCAGGTCGTGCGGACGGCACTGCGCAAAGGCGCGGGCCTGATCAGCGCCGGACGCACACGCCCGGCCGGGTCCGCGCCGGACGCACCAGCCGGCCGGGTCAGCGCCCGCGCTGGCCCAGCCGGGCCGAGACCGACGCCGGCAGCACCCGCACGAGGCGGGTCAGCACCTGGTACTTGAGGGAGGGGATCGAGACGCCCTTGCCGCGCGCCGCGTCACGCAGGGAGTCGGCGACGACGGTGGATGCCTCGAGCCAGAGGAAGTCCGAGATGCCTTCCTGGCCCGGCGCAAGCCCCATCCGCTCGTGGAAGCTCGTGTGCGTGAAGCCAGGGCACACCGCCGTCACGGTGACCCCGCGCGGTCCGTACTGCGCGTTCGCCCAGCGGCTGAACTCGACGAGCCACCGCTTGCAGGCGCCGTACGTCGAGCGCGGCATGAACGCCGCGACGGAGGCGACGTTGATGATGCGGCCTCGGCCGCGGCGCAGCATGGGTCCGAGGGCCGCGTGCGTCAGGCGCATCGGCACCTCGACGTGCAGTTCGAGGTGGCGCACCTCGTCTTCGATGTCGTTGCGCGCGAAGTCGAGCGGCAGTCCGAAGCCGGCGTTGTTGACCAGGATGTCGACCGGCCGCTCGTCAGCCGCGATGCGACGCTCGACCTTCTCGCGCTGACGCGGCTTGAGGAGGTCGGCCGCGAGCACCTCCACTGCGACCCCGAACCGCGAGCGCAGGTCGGCCGCGCGGTGCTCGAGCTGGTCGCGATCGCGCGCGACGAGGATGAGATCGAATCCGCGGATGGCGAGCTGCCGCGCGTACTCGGCGCCGAGGCCCGAGCTCGCGCCCGTGACGAGGGCGGTCTTACCCATCGTCAGGGGGCGACCCGGCCGTTGGCGTTGAAGGCGGCGTGGGTGAGCGGCATCCGCTCGCGCCAGAACGTCTCCATCTTCTCGGCGCACATCTCGATCTCGCGCTGCGGGAAGGAGGGGAAGTGCGTCCCCTCGACCTTCGTCCGCAGCGAGAGGAAGTTCATGAGCGAGCGCGCGTTGAGCGTCACATACATCGACGAGTAGATGTTGAGCGGCAGCACGATGCGGGCGACCTCGCGGGCGACCCCCGCCTCGAGCATGCGCTGGTAGGCGGCGAACGCCTGGACGGATGCCTCGCGCGTCGCGCGGTCGACCGTCTCGAACTGCTCGTCGCTGCCCGGGAGGAACTCGTACGCGCCGGGCTTGCCGACCTGCACGAGGTTGCGCTCGCGCGCCGGCACGTAGAAGACGGGGCGCAGCTCGCGGTAACGGCCCGACTCCTCGTTGTAGGAGGCGATCCGGTGGCGCATGAACTCACGGAAGACGAAGATCGGCGCCTGCACGTAGAACGTCATCGAGTTGTGCTCGAACGGCGAGCCGTGCCGATCGCGCATGAGGTAGTTGATGAGGCCCCGATCGCGCCCCGTCGCCTCGGCGCCGGAGGCCGCGGCATCCAGTGTCTGCTCGCCCTGCGTCGAGACCCGGGCGGCGAAGAGGACGTCGGAGTCCGACGCGCTCGCCCGCACCAGCTCGACCGTCACGTCGCTGCGGAATTCGATATCGGGAGTCTCTGCGGCGTCACTCACGCCTGCCACCCTACCGAGTCGCATTGCGACGACGAGTACGCCGAATCACCGGTTTCGGTGTCTATTCAGGTGAAAAGGGTTACTGTGATCTGTTGTGAGTCTGTTGGGGGCAACGATCGTGCTCGCCGTCTTGCTGACGGCGACGATCGCCATCGGCGCGTACCTGCGCTGGCAGCAGAACCGACCCCACCGCGACATCCCTCACGAGGTCGTGCAGCCCGAGCGCCTCGGCGCCGATTCGCTCGGCGAGACGGCGACGCTCCTGCAGTTCAGCACCGAGCTGTGCGCGCGCTGTCCCGGGGTGCATCGCACCCTCTCGTCGGTCGCGGACTCCCATCCGGGTGTGCGCCACCTCGACATCGACCTCACCCACCGCCCCGACATCGCGCGGCACTTCCACGTGCTGCAGACGCCGACGACGCTCATCCTCGACCGCGACGGCGTGATCCAGACCCGCTTCGGGGGCGTTCCCAGCCGGGACGTGCTCGAACTGGAACTCAACCGCCTCACGGAGGAAGCAGATGTCCGCCAGCCCTGACAGCCTCGAAGGAGTCGACCCGCGGGGTCTGCGCTTCGCCGCCGGCATCACGTCGCTGCTGCTCCTCGTCGACGTGTTCCTCGGTCTCACCGGGCTCTCCGCCGAGCGGAACCCGGACGGGTCGTGGGCGCTCGCCGAGGCATCCCTCACCGAGCGGGTCCTGGACCCCGCCTTCCTCCTCCTGCTCGCGACGGCCCTGCTCTTCCTCTGGGGCTGCGTGTCGCCGCGCACGGCGCCATGGAGCGTCGTCTATCGCAAGATCGTGCAGCCGCGCCTCGGAGCGCCGGCAGAGCTCGAAGACCCGCGTCCTCCGCGGTTCGCGCAGGGGCTCGGCTTCTTCGTCGTCGGCGTCGGACTCGTGCTTCAGCTCCTCGGTGTGCCCTGGGCGCTCCCGATCGCGGCCGCGGCCGCTTTCGTCGCCGCGTTCCTCAACGCGGCCTTCGGCCTGTGCCTCGGGTGCCAGCTGTACCTCGTGCTGCAGCGCGTGGGCATCGTCGGCCGCCGTCGCGTCGCGACGGTCTGACGACGCATCTCCGCCGCGTGCAGCGACCGGGGTCAAGTCGTTCCCTCCCGCCTGGCCCCCGGTTAGGCTGACCGCGTGGGCCTCTCCCGGCCCACGATCGCCGACACGGAGGACACGATGAGCGTTACGAGCGAAGCCAGCACCTCGTGGAAGGGCAGCCTCACGGAGGGATCGGGCCAGGTCGCCCTCGAGAGCTCCAACCAGGGCCCCTTCCCCGTCAACTGGAAGGCCCGCAGCGAAGGCTCCACCTCCGTCACGACTCCTGAGGAGCTCATCGCGGCCGCCCACTCGTCGTGCTTCAGCATGGCGCTCTCGAACGGCCTCACCCAGAACGGAACGCCGCCCGAGAGCATCGAGACCACGGCATCCGTGACCTTCATCCCGGGCAAGGGCATCACGGGCAGCCACCTGAACGTCGAGGCTGTCGTGCCCGGTCTGAGCCCCGAGGACTTCGCGACGATCGCCCAGGACGCGAAGGCCAACTGCCCCGTGTCGCAGGCGCTCGCCGGCATCGAGATCACACTCGAGGCATCGCTTGCCTGAACCTTCCGACGGGGTGCGGATGCCTCGCCGCGTCGTCGTGGCGGGAGCATCCGGCCTCATCGGGTCGACGCTCGTCGAGAGCCTCCGCGCCGACGGCGTGGCGGTCACGACGCTCGTGCGACGCCCGGCGCGCTCGGCCGACGAGGTCGAGTGGCTGACGGATGCCGCACCCCTCGATCCCGCGGTGCTCGAGGGCGCCGATGCCGTCGTGGGGCTGAACGGCGCGAGCATCGGGCGCTTCCCGTGGACCTCGTCGTACAAGCACACGCTGGTGTGGTCGCGGATCACCCCCACGCAGACACTCGCGCGCGCCGTGCGGGAACTGGGGACGGATGCCCCGGCCTTCGTCTCCGCCTCGGCGGTCGGTTACTACGGCTCGGCGCCGGGCCGCATCCTGACCGAGGAGTCGCCCCGCGGCGACACCTTCCTCGCCGACCTCTGCGGCGAGTGGGAGGAGGCGGCGCGCTCCGCCGGTCCGCACGCCCGCGTCGCACTCCTCCGCACGGCGCCGATCGTGCACCCGAAGGCCGTGCTCGCGCCGCTCATGGTGCTGACGAAGCTGGGCGTGAGCGGGCCGATCGGCCGCGGCACACAGATCTGGCCTTGGATATCGCTCGACGACGAGATCGCCGCGATCCGTCACATCATCGCTCGTGAGATCGAGGGGCCGGTCAACCTCACGGGGCCGACCCCCGCGCACGCCAACGATCTCGGGTTCGCGCTGGCCGTGCGGCTCAACCGCCCGTTCCTGCTCCCCGCCCCGATCTGGGCGATCAGGCCGGTCCTGGGCGCCGACGCGACCGACGCGCTGCTGGCGACCGATGCCGATGCGCGGCCGAACGTGCTCGAATCCTCGGGCTTCGACTTCCGGCATCCGACCGTCGAAGAAGCCGTCGCAGCGGCCGTGCCCGCGGCGGAGCCGGCCACCCTCGCGCTCGGCGGCTGAGCGCGCGGGCGCTAGGCCCGCCGGCGCTCCGCCGATTCGAGGGCGATCGCCTTGCGCACGGCCTCGCGCGCCCGCCGGCGGTCGCCGGCGCCGTCGTAGGCGAGGCCGAGGCGATACCAGGCGCGCCAGTCGTCGGGGTGCGACTCGACATCGGAGCGGAACGCCGGGAATACGGCATCCCCGTCCTGCCGCACGATACGCCCGCTGGGCCGCACGCCGACCTCCTGGTCGGGGAGGCCGCCCTCGGCCTCGAGCCGGCGGCCGACGCGCTCCGCGCGCACGCCGAACCACAGCTCGCGCCAGAGCGCCCACACCGCGAGAAGCGGCAGGACGAAGAGCGCGACGCCCATGGCGATGCCGACCGGGTCGCCGCTCATGAGCAGCAGCCATCCTCGCTGTCCGACGAGAACGATATAGAGGGCGAGGAGCACCGCCATGACGGCGACGCCGATGCGTGCGCTCACGCGCTCGTGACCCGTGCGACCTGGCCGGGCACGCCGCCCTCCGCGACCGGGGTGTCGTCGCCCTGTCCCGGCAGTCGCAGGCCGATGTCGAGGAAGCTGTCGAGGCCGACGACGACGCCCTTCGCGTCACGCGCGGCGGCGAGGGCCAGCCGGATGCCGGGGCCGTACGCGAGCGCCGGCTCGATCGTGTCGTGCACGACCGTGAGCGACTCCCCCGGCCCCGAGAGGATCGTCTCCTGCCGCGCCACGACTCCGGGCCGCCGGAGGGAGTGGATGGGGACGCTCGCGACCTGCTGCCCGCGGGCGCGCTGGTCGACGTGGGGGGATTCGACCGGTCCGACCTCCGCTCGCGCGGCGCCGATGAGCTCCGCCGTGCGCACCGCCGTGCCGCTCGGCGAGTCGATCTTCGTCTCGCGATGCGCCTCGACGATCTCGACCGAGGGGAAGAAGGGAGCGGCCGCAGCGGCGAGCGCCGACCCCACGACCGAGCCGAGCGAGAAGTTCGGGATGAAGACGGCGCCGGTGTCGGCCGCCTTCACGAGCGGGCGGATGAGCGCGATGCGCTCGGCGGACCAGCCCGAAGTGCCGACCAGGACGTTGATGCCCCGCTCGATCGCGGCGCGCACGACGTCGATCGAGACGGCCGGAGTCGAGGCGTCGACCACGAGATCGGCACCGTCCAGGTCGGACAGGGACGATCGCGACGACAGCGTCGCCACGAGCTCGAAGTCGTCCTCGGCCTCGAGCACCTCGCGGATTATGCCGCCGAGCTTGCCGGTGCCGCCCACGAGGGCCACGCGCGTCGTCATGCATCCAGCCTAGATGCGGCTCGCCGGGACGCCGGCGGGTCGGGCGGCGGGCGAGCAACCAGCGGTCCTGGGTGAGCCCCGCGATTAGGCTCGGGGCATGGTCGAACTGCGCCCCGTCCCCGTCGACGACCCGGTCGCCCGCGGACTGCTGACCGAGTACTTCGCCCTGCGGGCCCAGACCTTTCCGGGCAACGCGTACACGACGGTCTTCCCGGGCGTGGAGGCGTTCACCCCGCCGGAGGGCGTCTTCGTCGTGCTCTACGACGACGGCGATCTCGCGGTGGGGTGCGGAGGCATCCGCCACGTCGCCGACGGTCCGTACGGTCCTCGCTACGAGGTCAAGCATCTCTACCTGCGCCCCGAGACGCGCGGCCGCGGCTGGGGACGCCTGCTTCTCGACGACCTCGAGCGGCGTGCGCGGGGATGGGATGCCGCGGAGCTCGTGCTCGACACGCATCACACGCTCGAGGCCGCAGGCGGCCTGTACGCGAGCGCCGGCTTCCGCGAGATCGAGCCGTACAACGACAACCCGAACGCCACGCGCTGGTACGGCCTCCGGCTCTCGCCCGCGGCGGAGGGCGAGACCCTCTGACCCCCGCTACGGGATGAGTGCGACCTTGCCGCCCGGGTGGCCCGTGCGCACGAGTTCGAGCGCCTCGACGGCCTCGGCGAGCGGATACGTGCGCGCCATCGGCACGACGAGCTCCCCGGCGCCGGCCAGCCGCACCAGCTCGGCCCGCACCTCGTCGCGGTACGCCTTGCTCGCGGGCATCGCGCCGCCGATGATGACGAAGCCGTCCTCCTTCGCGCGCTGACCGGCCACGATGGTGACGATCCGCGAACGGTCGGCGACGAGCTCGAGCGAGACCTCGATCGCCTCGTCCGTCCCGATGCCGTCGAGAGCGGCGGCGACGCCATCCGGAGCGAGTTCGCGCACGCGGCCCGCGAGCCCGTCGCCGTACTCGACCGGCGTGCCGCCGAAGCGCTCGACGACGTCGAAGCTGCCCCTGCTCGCGGTGCCGATCGCCCGGGCGCCGAGCAGGCGCGCCTGCTGGAGCACGCTGACGCCCACCGCCCCCGACGCCGCGTGCACGAGGATCGTGTCGCCTTCGCGCACGCGCGTGACGTGCAGCATCTCGGCCGCGGTCGAGCCCGCCAGCAGAAGATTGGCGGCCTCCGGGAACGAGATCGCGGCGGGCTTGGCGAACACGTCGCGCGCCGGCACGGTGAGGTCGGTCGCGTAGCCGCCGGTGACGCGGAAGGCGAGCACCTCGTCGCCGACGGCGACGTCGCCCGAGCCGATCCGGGTGGGCTGACCCCCGGCATCCGGCCCGCCGATCGCCGTGACGACCCCGGCGACCTCGTAGCCGATCGGGATGGGGAGCTCTTCGCTGCCCGGTGCCCGCGAGCTCCGGATGTGCTTGTAGTCGGCGGGATTGACCCCGGCGGCCCGCACAGCGATCGTCACCTCGCCCGGGCCGGGAGCCGGAGGCTCGTACTCCTCGAGCCGCAGCACGTCGAGGTCACCGAAATCCGTCGCGATCCACCGTTGAGCCATGCATCCATCCTGCGCCGTCCGAGGTGGCGCAGGGCCGGTCTGACGGAGTCAGACCGGGTACTGCTCGGGAAGCCCCGTGCGCAGTTCGACCGGCAGATGGGCCAGGTCGTTGTGCGACACGAGCGTCCAGGGACGCCCCTGCTTCTGCGCGAGCACCGTGAGGCCGCAGTGCGCCTGGTTGAGGGTCATCCAGCGCCACTCGGGCGCACCCAGGACCTCGCGCACGAACCACGCGATCACGAAGTTGTGCGTGATGAGGAGCTCGTGCACCTCGCCGGGCTTGCGGGCGAGGAACTCCCCCACAGCGTCGGACATCTGGGCGCGCCCCGCTTCGACCTCGGCCTCGGTGACGGCGCCGAAGAACGGCTCGAACGAAGCCGGCGTCTCGGGTGTCATGCCGGTCGGCACGCAGTCGAACAGCAGGGCCGTGGGCTCGGGAGACACCGACGGCAGCCGGTCGGCCACGGCGCGCGCGGTCTGGGCAGCACGTTCGAGGGGCGAGTGCCATACGGCGGCGAGGGGAACTCCCGACAGCCTGTCGGCGATGAGGGATGCCTGGCGCCGGCCACGCGGAGACAGCGGCCCGTCGACGAGGCCGTGCTCGGCATCCTGATGCTCGCCATGCCTCACGAGGTACAGGTAGTGCGTCAACGGAAGCTCACTTCGTCGGAGGTCGGCGCGCGCTCTGAGGGCACCCTTCCACCCTACGTCAGCGGCGCGGATGCCCCGCCCGCGTCACTCGGAGGCGCGGGCGATGTCGGCGAGCTGACCGCGGCTGAGCCGCACGCCGACGCCCTGCACCAGCTCTTCGACATGCGCCGCCGCGTAGGCGTTGACGATCGGCGCCGTGACGATCCTCTGGGCCAGGAGCCACGCCACCGCCACCGCGGCATCGGGAACGCCCAGCTCGGCGCCGACGGCGTCGAGAGCGCGCAGCGTGCGGGTGCCCCGGCGGTTGAGGCTCGCCGCCAGCTGCGCGCCGCGCACCGAGAGGCTGCCGCGGACGCGTGTGCGGTGGCGGCCGGAGAGGAAGCCGTGCTCGAGCGCGTGCGACGGAGTGACCGCCACACCCTGCGCGCCGGCGACGAGCCGGAGGTCGGAGTCGAACTCGTGGCGGCGCAGGACGTTGAACGGCACGTCGAGCACCGTGATGCGCGGGTATCCGGCCGAGGCGAAGATGCGGGCCTCGACGAGCTGCGCCGCCGTGTAGCCGACCGCGCCGAGCGCGCGCGCCTTGCCGCTCTCGACGAGCCACTCGGCCGTCGCCAGGGTGTCTTCGATCGCCGTGCCGGTGTCGGCGACGGCGTCGAGGTAGAGCACGTCGATGCGGTCGGTGCCCAGCCTCGTCAGCGACGCCTCGACGGCGCGCACGAGGTTGACGGGGCCGAGACCCGGGTTGTCGGGGTGGCCGCCGACGCGGACGGCCAGGACGATCTCGTCGCGCAGACCGCGCGACGAGAGCCACTGGCCGATGATGTGCTCGCTGCGTCCGCCGGCGAAGCTGTCGGCGGTGTGGATCGCGTTGCCGCCGAGTTCGACGTAGGCGTCGAGGATGTCGTGGCTCGACTCGAGATCGACGTTCCAGCCGAACTCGGCGCCGCCCAGGATGAGAGGGAAGACGTCGAAGCCCGACTCGCCCAGCGGCACGCGGAGACTCTTGCCGAGCGGCGGCCCCTGCACCGGGATCGGAGCCGACGGATGCGTCGCGGGGACGTTGGCGACCTTCGTCTCAGGGCTCGCCGAGGAGACGCTCGAGCCAACGCCGAAGAGAGACATGTGCCACCCCCTCACGAGGATTCCAAGAGGAGATCTTCGTGATCGCTTCTTCCGCACCCCCCGGCGCGGTACTTAGAGGGTAGGCCAGGCAGCGGACAGAACACGCCAATGAGGCGACCTGTCGGCGAACATTGCATAACGCTTTCATCACGAAGACGCGCGGGAACGCTCCCAGTCCGCCGTTCGGCGGACATCGCGCCGTGCGACGGCAGATGCCCGCCCCTTCCGGAGAAGGGACGGGCATCCGGACAACGATCGGGCGGCAGCATCCGTCGCCCGGCGATTCTCAGCCTTCGGCGGGAGCCTCGGGGCCCTCGCTGGCTGCGGCACGACCCTCCTGGTCGGCGGCCTCTTCGAGCACGGGCTCGAGCGACAGCTTGCCGCGGTCGTCGATCTTCGTGATGCGCACGAGGAGCTTCTGACCGACCGAGAGGACGTCGTCGACGTTCTCGACCCGCTTCCCGCCGGCGAGCTTGCGGACCTCGCTGACGTGCAGCAGGCCGTCCTTGCCGGGAAGGAGCGAGATGAACGCACCGAACGTCGCGATCTTGACGACGGTTCCGAGGAACTGCTCGCCGACCTCGGGGTTGGTGGGGTTGGCGATCGCGTTGACCTGCGCGCGCGCGGCCTCGGCCGACGGGCCGTCGACGGCGCCGATGTAGACGGTGCCGTCCTCCTCGATGGAGATGTCGGCGCCGGTCTCGTCCTGGATCGCGTTGATCGTCTTGCCCTTGGGGCCGATGAGCTCGCCGATCTTGTCGACCGGGATCTGCACGCTGATGACGCGCGGAGCCGTCGGGGCCATCTCGTCCGGACCGTCGATCGCGGCGTTGAGCACGCCGAGGATCGTGATGCGGGCGTCGTGAGCCTGCTGCAGCGCAGCGGACAGCACCGACGACGGGATGCCGTCGAGCTTCGTGTCGAGCTGGATCGCCGTGACAAACTCCGACGTGCCGGCCACCTTGAAGTCCATGTCGCCGAGCGCGTCCTCGGCGCCGAGGATGTCGGTCAGCGCGGCGTAGCGCGTCTGGCCGTCGACCTCGTCGGAGACGAGACCCATCGCGATGCCCGCGACCGGCGCGCGCAGGGGCACACCGGCGTTGAGGAGCGAGAGGGTCGACGCGCAGACCGAGCCCATCGACGTCGAGCCGTTCGAGCTCAGCGCCTCGGAGACCTGGCGGATCGCGTACGGGAACTCCTCGCGGCCCGGCAGCACCGGCACGAGGGCGCGCTCGGCGAGGAAGCCGTGCCCGATCTCGCGACGCTTGGGGCTGCCCACGCGGCCGGTCTCACCGGTCGAGTACGGCGGGAAGTTGTAGTGGTGCAGGTAGCGCTTGTGCGTGACCGGCGACAGCGAGTCGATCTGCTGCTCCATCTTGAGCATGTTCAGCGTGGTGACGCCGAGGATCTGCGTCTCACCGCGCTGGAAGATCGCCGAGCCGTGGACGCGCGGGATGACCTGCACCTCGGCGTCGAGCGGGCGGATGTCCGCAAGCCCGCGGCCGTCGATGCGGACGCCGTCGGACAGGATGCGGCCGCGGACGATCTTCTTCGTCACGGACTTGTATGCCGCGGAGAACTCGATCGTCGCGACGGCGGGAAGCTCCCCCGCCTCGACGGCGGCGACGAGCTCGCCCTTGACGCGGTCCTTGATCGCGTCGTCGGCGTTCTGACGCTCCTGCTTGTCGGCGATCTGGTAGACGCCGACGAGCTCGTCGTAGGCACGGCCCGCGACGAAGTCGTACGTCTCCTGGCTGTAGGGCAGGAATACGGGGTACGACTGGATCTCCTTCGCAGCGGTCTGCGCGAGCTGGCTCTGCGCCTCGACGAGCTGCTTGATGAACGGCTTCGCGGCCTCGAGGCCCTGCGCGACGACCTCTTCGCTCGGCTTGGTGGCGCCCGCCTTGATGAGGTTCCACGAGTGCTCGGTGGCCTCGGCCTCGACCATCATGATCGCGACGTCACCGTCGTCGAGCACGCGGCCCGCGACGATGAGGTCGAACACGGCCTCCTCGAGGACCTTGGCGTTCGGGAACGCGACCCACTGGTCGGCGTGCTCCCCGTGCCCCGGCACGAGCGCGAGGCGCACACCGGCGATCGGACCCGAGAACGGCAGGCCGGAGATCTGCGTCGACGCCGAGGCGGCGTTGATCGCGAGCGCGTCGTAGAACTCGCCCGGCGTGATCGACAGCACGGTCACGACGATCTGCACCTCGTTGCGCAGGCCCTCGACGAACGAGGGGCGCAGCGGGCGGTCGATGAGACGGCAGACGAGGATCGCCTCGGTCGAGGGGCGGCCCTCGCGGCGGAAGAACGAGCCGGGGATCTTGCCGGCGGCGTACGAGCGCTCCTCGACGTCGACCGTCAGCGGGAAGAAGTCGAAGCCCTCGCGGGGCTGCTTGCTCGCGCTCGTGGCCGAGAGGAGCATCGTCTCCTCGTCGAGGTAAGCGGCGACGGCGCCCTGCGCCTGCTGGGCGAGGCGTCCGGTTTCGAACCGGACCGTGCGGGTGCCGAAGCGTCCGTTGTCGAGGACTGCTTCGGCGGCGGTGATTTCAGGACCTTCCAAGAGGTCTCTCCTTCTTTGTTTAGCCTCGCGCGCGCGAATCGAGCGCGAGGTTGTGCGAAGGAGCAGGAACAGGCAGATATGGGCGCGCGAAGAGATCGCGAGGTCCGCCTGCGCTGGCCACCAGTCGAAGATCACCGTCCGAGACGGGAACCCACCACAGGGGACCAGCTTTCTGCCGGGCCTGCTCCATGAGCTCAGTGTGAAATTGAGCGGATGCCACAGGGCAACCTCGTCGATCCTAGCAGTCGGGCCCGGATCGGCCTTTCTCTGGCGGCTCGGCACCCCCGCGCCTAGGGTGGGGGCATGAGCACCGACGATAAGCCGGCGACCGCGGCATCCGACGAGATGAAGCGCAAATTCAAAGAGGCTCTCGACAAGAAGAACGCCCAGCACCGCGAAGGCGAGGCCCACCTGGACGGCGACTCGCCCGTCCACGGCACGCACGGCGCCGTCACGAAGCGGGAGTTCCGTCGCAAGAGCGGTTGACCCTCACGAACGCTTGAGAGGAGCAAGGCGATGGTCTTCGACCCCACCTTTCACAGCATCGACGAAGAGGCCGAGAAGCTCCCCGACCTCGCAGGACGGCCGGGTGACTCCGACGTCTCAGATCCCGACGGCGGCATCGCCGAGGCATCCGCCGACCGTACCGACGAACGGCAGGACGACGTGATCGAGGGCGAGGCGGAGGCCGCGCTCCTCACGGACGTGCTGCCGGCGGATGACCTTCCGCCGTACGGCGAGGAGTGACATGAGCGACTTCCGCGAACGCGTGCCCGACGACGAACGGGAAGTGCCGATCGACGACGAGGACGAGCTCGAGCTGCCCCCGGCGACGCTGGACCCCCTGGAGGCGGTCGAGGATGACGCGGATCCGCTCCTCGACGAGGAGCGCGAGGCCGCTATCGAGTCCGGAGAGATCGAGCCCTGACGACATGGCACGGGGCCGCCGCTCGCGCGGTCGGCCCCGTGTCGTCGTGCTGATCAGCGGGTGACGGATGCCTCGCGCGCCCGCGCCCGCTCCTCCTTTGCCGCCGCCTCGGTGATCGCGGCCTCTTCGAGGCCCTGCGTGCCGACGGCGTCGGGGGCCGGGGACATGCCGTCGTGGTCGCCGACCATGGTGGTCTCGTCGAACGGCAGCTCGCCGCTCAGCACACGGCGGGCCCGGCCGGCGTCGAACTCCTTCGTCCAGGTGCCGATGAGCACCGTCGCCACGGCGTTCCCCGTGAAGTTGGTGACGGCGCGGCCCTCGGACATGAACCGGTCGATCCCGACGATGACGCCCACGCCGTTGACGAGGTCGGGGCGATACGCCTGGAGGCCCCCGGCGAGGGTCGCGAGGCCGGCCCCCGTGACGCCCGCGGCGCCCTTCGAGGCGATGATCATGAAGACGAGCAGCCCGATCTGCTCCGGGATCGACATCGGCGCCCCCATCCCCGAGGCGATGAACAGCGACGCCATCGTCAGGTAGATCGCCGTGCCGTCGAGGTTGAACGAGTAGCCGGTCGGCACCGTGATGCCGACGACGGGCTTCGATACGCCGAGGTGCTCCATCTTCGCGATGAGGCGGGGCAGCGCCGACTCCGACGACGAGGTGCCGACGATCAGCAGGTACTCCCGCGCGAGGTACTTGATGAGCGAGAAGATGTTGATCCGCGTCACCGCGAAGAGCAGAGTGCCGAGGATTCCGACGATGAAGACGAAGCACGTCACGTAGAACGCGAACATCAACAGGCCGAGGCTCCAGATCGCCGAGACCCCCGTCGCGCCGACGACCGCCGCGATCGCTCCGAAGGCGCCGATCGGCGCGAGCCAGAGGATCATGCCGAGGATCCGGAACACGAGCGCCTGCAGGTGCTTCACGGCGTTCATGATGGGCTGGCCCTTCTCGCCCATGCCCTGCAGAGCGAAGCCGACGAGGAGGGCGATGAAGAGCACCTGCAGCACGCTCTCACCGGTGAAGGCGGAGAAGAACGTCAGGGGGATGATGCCGAGGAGGAACTCCTCCGTCGTCTGGGCCTCGGCCGTCGCCTCGTAGGTCGAGTTCGCCATGTTGAGGCCCTCGCCGGGGTGGAGCACGTTGCCGACGACGAGGCCGATGGCGAGGGCGAACGTCGACATGACCATGAAGTACAGCAGCGCGAGGCCACCGATCTTGCCGACCGTCGCGGCCTTCGCGATCGAGCCGACCCCCACCACGATCGTGCAGAAGATGATCGGCGCGATCATCATCTTGATCAGGGCCACGAAGGCGGTGCCCAGCGGCTTCAGGGCGACGCCGACCTCGGGCCAGACGAGTCCGACCGTCGCGCCGAGCACGACCGCGGCGATGACCGCGAGGTACAGCCACGTGTGCTTGTCCCACGCCTGCTTGCCGCGCCGCCAGTTGTAGCCGGGCAGTTTGAAGGATGTCGTTCGAGTCGAAAGAGCCATCGTCGCCTCCTGGGTGAACTCCGTCGCCGGATGCCGCCACCATGGCGGTCATGCCAGAGTGCGCGCCGCTCGACACGGCGCGGAGTTGTGGTCGTATTGGTCCCGGCGAGCGTGGTCCGCGGAAGCGGTTCGTGTGGTCGGATGGACGCACGGCAGCTCGAGAGGAGCGACGCGATGGCGGGTCGGCGAGGGACGACGAGCGCGGCTTCGCGCGTCTTCCTCGTGCTGCTCGGGGCGGTCGTCATCGTCGGGACCGTCGTCGCACTCCTCCTCGTCTTCGAGGCGCAGCGCGCCGTGCGAGCCGAGGCAGAGCGCGTCACACGGGCGCTCGCCGAGACGATCGCCGCGACGGATGCCGTGGGCACGGCGCTGTCCTCCGGCGACGCGTCCGACGAGCTGCAGCCCTATGCCGAGCGGCTCATGGCCGCGACCGGGGTCGACTTCATCACGATCATGACGCCGGACGGGATCCGCGTGACGCACCGCGACCGCGACGAGATCGGACGGCACTACATCGGGACGATCCCCGCCGCTCCGCAGACGCTGACCGAGGAGTTCACCGGGACGCTCGGCCCCTCGGTGCGCACGATCGCTCCCGTCGAGGTCGGCGGACGGCTCGTCGGCTGGGCGTCGGTCGGCGTGACCGTCCAGTCCCTGTCGTCGGCCTTCTTCCCCCGGCTGCCCTTCGCGATCGTCATCGCGCTCGCCGTCGTCGCGGCGGGGTTCGTCGGTGCGTGGGCCGCGGGACGGGTGACGAAACGCGTGACGGGCGACCTCCCCGCCGGGAGCGTGCGCGACGCAGTGTCGTCGTACGAATCGGTGCGGACGCTGGGCGAGGCCCTGAGGGCTCAGACGCACGAGCACGGCAACCGCATGCACACGGCCGTCGCACTCCTCGAGCTGGGCCGCACCGAAGAGGCGATCGAGATCCTGACCGAGACCTCGCGCCAGAGTCAGACCCTCGTCGACCAGGTGACGGCGCGACGCGACGGCGACCCGACGGTCGGCGCGCTGATCCTCGGCAAGGCGTCGCAGGCACGCGAGCGCGGCATCGACTGGATCGTCGACATCGACCCCGCCGCACCGCGGAGCACGCTCGCCCCTGTCGATGCCGTCTCGGTCGTCGGCAACCTCATCGACAACGCCCTCGACGCGGCGGCGTCCGGTGTGGAGCCGCGATGGGTGCGCGTGGAGCTCGCGCCCGCGGCCGGCGGGGCGCTGTCGATCGTCGTCTCCGACAGCGGCGCCGGCATCCCGCCCGAGCTCGCCGACCGCGTCTGGGAGCACGGCTTCTCGACGAAGCCCGCCGACGCCGCCGGGCGCGGCGTGGGGCTCGCCCTGGTCAAGTCGATCGTCGAGGGCGCGGGCGGCACCATCGAGGTCGAGGCATCCCCCACCGCCTTCCGGGTCACGCTGCCGAGGAGACGTCGGTGATCTCGGTGCTGCTTGTGGACGACGATGCGCTGACGCTCGAGCTGCACCGCTCGTATCTCGCGCGTCTCGACGGGTTCGAGGTCGCGGCCGAGTGCACGGGGGCGCGAGCCGCCGTGACGGCGCTCCTCGAGTCGCCGCCGGCCGGCGGCATCGACCTCGTGCTCCTCGACATGACGATGCCGGACGGAACGGGTCTCGACGTCCTCCGCCACGTGCGGGCGCACGCCACAGACGTCGACGTCATCGCCGTGACGGGCGTGCGGGACGCCGACGTCGTGCGGCAGATGGCCTCGCTCGGCGTCGCCCAGTATCTCGTCAAGCCGTTCTCTTTCGCCGTCTTCCGCGAGCGGCTGGAGCAGTACCGCGAGTTCCGGCAACGGGCGATGGATGCCTCGGGCCCCGCCACGCAGGCCGAGATCGACGCCATGCTCGGCGCCATGCGCCCCGCCGGGCATGCCGAGCTGCCCAAGGGGCTCTCCCCGAGAGCCTCGAGCGCGTGAGCGGAGCCGTGCGCGAGGAGGGGGCGCTGACGGCGAGCGAGGCGGGCGACCGTCTCGGGATGTCACGCGTCGCGGCCCGCCGGTACCTCGAGCACCTCGTCGATGCCGGCCGGGTCGAACGCTCTCCTCGCTACGGCACGCCCGGGCGCCCCCAGACCGAGTACCGCTGGCGGACCTGACCCCGAGCAGGCAGGCGGGGGCCGAGGCTCGGGCTGCGGTCACCCGAGCGCGAGCACCTGGCGCGCTGCGTCGACGAGCGCCCGGCCGTAGGACGGGCCATGCCCGACGGCGTGCACCGCGAGCGGGTGCAGCTGATGGACCGGCAGGCGCATGCGCCATCCCGGCCGGAGTGGGTGAGCCGCGTCGTACGCGTCGAGCACGACGTCGAGGAACCGGCAGCCGAAGAGCTGCAGCATCGCGAGGTCGGTCTCGCGGTGACCGCCGTGCGCGGCCGGGTCGATGAGCACCACACCTTCCGGCGACCACAGCACATTGCCGTTCCACAGGTCGCCGTGCAGCCGTGCGGGCGTCTCCTCATCGTCGAAGGCTCCCTGGGCGATGAGCGCGCATGCCTCGCGCACGAGGGCGGCGTCACCGGCCGACAGATTTCCGGCCGTGACCGCCGGGTCGAGGAAGGGAAGCACGCGGTCACGGGCGTAGAAGACGCCCCACGACTCCTCACGCGCGGCCGGCTGAGGAAGGCGCCCGATGAACAGCGGTCCGCTCCAGCCGTCGGGCGGTGCGCCGAACGCCGCAGCCCCGGCGTCGTGCGTCGCGGCGAGGGCGCGTCCGAATGCCGCCGCGGCCGCTGCATCCGGTCTGCCGCCCCCGATCCGCTCGAGCGCGATCATCCCGGGTGCCACGTCGAGGACGCGCGCGATGCGGACGCCCCCGGATGCCTCCGCCGCCGCCAGCCACTGGAGGCCGGCCGCTTCCGCCTCGAAGAAGAGCGGCGGTGCACCGGGCTTGGTCTTGACAACGGGTTCGTCCACGTGGTCCATCCTGCCCCCCGGGTGGTTCACCGCCGTGTCACCGGGGCACGCCAGGATGGAGGCATGGCCGAGCCGAGCGATGACTGGACCGGATACGACGACGACTTCCTCGGCATCCCGCTGCCCCTCCCCATGACGCTCGGCGACGAGGAGGTGCGCGAGCTCCGCTATCCGCGGTTCACGGTGGTGCTCGAGCCGTCGCGGAGGTTCGCGGTCGTGACCGGCGTCAACATCGACGGGGCGACGCTGCACGACCTCGAGCGCCGCGGCATGTGGGACCTGGACGACCGCATCCCGGCCGGCGAACAGGCGGGCCCGGGCGTCTACACCGACAACGACCTCGACCGCGGCCATCTCGTCCGCCGGCGCGACCCCGGCTGGGGAACGGTGGCCGAGGCCCGCGAGGCCACGGCGGCCACCTTCTTCTACACGAACGCGGCGCCCCAGGCGGCCGGCTTCAACCAGTCCAAGGAGCTCTGGCTCGGGCTCGAGGACCACGTCCTCACCTACGCCGACGCCACCGATCAGCGCATCTCGGTCTTCACGGCGCCCGTCCTCGCCCCCGACGACCCGCCGTACCGCGGCATCCGCATCCCGCGAAGGTTCTGGAAGGTCGCCGCGTGGTCGCCCGGGTCCGACGGCGTGCTCGCCGCGGCCGGGTTCGTGCTCGACCAGACCCAGCTCCTCGATGCGGCGATGCAGCGGGCGGTTCCGCCGCTCGGCGCCTTCCGCACGTTCCAGGTGCCGATCGCCGACATCGAGCCGCTCGCGGGCGTCGACCTCGGCGCCCTCGTGGAGGCCGACGTGCTGACCGCGAGAGAAACGGCGCGCCCCGCGGCATGGGTGCCGCTGGACGCGCCGTCCGACATCGACCTGGGGTAGCCGCTACTCCCCCGCGAGGCCGCCGAGGAGGTGGCCGAACGAGCGGCCCTCACCGAGGTAGCTCGACGGATCGAACGGGTCGACGGATGCCTCGGGCGCCCGCCGCGCGACGGCTTCGGCGAGCTCACGCGCGCCGCGCTCGATGCGCTCTCCGAGCGGAGCCACCTGGTCGCCCGATCCGCCCCAGTCGCTCGACGCCGCGAACACACCGGTCGAGACGGGCTCGGCGTGGAGGTACGTGAAGAGCGGGCGGATGGCGTAGTCGATCGCGAGCGAGTGCCGCGGCGTGCCGGCGTTCGCGCCGATGAGCACGGGCTTCCCCGTCAGGGCGTCCGGATCGAGGATGTCGATGAACGACTTGAAGAGGCCCGAGTAGCTCGTGGAGAAGATCGGCGTCACTGCGATGAGCGCGTCCGCTGAGACGACCGCGTTGACCATCGACTCGAGAGCCGGAGGCGCGAAGCCCGTCAGGAGGTTGTTCGTGATGTCGTGCGCGTAGTCGCGCAGCTCAAAGACGTCGACCTCCACCTCGAGGGGCTGGCCATCGGGACCGTTCTGCTTCTGCAGAGCGGCGACCGTGGCGGCGGACAGCCGGTCGGCCAGCATGCGGGTGGACGAGGGGTTCGACAGTCCCGCCGAGACGACGGCGAGACGGCGTGCCGTGGTCATCTCAGGCCTCCTTCCGGCTGAGTCCGAACGCGGCGCCCGCGGGGGCCGGCGTGTCCTGATAGGGCGAGCCCACGGTCAGGTTGTCGCCGCGGTTGGCGTTGGGACGAGCCTCACGAGGGGCCTCGCCGCCGTAGGCCTTCGCCACGAGGTTCGCGTGGGTCGGGGCATCCGGAACCTCCGCCGGACGGTTCTTCGCCAGCTCCTTGCGGAGCACCGGCACGACCTCGCCGCCCAGGATGTCGAGCTGCTCGAGCACCGTCTTGAGCGGGAGTCCCGCGTGGTCGATGAGGAAGAGCTGGCGCTGGTAGTCGCCGTAGTAGTCCCGCATCGCGGCGTACCGATCGATGACCTGCTGCGGGGAGCCCACCGTGAGCGGGGTCATCTCGCTGAAGTCCTCGAGGCTCGGGCCGTGACCGTAGACGGGCGCGTTGTCGAAGTACGGGCGGAACTGGTTGACCGCGTCCTGCGACTTCGCCGCCATGAACACCTGGCCGCCGAGACCCACGATCGCCTGCTCGGGCGTGCCGTGTCCGTAGTGGGCATAGCGCTGGCGGTACAGGGCGATGAGCCGCTGGTAGTGCTCCTTGGGCCAGAAGATGTTGTTCGCGAAGAAGCCGTCGCCGTAGTAGGCGGCCTGCTCGGCGATCTCGGGCGTTCGGATGGAGCCGTGCCAGACGAAAGGCGCGACGCCGTCGAGCGGGCGGGGCGTCGAGGTGAAGCCCTGCAGCGGGGTGCGGAACTTGCCCTCCCAGTCCACGACGTCCTCACGCCACAGACGGTGGAGCAGGTTGTAGTTCTCGATCGCGAGCGGCAGGCCCTGACGGATGTCCTTGCCGAACCACGGGTACACCGGACCGGTGTTGCCGCGGCCGAGCATGACGTCGGCGCGACCGCCCGAGACGTGCTGGAGCATCGCGAAGTCCTCGGCGATCTTCACCGGGTCGTTCGTCGTGATGAGCGTCGTGGCGGTCGAGAGGATGAGCCGCTCGGTCTGGGCCGCGATGTACGCGAGGGTCGTCGTGGGCGACGACGACCAGAACGGCGGGTTGTGGTGCTCGCCGATGGCGACGACGTCGAGACCGACCTCCTCCGCGTGCTTCGCGATGGCGATGGTGTTGCGGATCTTCTCCGCCTCACTGGGGGTGGTGCCGTCGGTCGGGTCCTGGGTGATGTCGCTCACCGTGAAGATGCCGAACTGCATACCGGGCCACGTTGTGGTCTCGCTCACGATCTCTTCCCGCTTCCCGGATGCTCGTGGCATCCGTTTCTATGCAAGTGAATGTATCTCGTGCAACGTATGCGCCGCCAGGTTATTCCCGACGCCTGCTGGAGCCCTGTGAGAGGGCATGGATCAGGCGCTCGCGAACAGCCGCAGCATGTCCCGCACGAGCTGATGCGGGGCCGTCTCGCACGGGCTGTGACCTGTCGCGTAGACCGCGAGCTGCGCGCCGATCCGCCGCGCATAGGACGAATACTGCTCGATCGGCCACAGGTCGTGCGCGCCCACGGCGACGAGCTTCGGGATGGATGCCTCGCGCACGGCCGGCGCGAAGCTCGGCGTCGCCATCATGAGGCCCACGATGTCGTCGATGCTCGATCGACGCGTCAGCGCGAAGCGCTCGCGCACGAACGCCAGACGCCGGGGCGGCACGCGGTTGAGGTTGTTCCGGATGCCCCAGAGCAGGAGCGCCGCGCCCTGCCGCGCCGACGTGACGCCGCTGAAGCGGCCGATGCGCTTGACGCCGCGGAAGACCTGCCCCGTCGCGGGCGGCACCGACAGCAGCGTGAGGCTCGCGAAGAGCTCGGGGCGGCGGGCGAGAGCCAGCTGCGCGACGAGCCCGGCGAAGGAGTAGCCGAGGACGTGGGCGGGACCGGGGGCCGACTCCAGCACGGCGTACAGGTCGTCGACGAAGAGGTCGTAGTCGTAGCGGACCCGCGCCGGGGAGAGGTTCTCGGGCCCCGCCCCCGCGGACTCGTACTGCCCCGCCAGATCGTAGGACTCGACGCGGTACCCCGCATCGGCGAGGAGCGGGAGCATGAGGGTGAAGTCCTCCTTCGACCCCGTCACCCCCGGGAGCAGGATGACGCGTCCCTTGACGGGCTCGCCGAGCGTCACGCGCGCCAGAGTGCCGCTCGGAGCCGTGAAGAGGTCACGGACGGTGCCCTCCGGGAAGGCGCGCCAATCCAGATCGGGGATCGCCCGATCGCGCTCGAGTGCGTCGTCGATCGTCGTCATGGCGCCGAAGAGACTACCGCCGAAAAGGGCCGTCGAGCAGTTCCGCGTCCGGCGGGTGTTGAGGGCGCGACGGGGGCCCGCGGGATAGGGTGGCGTTCGCCCGCCATGACTGATTCGAGCGCCCCGACCGCTGCCGCGGCATCCTCCTCCCCCGCTCCGCCGGCGACGGGGGCAGTCGGAGTGCAACGGGCGAAGCGCCGCGTGCCGTTCTGGGACAACGCGCGCTTCGCATGCATCGTGCTCGTCGTGCTGGGCCATGCGACCCAGCGGCTGACGTACGACTCCGACATAGCACTGAGCCTCTACCTGCTCATCTACGCCTTCCATATGCCGGCGTTCGCGATCATCTCGGGGTACTTCTCGAAGGGGGGCTCGCCCACCCGCCGCCAGATGGCCCGCGTCATCACCGACATCCTCGTGCCCTACGTCATCTTCGAAGCGCTGTGGACGCTCACGAAGTGGATCGTGGAAGGCAGCGCCTCGCCGAACCTCACGAAGCCGTCGTGGACGCTCTGGTTCCTGCTCGCGCTCGGGATGTTCCGGCTCGTGCTGCCCTACCTCGCCCTCCTGCGCTGGCCCCTGCTGTGGACCGTCGTCATCTCGATCAGCGCGGGCTACTTCCCCAACATCGACTCGACGCTGTCGCTCTCGCGCACACTCGGGCTCCTGCCGTTCTTCACGCTCGGCTGGTGGCTCAACGAACATCGGATCATCGATCGCTTCGGTCTGCTGGCCCGGCGCCAGTGGTGGGTGTTCGCGGCCTCGATCGCGCTGCTCGCCGCCGCAGGATTCTCGGCGTGGTTCTTCGTCGACGACTGGCGCGCGATGCAGCTCAAGGAGTGGCTCTTCTACGACGACAACTACTCGGCCCTCGGCGGCACGCAGTGGTGGGCAGGTGGGGTGCGCCTGGCGCTCATGATCGTCGCGGTGGTCCTGTCGGCGGCGTTCTTCGCTCTCGTGCCGCGGGGCTCGCACTGGTGGACGCACTTCGGGCAGTACACGATGTACGTCTATCTCCTCCACTCGTTCGTGCTTTATCCGTTTCGCGAGTCGGGACTGCTCCGGGGCCTCGAACCCACGTGGCTCTGGCTGCCGATCGTCATGGTCGCTTCGGTGCTCATTGCGGTCGGCCTCGCGACGAAGCCCGTGCGCACCGTGTTCCGGCCGCTCATCGAGCCGCGCCCGGGGTGGCTGTTCGCCGATCCGACGCTCGCGCGTCGTGAGGGTCATCGGTCGGACCCGACCGGGTCCCGACGTCCGCGCGAGATCCCGCGGCCCGCCGGACCACGGCACGCCGACCCGAGGCAGAACGGCTGATCCCCCGCCGGGGCTTCGGTCCGGGCGCGCGGCAATGGCACGCGCCTGCTGTCCAGACCTCGACAGGCGTTTCACCGTCGGTGCAGACTGGCCGCATACCCCTCGCGTCGGACCGGACGAGGCGGCGACAGATGACCGATGACCCGGATCAGGCCGCGCAGCGGCCCCGACCCCATCGGACGGCCGCGCCCGCCGGCTGGTTCCCCGACCCGGCGGACCCCGATGAACAGCTCCGCTTCTGGAACGGCCGTTCCTGGACCGAGCTGCGGCGTCCCGCCGCGGAACCTGTCCAGGCTCCGCCCCCGTCGGCGCCGGCGGCGACAGGACGCCGCTCGCCGTCGATGACCCTCGCGGGCGCACTGCTCATCGTCGGCGGGATCGCGGCATCCTTCGGCGAATGGACCTCGCCGCTGTCGTTCGAACTCGCGATCGCGACGCTGTTCGCCTTCGTCGTCTACTACGCGTGCCTCGCCGCGACCTTCTTCGTCTTCGCCTACGCCGGATTCCCGCACCACGGTCCCGGCATGGCCGTCGTGCTGTATGGCCTCTCGCTGACCTTCCTCGTGATGCTCGCTCTCATCGTGATGCTCGGCCTCACCGGCGAGAGCTCGTGGCAGGCCGTCCTCCTGATCACGAGCCTCGTCGGCAGCGCGCTCACGATCGCATTCGTCGTCGCGACATGGCGCAATCCCCTGCTCCCGCGCGGCTTCCGCCTGGTCGTCCTCGCGTTCGCGATCCTCACGGTGGTCGCCAACGTGCTGTCGTCGACGGCCGGGATCGGCGTGTCGGGGGTCACCGCCATCGTCGTGGGCGCCTGCTTCGTCGTCCTCGCGCGCGACTCGCGGGAAGCGCTCGAGGCCGCAGCGGCCTCGACCGACGAGGACCGCCGACGGCTCCGGGCGGCCCGGCAGGCGCGTCGGGAATCGCCCGCCGGATGAGATCGCGGGAGCGGTAACGGTCGGCAACAAACGACGACGGATGCCGCGCCCCCGCCTAGCCTCGGGGCATGAGCGAGCTGAACCTCCCCATCCTCGACCTGTCTCTGCTCGACCAGGGCCCCGACGCGGCTGCGCGGTTCCGCGACGAGCTGCGCGCCGCCACCCACGACGTGGGCTTCTTCTACCTCACGGGCTCGGGTGTCACACCCGAGCTCGAGCGACGGCTCCACACCGCGGCGCGAGACTTCTTCGCGCTCCCCGAGGAGGAGAAGCTCGCCATCGAGAACGTCAAGAGCCCGCACTTCCGCGGGTACACGCGAGTCGGCGGCGAGCGCACGCAGGGCAAGGTCGACTGGCGCGAGCAGATCGACATCGGGCCCGAGCGGGAGGCGATCACCGATGCGGATGCCCCGGACTTCGCACGGCTGATCGGACCGAATCTCTGGCCCGCCGCACAGCCCGAGCTGCGCGACGTCGTCGCCGAGTGGCACGCGCAGCTCTCGATCGTCGCGCGCAAGCTCCTGCGGGCGTGGGCTCTCTCGCTGGGGGCCGAGGAGTCGTACTTCGACGATCACTTCGGCGAGCCCTCGACTCTCATCAAGATCATCCGCTACCCCGGCAAGGAGGACCCCACGCCGCAGCAGGGCGTCGGCGCCCACAAGGACTCGGGCGTCCTGACCCTCCTCTGGATCGAGCCCGGCAAGGGCGGTCTACAGGTCGAGCGCGACGGGCAGTGGGTCGACGCGCCGCCCGTCCCCGGCGCCTTCGTCGTCAACATCGGTGAGCTCCTGGAGTACGCGACGCAGGGCTATCTCATCGCGACGAACCACCGCGTGATCTCGCCGGCCTACCCCGACGACCGCATCTCGGTGCCGTTCTTCTTCAACCCGGCCCTCGACACGCAGCTGCCGATCATCGAGCTGCCGGCCGAGCTCGCCGCGCAGGCGCGTGGCGTGACGCAGGACCCGACGAACCCGATCCACTCGCTGTACGGCCAGAACGCGCTGAAGTCGCGCCTGCGCGCGCACCCCGACGTGGCCGAGATCCACCACGCCGACCTGCTCGCGGCGCGGGCCGCGGCATCCGTCTGAGGTTCTCGCCCCCGACTCCCCTTGCATGTCCCGAATCTGGCCGCTCTGCGCTTCGCTGAGCGGCCCCTTTCGGGACACGGATGCTGTGGCCCGGCCTCGAATGTCCCGAAGTTCTTGCATGTCCCGAATCTGGCCGCTCTGCGCTTCGCTGAGCGGCCCCTTTCGGGACACGGATGCTGTGGCCCGGCCTCGAATGTCCCGAAGTTCCTGCATGTCCCGAATCTGGCCGCTCTGCGCTTCGCTGAGCGGCCAGAATTGGGACATGGATGCCGGGGCGCAGCGCCGCGGGAACGATGAAGGCCTCCCCACACCGTGGGGAGGCCTTCTCAAGAATGTTTTGCGCGATTGAACGCTGGTTCGCTCTGCCTTATCGACGGAGGCCGAGGCGCTCGATGAGCGAGCGGTAACGGTTGATGTCGATGTCCTGGAGGTAGCCCAGGAGACGGCGGCGCTGACCGACGAGCAGGAACAGCCCACGACGCGAGTGGTGGTCGTGCTTGTGCTCCTTGAGGTGCTCGGTGAGGTCCTTGATGCGCTGCGTCAGCATCGCGACCTGCACCTCGGGGGATCCGGTGTCACCGGGGTGCGTCGCGTACTCTTCGATGATCGCCTTCTTGACGTCTGCTTCCAGTGCCATAGGTGATCCCCTCTCTCCTTGTTGCGCGGTGCCCGTCACCCGATGTGCGAGCTCTCTTTCTCCGCGGCCGATCCAACGGCAACCTCAAGAGTCTACCAGCCCTTCGACAAGCTCAGGAACCCGCGGGGGCTCGGCGAAGCCGGCCCGATCCCAGCGGCGGTAGCCTCGAAAGAGTGCGCTGCGAGGATCCGTCATGACGACTGACAAGCCCCGCCGGATGCCTCGGCTCCGCCGCGACCACTTCATCGACCTGACCCCGTTCCGGGTGAGCCCCGCGTTCACGCGCATGTGGATCGGCTCGACGCTCGCGGGCCTCGGCGGCCAGCTGACCATCGTCGCGGTCATGCTCCACATGTACGACCTCACGCAATCGACGTTCGCCGTGTCGATGATCGCGGTGGCGGGTCTCGTGCCCATGATCTTCGCCGGCCTGTACGGCGGCATGCTCGCGGATGCCTTCGATCGGCGGCGCGTGGCGCTGATCGCGGCATCCGTCACCTTCGCCTCGACGCTCCTCCTCGCGGTGCTCGCATGGGGGCAGCTCGAGACGGTGTGGTGGCTCTACGCGCTCAGCATCGTCAATTCGTCGGCGAACTCCATCGTGCTCGCCACGCGGCAGGCCATCGTGCCTCGCCTGCTCCCCCGCGAGCTGCTGCCCGCCGCCTCCGCGCTCGGCGGGATCACGGTCGGCATCATGGTCATGGTCGGGCCCGCGCTCGCGGGCGTGCTCGTCGCGTTCGCCGGCTACGCGTGGACCTACTCGCTCGACGTCGTGCTCATGACCTCGCTGTTCCTCGGCCTGTGGACGCTTCCGTCCATCCGGCCCGAGGGCGAGGTCGTGCGGCCGGGGCTGGAGTCTCTTCGCGACGGTGCGCGCTTCCTCAAGAAGGCGGCGAACATCCGGCTGCAGTTCATCCTCGACATCACGGCGATGACCTTCGGCCAGCCGCTCGCACTCTTCCCGGCGATCGGAGCGGTGCTCCTCGGCGGAGGCCCCATCACGACGGGACTCCTCACGGCCTCCATCGCCGCGGGCGCCTTCCTGTCCAGCCTCTTCTCGGGCCCGATCGGGCGCGTGCGTCGGCAGGGGCTCGGCATCGAACGCTCGATTCAGGTCTACGGCGTCTCGATCGCCGGCCTCGGCGCCGTGCTCGGACTCGCCGCACTGGGGGTGTTCGCGCCCGAGACCGTCGGCCCGGCCTCGCCGAACGTCCCGCTCATCGTCCTCGCGGCCGTGTGCCTCGCCGTCTCGGGCGCCTCCGACAACGTCAGCTCGATCTACCGCAACACGATGGTGCAGGCAGCCGTGCCCGACGCGATCCGCGGACGCCTGCAGGGCATCTTCATCGTCGTCGTGGCCGGCGGTCCGCGCGTCGGCGCGCTCTACGCCGGCACGCTTGCGACGCTCACGGCTCTGTGGTTCCCGCCGCTCCTCGGGGGCTTCGTCATCATCGGACTGGTCTCACTCCTCGTGCGGCTCAGCCCGCGCTTCCGCGCGTACGACGCCGAGAATCCCGTCCCGTGAGACGACGAAGAGCGGATGCCTCGAGGCCCGGGGGCCGAGGCATCCGCTCTCCGTCTTGCGTTGTCAGTCCTGCTGGAGCGCGCCCTGCAGGTCGAGCGTGATCGCGACGTCCTTGCCGACGAGCACGCCGCCGGTCTCGAGGGCCGCGTTCCAGGTGAGTCCGAAGTCCTCGCGGTTGATCACGGTGGTCGCCGTCGCACCGGCCTTGTAGTTGCCCCACGGGTCGGCGCCGAAGCCGCCGAAGTCGAAGTCGAACGTGACCGGCTTGGTCACGCCGCGGATCGTGAGGTCGCCGTCGACGAGCATCTGGCCCTCCTCGACGCGCACGCCCGTCGAGACGAAGTCGATCGACGGGTAGGTCTCGACGTCGAAGAAGTCGGCGGAGCGAAGGTGGGCGTCACGGCCCGCATCCTTGGTGTCGAGCGATGTGGCGTCGACGTGCGCCTCGACCTTGGCGTCGAGCGGGTTCTCGGGGGCGATCAGCGTCGCGCTCTTCATCGCGAAGTGGCCGCGCACCTTCGAGATCATCATGTGGCGCACGGTGAATCCGACCTCGCTGTGAGCGGGGTCGAGCACCCACGTGCCTGCGCGGTAGCCCGGAACGTCGATCTTCGAGAGGGTGTCGGTCATGAGGCTGGTGTCCTTCGTCTGGGGGCCGGCACGGTACCGGCGGCTTACGGGTGTCAACGCTCGAGTCTTCTTCATCTATTCCCGTGAATACAAATTCATTCGACGACCGCCGGACGTGCACCCTTCCGGCCACTCATCGGCGGATTTCGGACGTCGCATCCTGGATCCGCTCAGGACGTCGGATGCCGGGGCTAGAGTCGCCGCGTGACTCCCACCGATCCCACCCTTCCCGCACGCGCCCCGAAAAGGGTGCAGCTGTCGGTCGCGATCGGGTTCGTGCTGACCGGCATCATCTGGGGGTCGAGCTTCCTCTTCATGAAAGTCGCGCTCGGGGGCCTCTCGCCCGCGCAGGTCGCCTGGTCGCGCCTCGTCCTCGGCGCGCTCACCCTCGGTCTCTTCGTGCTGATCCGGCGCGAGGCGCTCCCCCGCCGGCCGGTGGTGTGGGGGCACATGACGGTTCTCGCCGTGTCGTTCTGTGTCGTCCCGTTCCTGCTGTTCTCGTGGGCGCAGCAGCACGTCACGTCGGGACTCGCGAGCATCTACAACGCGACGACGCCCATCATGACCGCGGTGATGGCCGGACTCCTCTTCCGCGTCGAGAAGCTCAAGCCGGTCCAGGTCGCCGGCATCGTGCTCGGCATCCTCGGCGTGGTCGTCATCATCGCGCCGTGGCAGGGCCTCGACTTCTCGCAGGGCCTCGTCGCACAGTTCGCGATCCTCGGCGCCACCGCCTGCTACGGCTTCAGCCTGGCGTACATGCGCCGGTTCGTCTCCGACTCGGGCATGAGCGCGCTGATGTTCTCGTTCCTCAACATCGGCATCGCGGCGGCCATCATGGTGGTCCTGAGTCCGGTGCTCGTCATCACGCCGGTCACCCTCGATCCCTGGATCGTGGCGAGCGTCGTCCTGCTCGGATGCCTCGGCACCGGCGTCGCCTACATCTGGAACCAGAACACGGTCCGCGCGTGGGGCCCGACCCGCGCCTCGACGGTGACCTACATCACGCCGCTCGTCGGCGTGCTGCTCGGCGTGCTCATCCTCGGCGAAGAGCTCAGCTGGAACGAGCCCGCCGGCGCCCTCGTCGTCTTCCTCGGCATCCTTCTCGCGCAGGACCGCCTGCGACGCCGCCCGCGTCCCGCCGTGAACGAAGAAGGGGCGGATGCCGCAGCATCCGCCCCCCGGATCGTCTCTCGCTCGCTCTAGCCGACCGAGATCAGGTCGATCACGAAGATCAGGGTCTTGCCGCCGAGGAAGTGGCCACCGGCAGGGCCGTAGGCCAGGTCCGGCGGGATGACGAGCTCGCGGCGGCCGCCGACCTTCATGCCCGGGATGCCGTCCTGCCAGCCCTGGATCAGGCCGCGGAGGGGGAACTGGATGCTCTCGCCACGGTTCCAGGACGAGTCGAACTCCTCGCCCGACTCGTACTCCACGCCCACGTAGTGGACGGTCACGGTGTCGCCGGGCTTCGCCTCGGCGCCTTCGCCCACGATCACATCGCGGATGACGAGCTCGTCGGGCGCAGGACCCACGGGAGCGTCGATGTCGGGCTTGGTGCGGTCATCAGTCATGAGTCCATCCAACCCGACGGGGCGGGGCGGGTCAAAGGCGCGGGCGCATCGGACCGACGCGCCGACGGGGGGGGGTTGACGCCCACTCGCGCGGTATAGCACCCTGGTGTCAGGACCAGCTCAGCGCTCGGTAGACACGCAGGCATCGCCGCGGCACCGAGCGCTGAGTTTTGCTAGCGCGACAGCAGTGCCTGCCGGGCGGCGGCCGTCCGGCCGAGCAGCTCTCGCTCCTCCTCGCCGGCGCGCGGGTCGCGGCCGGTGACGGCGCGCTGGCGCGCCATCGCGAGGGACGTGGCATCCGCAATGAACCTCTTCATCACCGGCGTGCGGTCGCCCTGGAGCGTCCGGGCCCAGTTGAGGCCCGCCTTGCGCCCGGCGGGGGTCGCCAGCATGTCGACCTCCTGCGGAGTGAACCACCCGGCGGCCGCATACTCCCCGAGCCTCGTGCGGGTGAGCCGGGATTCCTCGCGGCGGAGGGCGAGGATGCCGATCACGAAGAGGATGAACAGCGGCACCTGCAGCATGAGGTAGACCGAGAAGAAATCCGTGAAGACGGCCGAGCCGTTCCAGAAGGCGTGGAGCAGGATCGCGCCCGCGAGGCCCATGAGCCACGGCCCGATCGCCTGACCTGTCGTGGCGCCGCGGCGTGCCGCGAGTCCCAGAGCGAAGCCCGTGACGCTCGTGAACATCACGTGTGCGAACGGCGACATGATCCCGCGCACGAAGAAGGTCGTGGATGCCTCGCCCACCCCGCCCTCGAGATAGCTGACGGCGAAGTACTGGATGTTCTCGGTGAACGCGAACCCCGCTCCGACCAGCGCGCCGTAGACGATGCCGTCCACAGGCCCGTCGAATGCGCGCCGACCGATCGCGTACACGATGAGCACGCCCAGCCCCTTGGCGAACTCCTCGACGATCGGAGCCTGCACGACGGTCTGGAACACCTCGGCGGCGTAGGTGTCCCGCGGACCGACCACGAGTGCGATCAGCAGGTCGGCTCCCAGGGCGATCGCGACGGCGGCGATCGCGCCCCACGCGAGGGCGAAGATGACGAGCCCGCGCGGTTCGGGCTCCCAGCGGTCGATGAGCCGGATGGCGAGCAGCACCCCCGCGAGCGGGATGAGCGCCAGGATCGCACCGAGAAGCGACGCACCGGTGCCGATGAACGTGAGGAAGTAGCCGACCAGCGCGATCAGCAGGATGACGAGGATGCCGCCGATCCAGATCGGTGCGCTCCGGCCCGAGCGAGCCGGCGCGGCGGCCTGCAGCGGCGCGGGCGACACGGTGGGCGTCGCGATCGGCGCCGGAGGCGTCAGGCTCGGCTGCGCGAGAGGTGAGGGGAAGCTCCCGGGGGTGCGCGCTCGGTCGGAGGAGTCGAACCCGGGTTGCATCATGCGAACAGCCTACAAATCGGCGGCCCATGTAGCGTTGAAGGATGCGCTTCGCCCATGTGACCCCGCCCGGGGCGGCCGAGCCGCGACTCGCAGTCATCCGCGATGACGAGGCCCTCGTGGTCGAAGAGCTCTTCCCCGGCGCGCCGCGTTTCCTCGAGGACCTGATCGCCGGCGGCGACGAGCTGCTCGAGCAGGTTCGGGATGCCTCGGCCACCGCCGGTGCGGGGCATCCGGTCTCGGGACTCCCGTTCGCGTCGGCCCTCCTCGCTCCGCCTGTCATCCTCGCCATCGGCCTGAACTACGCGGCGCACTCGAGCGAGCTGGGCCTCAAGACCGACTCGACGCCCACTGTGTTCGTGCTCTGGCCGAACTCCCTCTCGGGGCACGACGCGACGACGACGTGGCCGAGGTCGCTCAGCGAATCCGTCGACTACGAGGCCGAGCTGGGCGTCATCATCGGCCGCCCCGCGAAGGACGTCGAGCCCGAGACGGCGCTCGACCACGTGTGGGGGTACACCGTCGTCAACGACATCACGGCGCGCGACATCCAGTACTCCGAGGCGCAGTGGTCGCGCTGCAAGTCCTTCGACGGGTTCACGCCGACGGGACCCTACGTGGTGACGGCCGACGAGGTGGCCGACCCCCAGGATCTGCACATCTGGACCGTCCTCGACGGCCACACGCTGCAGGACGCCAGCACCGGGCAGATGGTCCGGCCGGTCGCGACGCTCATCTCGCATCTGTCCAAGTCCGCGACGCTCCTGCCCGGTACGCTCATCTCGACGGGGAGCCCGGGCGGCGCCGGCTATTCCCGCGATCCCCAGGTGTTCCTTCGCGATCGCTCCACCGTGACCGTCGGGATCGACGGCATCGGCGAGCTCACGACCCACTGCCGCATCACCGACTGACAACGCAGACGACGACGGCGGGCGCTCCCGTGGAGTCGCCCGCCGTCGGAACCTGTCAGCGCGAGACGGTCGAGCAGTCGACCGGAATGCCGCGCACCTCGACGGTGCCCGAGAAGTCCACCGCCTGGCACGCCTGCAGCACTTCGGACGAGAAGGTCAGCAGCGGGACGACGATGGCGAAGAACAGGATGACGCCGAGGATCATCAGGACGGCGCTGATGATGATCGCAGCGAGCGCCCAGCCGTTCTTCTGACCCGCCTTGCGGCTCTGCACCAGGGCGACGATGCCCAGGATGAGGGCGATGAGCTGCACGAAGAACGACAGGATGAACGCGACGATGCCGAGCGTCCGTCCCGGGCGCTCCGGAGGCGCCGCCGCGTACTGGGGCGCGGGCGGCGGTGCGGAGCCGTACTGAGGGGCGGGCGGCGGTGCGGAGCCGTACTGGGGCGCGCCCGCATCACCCGCGTTGTAGGCGGGCGGCGGGTTGTAGGCGGGCGGCTGGGAGCCGTCGGCGGGCGGTGTGGACATGCGGAGCCTCCTGGTCGGTGCGACTGTCTCTCCGACGGTAGCGGTTCCGCCCCGCCCGCGCGGGGTCGAACCGGGTGCGTGTCGACCCGCGGTCAGGGGCGATCGACGGCGCGCACCCCTGTGGTCCGGGCATCCACGGCGGCGAGGGCCTCGTCGAGAGCGGCCTCGTCGGCGTCCGCCCGAGCCGCGTCGGGCGCGACGATCGGGATCGCGGCCGTGACGGTCTCAAGGCCCGAGAGCCGCGCGGGCGACAGCTGCTTCGTCACCTCGTCGCGCGACATGAGTCCCGCCTCGACCACGAGGTCGGCGACGTTGCGCCCCGTGAGGAGCGCCGTCTTGGCGAGGGCGGCCGCGGCGGCGTAGCCGATGAAGGGCGTGAGCGCGGTGATGACGCCGACGCTCGAGCCGACCATCGCCCCGAGACGCTCGCGGTTGGCGGTGATGCCGTCGACGCAGTTGATGCGCAGCGTCCGCATGCCGCGGCGCATCCACGTGATCGACTGGAAGATCGAGTGCGCGATGACGGGCTCGAACGCGTTGAGCTGCAACTGCCCGCCTTCGACCGCCATCGTGACCGTCAGGTCGGCACCGGCGACCGCGAACGCGACCTGGTTGACGACCTCGGGGATGACCGGATTGACCTTGCCCGGCATGATGCTCGATCCGGCCTGGCGCGCCGGCAGGTTGATCTCGCCGAAGCCCGCCCGCGGCCCGGAGGAGAGCAGCCGCAGGTCGTTGCAGATCTTGGACAGCTTGATCGCGTTCCGCTTGAGCGATGCCGAGAACGACATGAACGATCCCGTGTCGCTCGTGGACTCGACGAGGTCGTCGGCAGTTGCGAGGTCGAGGCCGGAGATCTCTCGCAGGTGGCGCACGACCGCTGCCGCGTAGTCGTGGTGCGTCGTGATGCCGGTGCCGATCGCCGTCGCCCCCATGTTCACCTCGTACAGGAGGTAGGCGTTCTCGTTGAGGCGCTGGTAGTCGTAGCCGAGGGTCGTCGCGAAGCCGTGGAACTCCTGCCCGAGCGTCATGGGCACGGCGTCCTGCAGCTGCGTGCGCCCGATCTTCAGCACGTCGTGGAACTCGACGGCCTTCGCCAGGAACGACTTGCGCAGCAGGTCGAGCTCCTCGAGGAGCGACTTGAGGTCGAGGCTCAGGCCGATCTTGATGGCCGTCGGGTAGACGTCGTTCGTCGACTGGCTGCGGTTGGTGTGGTCGATGGGAGACAGGAAGGCGTAGTCGCCCTTGGGGCGGCCGGCGAGCTCCAGCGCGACGTTGGTGATGACCTCGTTCGCGTTCATGTTGGTGGACGTGCCCGCGCCGCCCTGGATGACGCCAACGACGAACTGGTCGTGGAACTGCCCGTCGATGATGAGCTGCGAGGCCCGGTCGATGAGGTCGGCCCGCTCATCGTCGAGGACGCCGATCTCGTGGTTCGCCCGTGCGGACGCCTGCTTGACCATCGCGAGAGCGACGACGAGGTCCCGGTAGACCGAGATCGGCCGGTTGGAGATGGGGAAGTTCTCGAGCGCGCGGGCGGTGTGGATGCCCCAATACGCGTCGGCGGGGATCTCGAGAGATCCCAGGGAGTCGGTCTCGGTGCGGGTGCGCGTCTTCGCGTCCTGAGCCATGGTTCGGAGTCCTCGTGGGTGGGTCACGGCGGTGTGGGGGGCTGCCTCGACACTACTCGCGGGACCCTCGAGGTTCCCCGTACACGGCGGATACCGGCATCGCCGCGGCTGTACGTCGCGGCGATGCCGGGTTGCGCTCGTAGCCCCCTCGGGATCCGCTCAGCGGTTGAGCGGAGTCATGTCCGCGTAGCGGTCGCCGGCCGGGGCATCCAGGCTCCCCAGAGTCGCCAGCTGCTCGTCCGACAGCACCACGGCGTCGGCGCCGACGTTCTCCTCCAGGCGCTCGACCCGCCGCGTGCCGGGGATCGGTGCGATGTCGTCACCCTGCGCGAGCAGCCACGCCAGCGCCACCTGCGCGGGCGTGGCACCGACCTCGTCGGCGACCGCCGCCACCTGCTCGACGATCGCCATGTTCGCGTCCAGATTGCCGTCCGCGAACCTCGGGTTGCTGCGCCGGAAGTCGCTCTGGTCGAGCTGGTCGAGCGAGCGGATCGACCCGGTGAGGAACCCGCGTCCGAGGGGCGAGTAGGGCACGAAGCCGATGCCGAGCTCGCGGACCGTCGGGAGGACCTCGGCCTCGGGATCGCGACTCCAGAGGGAGTATTCGGTCTGGATCGCCGTCACGGGGTGGACGGCGTGGGCGCGGCGGATCGTCGCCGGCGCGGCCTCCGAGAGCCCGTAGTGGCGGATCTTCCCCTCCGCGATGAGCTCGGCGAGGGCGCCCACCGTCTCTTCGATGGGCGTGCCCGGATCCATGCGGTGCTGGTAGTAGAGGTCGATGTGGTCGGTGCCCAGCCGCCGGAGCGATCCCTCCACCGAGAGCCGCACGTTCTCGCGACCGCCATCGAGGCCGGGCTGGTCGCCATGCGTGTGCCGGATGGTGCCGAACTTGGTCGCGATGACCACCTCGTCCCGCCGGTCGGCGATCGCACGCCCGAGGAGCTCCTCGTTCACGTACGGACCGTAGATCTCGGCGGTGTCGAGGAAGTTCACGCCCAGTTCGAGGGCGCGGTGGATGGTGCGGATGCCGCCCTCATCGTCCTGCTTCGCGCCGGTGTAGAAGGCGCTGATGCCCATGAGGCCGAGGCCGATCCTTCCGATGACGGGTCCGTCGGTGCCCAGGGTGATGTTCTTCATGCGGATGCTTCTTCCTTCTCGGGGAGCTGTTCGTGAAGCTGCTCGTAGATGGCGATCTTGATGTCGATGGCGGCGAGGCTCGCCCTGATGTCGTCCAGCTGGGCGAGGACCGCGGTGCGGTGGTCGACGAGCAGCTGGTGTCGCTCGGCGACCGTCGAGTCGCCTCGCCGCGCGAGTTCGGTGTACCGGCGGATCGTGGCGATCGGCATCCCGGTCGAGCGCAGCCGAGTGAGGAACTGCACCCAGCCGATGTCAGCCTCGCTGTAACGGCGATGGGTCGACGTCGCGCGGTCGATGGGCTCGAGCATGAGCCCGGCGCGCTCGTAGTAGCGCAGCGAGTGCGTCGAGAGTCCGGTCGCAGCCGCCGCCTCCGAGATCGAGACGCCTTCGTGGAGGAGGGTCATGTGCCCACGGTAGAACTTGGAGCGCGCTCTAAGTCAACCCGGGCCTGGACCGCTTCCTCCGGTCACCGCCCGGGCTTGCGCGAGAAGGCCTCGAGCCGCTCCTCGGGAGTGAGCCGCGACATCCGCTCGACCCACTCCGCCGAGAAGTAGTCGCCCGTGGGCGCATCGAGCACCGGCACGACGGCGTGGGTGATCGTGTCGTCGTACACATGGACGAGATGGAACGACTGTCCGGCATCCATCCCGTTCACGTCGGCCGCCGGGCGAGTGAGGTTCATCGTGTAGCAGGTCGCCGCCGCGACGCTCACGGGGATGCCGGCGAACGTGCCGCTGGTCGAGTAGTGCAGGTGGCCGGCGAGGATCGCCCGCACGTCGGTGCCCGCGATGGCATCGGCGAGCCGCCCCTGGTCGCGGAGCTCCAGGATGTCGAAGAGCGGCACGTGGCTCGGCAGCGGCGGATGGTGCATGGCGAGGATCGTGCCGAGCGGCGCGGGGGTGGAGAGGATGCCTCGCAGCCAGTCGAGCTGCGCCGCGTCGAGGTCGCCGTGATGCCAGCCGGGGACCGATGTGTCGAGCGCGACGAGACGGAGCCCGCCGAGGTCCCACACGCCGGTGACCGGCTCCTCGGTCGCGTCGAGGCCGAGGAGGTCGCGGCGCAGGGCGGGGCGCTCGTCGTGATTGCCCGACACCCACACGAGGGGCGCACCCAGCCGGTCCGCGACGGGATGAACCGCTTCTCTGAGCGCGGCGTAGGCCTCGGGCTCGCCGAGGTCTGTGAGGTCGCCGGTGAAGACCATGGCGTCAGGCCGAAGCCCGAGCCGCTCGACGGCTTCGAGCGTGCGGCCCAAGTTCGCCGCCGTGTCGTAGCGGTCGGCCAGGGGCCGATTGCCCGCGAGGAAGTGCGTGTCGCTCAGGTGCAGGATCGTCCGCCGGGCCTGCGGGTGCTGGCCGAACTGAACGGATGCCGTGGGTTCCACGTGTCCGGTCGGCTCCGGCGGGGTGCCGGCCGCGGCTGCTGGGGTCGTGGGGACCATACGCCCAGCCTACGGCCGGGGTCAGACGGTTCCGCGGAGCCGGTCAGTGGTTGAAGAGGATGAGCAGCAGTCCGCCGAGCACGGCGAGCGCGCACACGGCGAACGAGGCGTAGGCGCACACGAGGGCGAACCGCTTCTGTCCGTCGCTGAGCGGGCTCTTCTTCGCGGCCTTGGCCGCGGCCTTCGCGGCGCGGGCGCGCTGCTTCTCGGTGATGACGGCGATGGCGTCGGTGAACTCCGCCGGAGCGACGACGGGCGCTCGCCCGGCGCGGACGAGCAGGCGAAGTCCGAGCGCGTAGAAGCCGACGACGAGCACCGAGGCGATCATCGCGGCGATGAAGACCTGGACGAACGCGATCCAGTCGATCGTGATGTTCACTTCGGCGCCCCCTTGTCCTGCCGTCCCTGCTCCCGCTCCTGCATGCGCTGCAGTGCCCGCTGCCGGCGCGTGGGCGGCGGATTGCGCTTCACCTTGACGGCGGCGACGGAGTCGGCCACCTCGCTCATCGCGTTGGCGGCGTTGACCTCGTTGCGGCGCGAGCGCAGGAACAGGCCCGCGACGACCGCGAAGGCGAGAACCGCGTCGATCGCGATGCCCCACCCGCCGAGCCAGACGACCAGGAGCGCCGCGAAGGCGCCGACGGCGCCCGACGCGGGGAGCGTGAGGAGCCAGCCCACCACGATGCGGCCGACGGTGCGCCACCGCACCTTCGAACCGCGTCGGCCCAGACCCGAGCCGATGACCGAGCCCGACGCGACCTGCGTCGTGGAGAGGGCGAAGCCGAGGGCGCTCGACGAGAGGATCGTCGCCGCGGTGGATGCCTCGGCCGCGAAGCCCTGCGCCGGCTTGACCTCGGTGAGCCCCTTGCCAAGCGTGCGGATGATCCGCCAACCGCCCGTGTAGGTGCCGAGCGCGATCGTGATGGCGCACGCGAAGATCACCCACGTCTGCGGCTCGGGACTCGTCTGCCAGCCGACGGCGATGAGCAGCAGCGTGATGATGCCCATCGTCTTCTGGGCATCGTTCGTGCCGTGGGCGAGCGCGACGAGAGACGAGGTGAAGATCTGGCCGACCCGGAAGCCGTCGCGCCCGTCGGGCCGCCCGTCGTAGCGCCGCGTGATGACGTAGGCCAGCTTCGTCGCGGCGAAGGCGATGATCCCCGCGGTGAGGGGGGGCGATGATCGCGGGAAGCACGACCTTGGAGAAGACGACGCTGAAGTCGATCGCCATGAAGCCGACGCCGACGATCGTGGCGCCGATGAGTCCGCCGAACAGCGCGTGCGAAGAGCTGGAGGGCAGCCCCAGAAGCCACGTCAGCATGTTCCACGTGATGGCGCCGATGAGCCCCGCGAAGATGATCGCCGGGAACAGGGAGGACGAGATCTGATCCTCGTAGATGATCCCGCCGGAGATCGTCTTGGCGACCTCGGTCGACAGGAACGCGCCCGCGAGGTTGAGGAGTGCGGCCAGGAGCACGGCGACCTTGGGCTTGAGGGCGCCGGTCGCGATCGGCGTCGCCATCGCGTTCGCCGTGTCGTGAAATCCGTTGGTGAAGTCGAAGAACAGTGCCAGTGCGATGACCAGCACCACGAGCAGGGCTGCGGTTTCCACCGTTCGCTTTCCGTAGAGTTGCTTCAGAAGGGTTTGCCGACGCGATCGGCGTGCGAACGAAAAGTTCGGCGGGGTTTCATGCTCCGTTAACCGAGCCAGGAGGTATCCTCGCACATCCTTCGGATATCGGATAACCCTGCCGCGACCCCTCCGGATGCGCCTCGGATAGCGTGGTGACGTGACTGTTCAGGACACGCCCGGCGCGGCATCCATCCCCCCTTCGACTCCCCCCGTCGCGGCGCGCAGATCCGTCTCGCGAACCCACCACGGCGACGCGTTCGAGGACCCGTACGAGTGGTTCCGGGCGAAGGAGGATGCCGACGTCATCGAGCACCTCGAGGCTGAGAACGCCTACACCGAAGCGCGCACGGCGCACCTGGCGGGGCTTCGCGAGCGCATCTTCGATGAGATCAAGAGCCGCACCCTCGAGACAGACCTGTCGGTGCCGAGCCGCCACGGCGACTGGTGGTACTACGGGCGCACGGTCGAGGGCAAGCAGTACGGCATCCAGTGCCGGGCGCCGCTGGCTTCGGCCGAGGATTGGACCCCGCCCGAGCTCTCCCCCGACACCGAGGTGCCCGGCGAGCAGATCCTCCTCGACGGCAACATCGAGGCGGAGGGGCACGAGTTCTTCTCGCTGGGGAGCTTCGAGGTCTCGAACGACGGCCGTCTCATGCTGTACGGCGTCGATGTCGCCGGCGACGAGCGCTACACGATCCGCGTGCGCGATCTCGTGACGGGCGAGCAGCTGCCCGATGTCATCGAGGGCACCTTCGCGGGAGCCGGCTTCTCCCCCGACGGACGCTTCATCGTCTACTCGACCGTCGACGATGCGTGGCGCCCCGACACCGTGTGGCTGCACGAGCTCGGCACGCCCGTGGCCGATGACGCCAAGCTCTTCCACGAGCCCGACGAGCGGTATTGGGTCGGCGCCGGCTTCACGCGCAGCGATCGCTACCTCGTGATCGGGCTCGGCTCGTCGATCACCTCTGAGGAGTGGATCCTGGACGCCGACGACCTGCGCGGTGAGCCGCGCGTCGTGTGGCCGCGGCGCGAGGGCGTCGAGTACGAGGTGCACGACGCCGTCGTCGACGGCGAGGGCGTCTTCTACGTCGTCCACAACGACGGAGCCCTCGACTTCGAAGTCGTGCGGGTCGCGGCATCCGATCCGGCCGGTGCTCGCGAGGTCGTCGTCCCGCACGAACCGGGCCGGCGGATCCTCGGCATGTCGACCTTCCGCGACTGGGGCGTCGTCGCCTACCGACGCGGGGGCCTCGCGCGCCTCGGCCTGCTCGACTACGCCCGCGGCTCGGTCACCGAGCTCGAGTTCGACGAGCCGCTCTACGCCGTCGGCGGCGGCGGCAACCCCGAGTGGGCTCCTCCCCTGCTGCGCATCGGCTATGGGTCGTTCACGACGCCGAGCACGGTGTACGACTACGAGATCGCGACGGGTGAGCTGCTGCTGCGCAAGCGCCAGCCGGTCCTCGGCGGCTACGAGCCCTCCGACTACGGACAGGAGCGCGTCTGGGCGACCGCGCAGGACGGGACCCAGATCCCGATCTCGCTCGTCTGGAAGCGCTCGTTCGGCGACCCCGGCTCCGCGCCCCGGCCGGTCCACCTCTACGGCTACGGGTCGTACGAGCACTCGATCGAGCCCGGCCTCTCGGTGCCGCGTCTGTCCGAGCTCGACCGCGGCGTCGTCTTCGCCGTCGCGCACGTCCGCGGCGGGGGCGAGATGGGACGCCAGTGGTACGAGGACGGCAAGCTCCTCCACAAGCGCAACACCTTCACCGACTTCGTCGACTGCGCCCGGCACCTCGTCGATAACGACTACACGTCGCCGTCGCAGCTCGTCGCGGAGGGCGGCTCGGCGGGCGGCCTGCTCATGGGCGCCGTCGCGAACCTCGCGCCGGAGCTGTTCGCCGGCATCCTGGCGGACGTGCCGTTCGTCGACGCCCTCACGACGATCCTCGACCCCTCGCTGCCGCTCACGGTGATCGAGTGGGACGAATGGGGCGACCCGCTCCACGACGCGGACGTCTACGCCTACATGAAGTCGTACTCGCCGTACGAGAACGTGCGGACGGATGCCTCGTACCCGAGGATCCTCGCCGTCACGTCGCTCAACGACACGCGGGTGCTGTACGTCGAGCCCGCGAAGTGGGTCGCGCGGCTGCGCGAGGTCGGTGCCGACGCGCTGCTCAAGTGCGAGATGGTCGCCGGCCACGGCGGCGTCTCGGGCCGCTACAACGCGTGGCGCGAGCGTGCGTTCGAGCTGGCCTGGCTCCTCGACGTCCTGGGCCTCGCCGACGCCTGAGTTTGCCGCCTCCGGCGGTTGACGCATCCTCCCCCCACTTGCATGTCCCGAAGTTGGTCGCTCCGGCGGCGCGAAAGCGGCCAACTTCGGGACATAACCTCGTCGGCGGTGCGGCGTCGGCAGAGGCATCCCGCCCCCGAACTTCATGTCCCGAAAATGGCCGGGCCGGCGGCGCGGAAGCGGCCAGCTTCGGGACATCAAACGATTCGGCGGTGCGGCGTCGGCTGAGACATCCCTCCCCCACGCGCATGTCCCGAGATTGGCCGCGCCGGCGGCGCGGAAGCGGCCAGCTTCGGGACATCAAACTGTTCGGCGGTGCGGCGTTGGCTGAGACATCCCTCCCCCGCCTGCATGTCCCGAAATGGCCGCGCCGGCGGCGCGGAAGCGGCCGACTTCGGGACATCAAACTGTTCAACGGTCGCGCGTCGGTGACCAGCCGGCGCGGAGCAGGGCGGCCCGCACCTTCTGAACGGCTATGCCGCCGCCGCCGCGCATGTGATGCTTCATGATGCGGACGTGATCCCAGCCCTCGGCGCGGATGGCGTCCCAGCGGTCGCCGTCTTTGGCGAACTGGGCGGCATCGTCGGCATGGATGCGGCCGTCATATTCGGGCGCGACCCGCCACCGTGGATAGGCCAGGTCGAGCTCGGCGATCTGCCGACCAGAGGCGTCTCGCAGGATCCACGCCACCTCTGGCTCGGGTAGTCCGGCGCGTACCAGCATCAGGCGCAGTCGGGTTTCCCGGGGTGAGCGCACACCGGTCCGGATGTGCGGAACGGCGCGGCTGAGCAGCCTCCCGGGCACGTCGCCCATGACCGCGATCTCCTCCCGGAGCTGGTCGACCGTCGCGAGAGGCGACTCGCCCGCGACGAGGAAGTCGGCAGCGGCGATGAGGTCCTCGAGCCTCCAGAGGCAGCCGGCCTGACGCCACGCTCTGACCGGGTGCTCGACGGGAAGACCGGCGGGCCCCAACCCGACTTCCGCCTCGCGGAGCTGAAGCCGATGCCCGACCACCCCTTCCGTGCGTGGTTCGCGCGCGGGGCGGTGTGCCGATACGTGGAGGCGAACTCGATACGGCCACTCGGGCAGAGGCGCGCCGAGTAGGCCGAGCGCTGTGTCGTGGCTGAAGAACTGCCACGGCTTCAGGCGCGGCGCGTACTCGAGGCAGCGCTCGAGGAGATCCTCGGCTGCCGGCTCGGTCACCGCCGCTCGAAGGCCGTGGAACGGTGCGCGGAGGTCTGATCGGCGCAACCGGCTCCGGGAGACGCCGAGAGCAAGTGCTGAAGGAACGCTGAAGACGGAGGGAAGTTCCGCAGGAAGTAGAACAGGATGACGCACCCGGCCACTCTGTCTTCGCCCCTCGGGCTCACCCGGGCGTTCGGGCATCGATGGTGCGATCCGCGTCGGCCCCACGCTGTGTGGAGGAGGCCCCGGCTCACCGTTTGGTGTCCCGAAGTTGGTCGCTTCGGCGGCGCTATAGCGGCCAATTTCGGGACATGCAGGAGAGGAGCGAGGAGCAGAGGCCTAGCTCAGCGTTTGATGTCCCGAAGTTGGCCGGCTCGGCGGCGGTATAGCGGCCAATTTCGGGACATGCAGGAGAAGAGCGGGGACGGTGGATGCCTCGCCCGGCGGGCGACGCCAGCGCATGACGCCAGGGCGGGGCTCCGCGTTTGGTGTCCCGAAGTTGGCCGTATTGGCGACGCCAGAATGGCCAACTTGGGGACATGCCCGAGAGGAGCGAGGAGCAGAGGCCCCGGCTCAGCGTTTGATGTCCCGATGCTGGCCGCTTCGGCGGCGCCGGAGCGACCAACTTCGGGACATGCCGAGGAGAAGGGACGGTGGATGGCTCGGCGACGGCACCGAGCGCGCAGCCGGGGGCCCGGGCGCGGCCGGGGCGCCGGCGGCGCAGCGCCGGCCCGGCCGGCCGGCCGGGTCAGCCGAAGAGGGCGGCGGCCTCGTCGTAGCGGTACTGGGGGACGCTGTTGAGCTCCCCGAGCGCGTCGGCGAAGGGAACCCGCACGATGTCGGTGCCGCGGAGCGCGACCATCTGTCCCCACGAGCCGTCCATGACCGCGTCGGCCGTGTGCAGGCCGAGGCGGGTCGCGAGGACCCGGTCGAACGCAGACGGCGATCCGCCGCGCTGGATGTGTCCGAGCACGGTGGCCCGCGTCTCGATGCCGGTGCGTCGCTCGATCTCGGGCGCGAGCACCTCGCTGATGCCGCCCAGGCGCGGGCGGTTGAAGGCGTCGAGGCCCTTGTCGCTGTAGGCCTCGTCCATGCCCGTCATGGTGAAGCCCTCGGACACGACGACGAGCGGCGCCCGGCCGCGGTCGTGCGCCTTGGTGACCTGGTCGACGATCTCATCGATCGACAGAGGCACCTCGGGGATGCAGATGACGTGGGCTCCCGCGGCGATGCCGGCGTGCAGCGCGATCCAGCCCACGTGCCGGCCCATGACCTCGGCGACCATGCAGCGCTGGTGGGAATCGCCGGTCGTGCGGAGCCGGTCCATCGCATCGGTCGCGATGTTCACGGCGGTATCGAAGCCGAACGAGTAGTCCGTCGCGCGAAGGTCGTTGTCGATGGTCTTCGGGACGCCGAGGACGTTGATGCCGTCCTTCGAGAGGCGCTCCGCCGCCGCCAGGGTGCCCTCGCCGCCGATCGCGATGATGCCGTCGATCCGGTGCCCGTAGAGGGTCTTCGAGATGTTGTCGGCTCCGCCGCGCGGACCCTCGTAGGGATTGGTGCGCGAGGTCCCCAGGATCGTGCCGCCGACCTTCGACAGGCCCTTCACCTCGTGCCGCGTGAGCGGGAAGAAGTCGCCGTCGACGACCCCGCGCCATCCGTCGCGGATGCCGACGAACTCGAGGTCGTAGGTCGTGGTCCCCTTCAGCACGACGCCGCGGATGACCGCATTCAGTCCCGGGCAGTCGCCGCCGCTCGTGAGGATGCCGATCTTCATGTGTGGTCCTTAGGTCGGGTGACGAATCGGCGCCGTTGCCGCCTCCGACACTATCGCCGGATGCCTCCGGCCTGCCACACGGCCCCCTCGGCCCCGCCCCACCCCGCGGTGGACCACCACACGAAGCGGACGGCGAGCCCCGGCATCCGGGGCTCGCCATCGGTCATCGGTCAGGGCCGGTCGTCGACCTCGCCCTTCGTCCCCTCGCGCGCCGCCCGCTCGTCGGCGTCGGCGCTGTCGACGGCGTTGTCGTCGATGTCCTGGTCGAGGGGACCCTCCTCTGTGAGACCGTCGTCCTCGGCGTTGCCGATGGCGGCGGCGCCCAGGGGGATGACAGTGCGTTCCGGATTGCTTCCGGGAATGGTCATCATTCACTCCTCGCTGTTTGCGGTGAGGCTAGGGTCGGTCGTCGACCTCGCCCTTCGTCCCCTCGCGCGCGGCGCGCTCGTCGGCGTCGGCGCTGTCGACGGCGTTGTCGTCGACATCCTGGTCGAGGGGCTGCTCGTCGTCGTCGCGGATCGCGCCGAACGGCTTGGCGTCGCGTTCCAGGTTGCTTGGATCGGTCATGATCGGCTCCTCTCACTCTGATCGCGACGATAGGACGCCGCCCGGACACGACGAAGGGGCTTGCCGAGGCATCCGCCCCGTGCAAGCCCCTTCGATCGGGCGTTGCGCCTCAGTCGCCGCCGAGCGCCTGGCGCAGCAGGTGCATGAGCGCCGAGAGCTGCACCGAGTCGCTCGACTGCGGGTCGACGGCCTCGCCGTCGAGCGCGCGGGCTGCAAGCCCCTGCTTGGAGTCGATGAGCTCGGCGATCTTCGTGTCGATCGTGTGCGCGGCGATGATGCGCCACGCCGTGACCGGCTCGTCCTGCCCGATGCGGTGGACGCGGTCGATCGCCTGCGTCTGCTCGGCCGCCGTCCACGACAGCTCGGCGAGGACGACGTTCGACGACGCCTGCATGTTCACGCCGACGCCGGCCGCCGTGAGCGAGCAGACGGCGATGCCGACCGAAGGGTCGTTGTTGAACGCGTCGATCGCCGCCTGGCGTGCCGTCGTCGCCTGGTCGCCGCGAAGCGACACGGTCTTGATGCCCGCCGCGGCGAAGTGCGCCTCGGCCTGGTCCATGACGTCGATGTGCTTGGCGAAGAACACGACCTTGTCGACCGAGCGCTGGAGCTGCACGGCGTAGTCCGCCGCGAGCTGGGCCTTCGCCTGGCCGATCTTGCGGACCATCGTGAAGACGTTCTCGGCGCCGGTTCCGGCGGCCTTCGACTCCTCGAGCTCGTTGTGCGCGACGAGGCGGACGATGTCGTCGTCGATCTCGCCGGGCGCGAGGCCGCGATCGCCGCGGGCGTCGATGATCCGGCGGTACTTCGCCGCGAGGCGCTCGCCCAACTCGCGCTCGGCCTGGCGGATCGAACGGCCGAATTCGTCGTCGAGCTCGACCGGAAGGTCGGCGATGAGCTTGTCGGGCAGGTCGGCCGCGACATCCTTCTTCTTGCGGCGGACGATACCCATCGAGATGACGGCGTCGCGCGCCTCGGGATAGAAGGCCTTGTCGGCGGGCGTCAGGCCGGTCTCGTCGAGCTTCTCCATGAGCGCCGGACCGGGCTTCTCGCCGTTCGTCCAGCCGAGGAAGCGCCAGATCGCGTCGAAGTCCTCGACGTCGTTGATGAGCGGCGTACCCGTCAGGGCGAGCAGAAGCGGGTTGCGCACCTGCTCGCGGATGCGGGCGGCCAGGGCGAGGACGTTCTGCGAGCGCTGCGACGTGAGGTTCTTGATGAAGTGCGCCTCGTCGACGACCATGCCCTTCAGGCCGATCGTCGAGAGCCACGAAAGGTGCCGGTCGAGGATCTCGTAGTTGACGATGAAGACGTCCGCGAACGCGTCGATGTTCTCGCCGTCGCCGTGGATGACCGTCGCGCGTCGCTGCGGCGTCCACCGCTCGACCTCGCGTGCCCAGTTCATCTTCACGACGTTGGGGACGACCGCCAGCAGCGGGTACGCGCCGGCGACGGATGCCGCGAGCACCGACTCCGCCGTCTTGCCCAGGCCAGGCTCATCGGCCAGGAGGAAAGTGCGGTGCCCGTCGCGGACGGCCTCGAGGAACCGCGACTGGTGGGGCATGACCTCGAGCCCCCCTCGGGGAGAGGCGGTCGAACTCGGGGATCTCGGGGAGCTCCATCGTGGCCGAGCCCCCGCCCGCGCCGGTCTCGAACGCCTTGTAGAGGGGGCCCATGAGCTCCCATCCGTCGAGGCGGCGCCGCGGCACCTCCTTCTGCACGCGCATGGTGAGGTCGGGCGCGAGGAACGGGTTCGACTCGAGGCGCGACTCGACCTGCGGCGGGACGACCTGGCGCTCGGCGAGTGCCGCCGGCACGACCGGAGCGGCCGCGGGGGCGGTGTCGGTGATGATGAGCTCGTCGGGCGGGAGCTCGGCCCCCGACTCGAGCAGCCAGTCGCGGCGCATGCGCCGTGCGACGGGCGACGCGGCCTGGTCGACCTCGAGCAGCTGGATGAGGCTCGTGTCGCGGGCGGCGGTCTTCGCGAGGATCGTCGCGACGCCGTCGAGACGCTTGAGCAGCTCGGCCCGCGTGCCGTCGGCGATCGCCGTGTCGGACTTCACGCGGGCGCGCTCCTCGCGGACGAGGAACGCGATGACCTGGAACTTGACCCGGTTGGTCGGGCCCAGCTTGCCGCGCTGGGCCTTGGCCTCGACCTCGCGCACCTTGCGGGCGAGGATCGGGATGATGGGCGCTTCATCGTCGCGGCGCGACGGCGAAGGCTTCCTGCGCCGCGTCGAAGTCTGAGCGGCGGATGCCGTGGGCGGCATGCTCCTCCTGAGCGTAGGGTGCCGGATGCTCCGGCGACGACCGGTCGAGCGACCGGCTGGTCTGCACAGCTCCCGCGGGCGGCGCCGGCGCCGTCACGGACGCGGGATGGGATGAACCGACTCGGCGCCACTGGGACTCGCTTCAGCGAGACGCGGCGTCGGAGTCGGGATCCCCGCGCAACAGTCTAGCGCGACGTGGGCCGCTCATCCCCACAGGGTTGCGACGATGTCTTCCGTGTATCCCTCGGGGGCGAAATTGATCCACGCCGTCGAGACCCATCCGTTGCCGCGCAGGAAGTGGGTCTCGCCGAAGGTGACCTCTTTGTCGTCGAGGTTGATCGTCTTCTGCTCGATCCGGCAGATGGTGCCGCCCATCGCGTCTTCGCATCCGAATCCCGAGGTGTTGAGCGCCGACAGGACCGCGGCGGACTGGGCCGGGTCGACCGTGGAGACGTTCGTGGCGAGCCCGTACTCACTCGGAGTGCCCCACGAGCAGCGGAGGGTCGGGATGCCTGAGGTCAGCGTCTCGAGCAGCTCCGCGTTCTGCGTCGAGTGCATCGTCACGTCGGGGTGGTTGAGCGGCGGATTCGCCGCGTTGAGCGAGGCCAGCATCGATGCCGAGTAGATCTGCTCGCACGACGCGGGAAGCTCGATGTCGGCATCCGCACCCGCCGTCGCGGTCGCACTCGGGGTCGCGGACGGAGTGGAGGAGGGCGAGGCCACCGGAGAGGAGGCGGTCGCCGAGGGGGACGGCGCAGTCGGCTCGGGAGCGCACGCGGTGAGCGTCGTGAGAGCGAGGGCGACCGCTGCGAGGGCGGCGGCGGATGAGCGGAATCGGATCACGGAACGGTCCTCTCGGTCTGCCGGTGTGCTCGACCCTACCGATCGGTGCGCGCGATGTCGGCCTGCCACTCCCGGAGCCGCACCGGTTCGTCGGTCACGATGCCGTCGACGCCGACGTCCATCGTCTCCGCCCAGTCGACGTCGTCGTTCACGGTGTAGACGACGACGCGGAGCCCAAGCTCGTGCAGTTCGTCGACGACCTCGGGACGGCGTGCGACGGCCGCCCAGTCGACGACGACACCCCTCGCATCGGCGCCCGAGACCACCTGCTCGATGTCACGCGGCAGGCGCTTGAGGATGAGGAGTCGGAAGGCGAGGCTCGACGCTTCACTGGTCGACAGGAGGGTGCCGGGGTGGAAGCTCGCGAGCGCGACCCGTCGCTCGAGGCCGTGGGCCTGCAGCGCGGCGATGAGAGCGGCGCCGGCCTCGACATCCCACTCCCCCTTCAACTCGATGACGGCCCGGCCGTGCGACGCGGAGAGCACCGTGAGGAACTCCTCGAGGGTCGGCACGCGCGTTCCGGCGTGCGCGGCGCCGAACCACGAGCCCGCATCCAGCGCCTCCACCTGCGCGAGCGTCAGGTCGGCGAGGCGCCCGGTGCCGTCCGTCGTGCGGTCCACGGTCGCATCGTGCAGGAGGACGGGCACGCGGTCGGCGGTGAGCCGCACATCGACCTCGACCCACTCGAAGCCCGCCTCGAGCGCCGCCTCGACGGCGGGAATGGTGTTCTCGGGCGCCAGCGCTCCCCCGCCGCGGTGGCTCACGACGAACGCGGGCTCCTCCGACACGCGTGCGTCGCCGAGGAGCTCGGTCGCGCTCACCCGCGCCGGCGAGGCGCCGAGGAAGGCGATGACGATACTCGCGAGGGCGAGCACACAGATCGTCACGAGGGCGTGCATCCGATCGCGGGCGTCGTCGGATGCCGGCGAGGTGGGCATCGGGCATGTCCTCCGGCGGGGTCACGTCGTCTTCGACGTGCCGACCACACTACATGCGCCGTTACCGTTCCGTTACCTTTTCGGCCGTGTCGCGCCGGTCCCCGGACCGTGGAGTCAGACGAGCGACTTCGTGTGCCACACGGTCTTCGTCTCGGTGAACGCCGCGATCCGCTGCAGGCTCGGGGCCGCAGCATCCGTCCCCTGCTCCGGCGGGAGCACCCGCGTGAGCGTCTCGGCCGCCGCGACCTGCAGGTCGATCCAGTCGAGGTCGCCGGCGCCGACGAGGTCGAGTCCTTGCACGTCCGGGTGGGAAGCGAGCCATGGCGCGAGCTCGGCGGGCGATCCCGTCAGGACGTTGACGACGCCACCGGGGACGTCGGAGGTCGCCAGTACCTCAGCGAGGCTGATGGCGGAGAGGGGGTAGCGCTGGGAGGCCACCGCGACGACCGAGTTGCCCGACACGAGGGCGGGGGCGATGGCCGAGACGATCCCCACGAGCGCCGTGTCCTGCGGCGCGATGACGCCGACGACGCCAGTCGGCTCGGGCACCGAGATGTTGAAGTACGGACCCGCGACGGGGTTTCCGTTGCCCGCCACCTGAGCGAACTTGTCGCACCAGCCCGCGTACCAGACCCAGCGATCGATCGACTCGTCGACCTCGGCCTCGGCGGCCGAGCGCGATGCCCCGGTCTGCGCCGTGATCTCATCGGCGAACTGGGCACGGCGCCCCTCGAGGATCTCGGCGACCCGGTAGAGCACCTGGCCGCGGTTGTACGCCGTCGCACCCGACCAGCCCTTGACGGCTCCCCGAGCCGCGACGACGGCATCGCGCGCATCCTTGCGGGACGCGAGCGCGGCGTTGGCGAGGAACTCGCCGCGGGGCGAGAGCACTTCGTAGGTGCGCCCCGATTCGCTGCGCGGGAAGGCTCCGCCGACGTAGAGCTTGTACGTCTTGGGAACGGTCAGCCGCTTGCTCATGCGCGGCCCCCCTTCAGGTAGGCGAGGAGGCCGTGCCGGCCGCCCTCGCGGCCGTAGCCGGACTCCTTGTAGCCGCCGAAGGGCGACGACGGGTCGAAGCGGTTGAAGGTGTTGGCCCAGACGACGCCGGCGCGCAGGCGGTCGGCGACCGCGAGGATGCGCGATCCCTTATCCGACCAGATGCCCGCCGAGAGGCCGTAGGGGGTGTTGTTGGCCTTCTCGATCGCCTCGGCCGGCGTGCGGAAGGTGAGGACCGACAGGACGGGCCCGAAGATCTCGTCACGGGCGATCCGGTGGGATGCCTGGACGTTGGTGAAGATCGTCGGGGCGAACCAGAAGCCGCTGTCGGGGATGACGCAATCGGCGCTCCAGCGCTCGGCGCCCTCTTCCTCGCCGATGCGACTGAGCTCGCGGATGCGGTCGAGCTGCTCGCGCGAGTTGATCGCGCCGATGTCGGTGTTCTTGTCGAGCGGATCGCCGAGGCGGAGCGTCGACAGGCGCGTCTTGAGACGGTCGACGACCTCGTCGTGGATCGACTCCTGCACGAGCAGCCGGCTGCCCGCGCAGCACACGTGCCCCTGGTTGAAGAAGATGCCGTTGACGATGCCCTCGACCGCCTGGTCGATCGGGGCATCCTCGAAGACGATGTTGGCGGCCTTGCCGCCCAGCTCGAGTGTGAGCTTCTTATCGGTGCCGGCGACGGCCTTCGCGATCTCGCGTCCGACGGCGGTCGAACCCGTGAAGGCGACTTTGTTGACATCGGGATGCCGCACCACGGCGGCTCCCGTGGCGCCGGCGCCCGTCACGATGTTCACGACACCGGGCGGGAGATCGGCCTGCTGGAGGATCTCGGCGAAGATGAGGGCCGACAGCGGAGTCGTCTCGGCGGGCTTCAGCACGACGGTGTTGCCGGCGGCGAGCGCCGGTGCGACCTTCCACGCGAGCATGAGCAGCGGGAAGTTCCAGGGAATGACCTGGCCCGCGACACCGAGCGCCTTGGGGTCGGCGCCGAGCCCTGCGTAGTCGAGCTTGTCGGCCCACCCGGCGTAGTAGAAGAACCAGGCGGCCACGAGCGGGACGTCGACGTCGCGGCTCTCCTTGATGGGCTTGCCGTTGTCGAGGCTCTCGGCCACGGCGAGCTCACGTGCCCGCTCCTGCACGAGCCGGGCGATCCGGAAGAGGTACTTGCCGCGGTCGCGACCGCTCATCCTCGACCAGGTCTTGTCGTAGGCGCGGCGCGCGGCCGCGACGGCGGCATCGACATCCGCGTCAGTCGCGGCGGCGATCGTCGCGATCTCCTTCTCGTCGGCCGGCGAGATCGTGGTGAACGCCTCGCCCGAACCGGGACGGAAGTCGCCGTCGATGAAGAGGCCGTACTCGTCGCGCAGCTTGAGGATGCTGCGCGACTCGGGCGCGGGTGCGTACTCCAGGAAACTCATCTCAGTCCTCAATCGATCGTCACGTAGTCGGCGCCGGAGTAGTGGCCGCTCTTGAGCTTCTGCCGCTGGAGCAGCACGTCATTGAGCAGGCTGGATGCCCCGTACCGGAAGAGGTGCGGCTGCAGCCACTCCTCGCCCACCGTCTCGGCGACGGTCACGAGGTACTTGATGGCGTCCTTGGAGGTGCGGATGCCGCCGGCGGGCTTGACCCCGATCTTCTCGCCCGTCGCGCGGTGCCAGTCGCGCACGACCTCGAGCATGAGGAGCGTGACGGGCAGTGTGGCGGCGGGCTGCACCTTGCCGGTCGACGTCTTGATGAAGTCGCCGCCTGCGAGGATCGCGAGCCACGAGGCGCGCTTGACGTTGTCGTACGTGTTGAGCTCGCCGGTCTCGAGGATGACCTTGAGCGACGCGTAGGTGCCGTCGTCGCGTCGGCACGCCTGCTTGACGCGCGCGATCTGGTCGAAGACGAGGCCGTACCGCCCGGCGAGGAAGGCGCCGCGATCGATGACCATGTCGATCTCGTCGGCACCGTCGGCGACGGCCGCGGCCGTGTCGGCGAGCTTGATGTCGAGCGAGGCGCGACCACTGGGGAACGCGGTCGCGACGGCGGCGACCGAGACGAGTCCGTCATCGGGGTCGCCGTGCGCCGCGCCGAGCGCCTCGACCGCCGCGGGCACCATGTCGCCGTAGACGCAGACTGCGGCCACGCGCGGGCAGGTGGGGTCGGAGGCATCCGGATTCAGCGCCTTGGCGACCAGCGAGCGCACCTTGCCCGGGGTGTCCGCACCCTCGAGCGTCGTGAGGTCGATGAGCTCGATGATCTTGTCGAGCGCCCACGCCTTCGACGTCGTCTTGATGGAGCGCGTGCCGAGGGCGGTCGCGCGCTGCTCGAGCCCCACGGCGTCGACGCCCGGGAGGCCGTGCAGGTAGCGACGGAGCGTCGTGTCGTCGGGTTCTCCGCCGAGGAGTTCGACGGCGCGCTGCGGAAGCGTCTGCAGCTCGGTGCGGCTCATGGTTTCCTCATTCTCTGCGTCGGGTCGCGCTCTCTGGGTGGGAGCGGCGCTCGCCTTCGGATCTGCTCGCCGCGGTGAGGTCGTCATCCGCTGGGCGGTGTCGCAGCCGCTGTCACCTTCGCCTGGCGCACGAGCACGACGAGTCCGATCGCGACGACGATCACGAACGCGATCGAGAGGCTCGTGAACGCGAACCAGTTCTCGTCCAGCGCGAGCACGATCGCAGCTGCGATCACGGCGATCGCGGCGGCCGCGATCTTCGATCCGAACTTCAAGCCTACCGCCGGGGTGAGCCTGCCGGCGGGCGAGTCGTCGCGGGCGAGGATCAGGTCGGCGAAGGCGTCGAGTGTCGCCAGGAGCGACGCCGAGTAGGCGACGGCGCATCCGAGCGCGCCCCAGAGATTCACCGAGGGAGCCGCCGACGTGTCCGCGGCGGCGAGAAGGGCTGCGGCATCCACGGATCGATCGTAGGGCGGGCCTTGCGCGGGGTCTACGGAGGAGGCGAGGCCCGGGCGATCAGGAGAGGAGCGCCCGGACGCGGCTCACGTCGTCGCCCATCTGCTCGATGAGCGCGTCGACGCCCTGGAAGGCGACCATGCCGCGGACGCGCGCCGTGAACTGCACCTCGACGAGCCGTCCGTACAGGTCGAGATCGCGTTCGTCGAGCACGTAGGCCTCGACCTGACGCGCCGTGACGTCGTCGAACGTGGGGTTGGAACCGACGCTGATCGCGGCCGGATACCGCGTCGAGCGCCGGGGGTCGCCCGGCTCGGCGGTGCCTTCGTCGACCAGCCAGCCCGCGTAGACGCCGTCTGCGGGGACGAAGCCCTCGAGATCGGGCGACAGGTTGGCGGTGGGGTACCCGAGCTCGCGTCCGCGCTTCGCGCCGTGCACGACCTCGCCCCACACCGCGTGCGGCCGGCCGAGGAGCTTGGCCGCAGTCTCGACGTCGCCCGCCGCCAGCAGCTCCCGGATCCAGGTCGACGAGACGCGCCGGTCGCTGTCGAGCGAGCGGACGTCGTCCACGACGTCGACGCGGAAGCCGAGCTCCTCGCCGAGTTCCCGCAGCACGTCGGGGTTGCCGGCGCCGCCGCGACCGAACCGGAAGTCGAGTCCCACGAGCACCGTCCGGGCGCCCAGCGCCGCGACGAGGATGCGCTCGACGAACTCCCGCGGCGTGAGCGACGCGAGCGACTGGTCGAACCGCAGCATGAGGGTCGCGTCGATGCCGGTGCCCGCGAGGAGCTGCACCTTCTGCGTAACGCCGATGAGGTCTTCCGGGCACACCTCCGGCCGCAGCAGGCTCAGCGGGTTGCGGTCGAACGTCACCGCGACGACCTTGGCGCCGCCCGTCGCCGCGTCCACCTTCGCCCGCTCGAGCACGGCGCGATGACCGGCGTGGACGCCGTCGAACTTGCCGATCGCGACGACCGAGGGGCCGAAGCCGGCCGGCACCTCGGCCGGGTCGTGGAAGACGATCATCGCGTCACCGCGGTGGGGGCGGCATCCGTCTTCTCACCGTCTCGGACCGGCGGGTGGGTCAGAAGCCACCAGATGCCGAAGAACGGGAGGACGAGTGGGATGAAGAGGTAGCCGTAGCCGTAGAGCGACCAGACGGTCGGATGCTGGAACAGCTCGGGCAGCAGCAGGCTCAGCGTGCCGATCACGAGCACGCCGACGAGCTCGAAGCCGATCGCGATCCAGGCGACGAGATACCACCGGCGGCTGCCCGCGAAGACGAGGGCGAGCGTCGCGACGATGTAGACGACGGCGGAGAGGGCCGAGAGCGTGTACGCCAGGGGTGCCTGATCGAACTTCTCGACGATCTGGACGAAGGAGCGGCCGGTGGCACCGAGCGCCATGATCGCGTAGACGACGACGAGGACGCGGCCGACGCCCGTCATGCGACGGGTGCGTGTGGTGGGGGAAGACATCGCGCGTCCATTGTATTCGCGTCGGCGTGCGCCCAGCCGCGGGACCCCGGCGGGGCCGCCCCGGCGGCCAGGCCCAAGGCGACACCACGTTCGTCGATGAGACGGTAGATAGCCACGCGATTAAGTGACAGCATGCTGAGCAACGGAACCCGACCGCGATTTCACCGTCCGCCCCTCTCACGAACGGACCACAATGCGATCGATCCGTATTCCGCTGCTCGCCGGGCTGGTGGCAGCGGCTCTCACACTCGGTAGTGTCACCGCCGCCTTCGCCGCCCCGCCCACCGGTGCGGGGGTCGCCTCCACCGCGACGACCCCTCCGCCGACACCGGCACCGACCCCGACGCCGACCCCCACGTCCACGCTCGCTCCGATACCGAAGCCGGCGCCGACTGCCACCCAGGCGCCGACCCCAGCGCCGACCACGGCGCCTGCTCCGGCTCCCGCCCCGACTCCGACCCAGGCGGCGCCCGCGCCGCTCGCACCGGCACCCGCACCCGCACCCGCACCCGCACCGCTGACGATCGCACCGCTGGCGGCGGCGGCCTTCCAACAGCCGATCACGGCGAAGACCTACTACGTGACGTCGTTCTTCGGCCCGCGCTGCATCCCGGTCCAAGGCGCATCGACCTTCCACTACGGAGTCGACCTCGCCGCCGGCGCAGGGACGCCGATCTACAGCATCGCCGACGGTGTCGTGACCGCCACGGTGAGCGGCACGGCCTCGCAAGCCGGCTACATCTCGGTGCGTCACATGATCGAGGGAGTGCAGTACACGTCGGTGTACATGCACATCTGGTCGGCGACGACGCAGGTCGCCGTCGGACAGACCGTCGTGGCGGGACAGCGCATCAGCGAGGTCGGCAGCAGCGGCGTGTCGTCCGGTAACCATCTCCACCTCGAGCTCTGGAAGGCCACCGCGAGCGGGTCGGAGCCGCAGAACGCCGCTACCTTCCTGCAGCCGCGAGGCGTCGACCTGTACGCGTCGGCGATCGCCGTCACAGCGACGCCGGCGCCCGCGACGTGCACCTACTACGCGGTGACCGCCCTCAACTTCCGCACCGGACCGTCCACGACGGCCTCGGTCATCCGGGTGCTTCCACAGGGGACGGCCGTGACGCACGTGCCGGGCACCGTTTCGGCGGGCTTCCTCCCCGTGCGCGTCGGCGCGGAGTCCGGATGGGTCTCCGCGAGCTACGTCTCACCGACCCCTCCACCGCCTCCCCCGGCGACGTACGTCACGACGGCGCCCCTTCGGCTCAGATCCGCGCCGTCCACCACGGCCGCGATACTGCTGGTCATCCCGCAGGGCGCGAACGTCGGACCGATCCTCGCCACGAGCGACGTGTGGCGCAAGGTGACGTACGGGGGCAAGACGGGCTGGGTGCACTCGGCCTACCTCGTTCAGCGCTGAGCGTCAGGCGACCTGGATCGTCCAGATGACCTGCATCCGCCACACCATGACGGCGATCGCGAGGGCCGCGACGCCCATGATGACGGTGCTCCAGCGGCTGCGCTCGACGAGCGCCCAGCCGACCGCGAGCGGTGGCAGGAGGACCGCCGAGACGAGGTAGACCCAGAACTCGAGGAGCGATCCCGTCGGCGGGTTCCCGGCGAGCGGCGAGACGATCGCGACGACGACCTGCACGATGAGCAGCAGTTCGACCAACGCGAGGGATCCCACCGTCCAGTCGCTGGGACGGCGCCCGATGAGCCCCAGGACGAGACACAGGAGACCCGCGATCACCGCGACCGCGACCTCGAAGTAGGTGAACCACAGGATCATGCAGGCCGCTCCTCGGGCATGTTCATGGCGCTCTTGACGTCGGGACCCCGGCGCTCGACGACACCGACCAGCACGCCGTCGGGATCGATCGCCGCCGACAGCGGGCCCTCGAGCCGCGGGGCCGCTCCCCCGAGGCGCTTGCCGTGGCGGAGGTCCCGCGCCTCCTCGGCGCTGACGTCGAACCGGCCGAGCACGACTTCGGCCACGGCTGCGGGCGAGAGCAGCGGGACCCCGGTGAGATCGTCGAGGGATGCCGCGCCCTCCACGTCGAACGGACCGACACGGGTCCGTCGCAGAGCGGTGAGGTGGCCTCCGACGCCGAGCGCCGCGCCGAGGTCGCGAGCCAGGGAGCGGATGTAGGTCCCGCTCGAGCAGTCCACCACGACGTCGAGATCGATGACGCCATCCTCTCGGCGCTCGGCGAGCACCTCGAAGCGACTGATGACGACGTCCCGGGGCGCCAGTTCGACCTCGATGCCTTCGCGCACGAGCGCGTAGGCGCGCTTGCCGTCGACCTTGATCGCGGAGACCCGGCTGGGCACCTGCGAAATCGGACCGCGGAGGGGCTGGATGGCGGCGTGGATGCTGTCGGTGGCGAGGGACGAGGCATCCGTCGCCTGCGTCACCGCGCCGTCCGCGTCGTCGGAGTCGGTCGAGACGCCGAGGCGGATCGTGGCCTCGTATGTCTTGTCCAGCCCGACGACGTAGGTCAGGAGTCGTGTCGCGCCCTCGATCCCGAGGACGAGCAGCCCGGTCGCCATGGGATCGAGCGTGCCAGCGTGCCCGATCTTGCGGGTGCCGAACGCGCGTCGCGCACGGGCGACGACGTCGTGGCTCGTCATCCCCCCGGGCTTGTCGACGAGGAGGATGCCGGGCGCTGCGGTCGCGCCCGGCATCACGTGACGTCCTCGTGCACGCGCCGCGGATGGGCGAGGTCTATGTTGTCGACGATCGCCGACGCCGCGCGGCGCGGGTCGGCGTCGCGCTGGTACAGCTCCTGTCCCTCGCGGTAGCGCGCATTGGCGGGCGCGAGGAAGTCGGGATCGCCGCCGTCCCGTTCAGCCATGCGCCGGTATGCGACGTCGATGGGGACGTCCAGCCACACGGACCAGTCCCAGAGCCCGCGGAGCTCGGGCCGGTGGAGGAAGATGCCGTCGACGATGAGCACGGCGTCGCGCGGCGCCGTGACCCACGAGGAGGCGACCGGCGAGTCCCGCGCGAGGTCGAAGGCCGAGAGCTGGAAGCCGGTCGTCCCCGCCGTCTGGCGGCCGTCCCGGAACGGGTCGATCAGCACTCGGCGGAACGTCGCGTAGTCGTACGAGTCACGGTAGAAGCCCTCGGGAGATGTGCGCCCGCGCCGGTAGCGCTCGGCGCGCGGACGATGGAAGTCGTCGATCGTGGCGCGGAAGACGGCCGACCCGTCCTCGGCGAAGGCCGCCGCCAGTCCGTCCGCGAAGATCGTCTTGCCCGCGCCGTCCCGCCCGTCGACCGCGACGATGACCCGACCGGCCCGGTACTGCCGGCGCACCTCGTCACGCAGTTCCCGCCAGAGCGTCGTGGCGGGCGTCGTGGGCAGGCGCATGCCTCCAGCCTACGGCGGGCGGCGGAGCCGAACGGATGCCGCGACGGCGCGAGGCGGCCTGCGGCCGACCTAGGCTGAACGGCATGCCCGCCCTCGCCGCACCGCTGATCGAGTGGTACCGCGAGAATGCGCGGACCCTGCCGTGGCGGGAGCCCGGCTTCGGCTCGTGGGGCGTGCTCGTCAGCGAGTTCATGCTGCAGCAGACGCCGGTCAACCGCGTCATCCCGCACCTCGAGGCGTGGCTCGAGCGCTGGCCCACGCCGTCCGCTCTCGCGGCGGATGCTCCCGCCGAGGCGGTGCGGCAGTGGGCGAACCTCGGCTATCCGCGAAGGGCGCTCTGGCTCCACCGCGCGGCCGTCGAGATCCGGGATCGGCACGGCGGTGTCGTGCCGAGCGACGTCGACGCCCTTCTGGCGCTGACCGGCATCGGCGACTACACGGCACGGGCTGTGGCGGTCTTCGCCTACGGCGAGAGGCATCCCGTCGTCGACACGAACACCCGGCGGGTGCTGGCCCGGGCGGTCGGCGGGAGGTCGCAGCCGGGCCCGCCGTCACGCCGCGATCTGGCCGCCATGGACGAGATCCTGCCGGACGCTGACGCGGACGCCGCCGTCGTCAACGCGGCGGCGATGGAGCTCGGCGCGACGGTATGCACGGCGCGGGCGCCGCGGTGCGACGCGTGCCCGCTCGCCGACCGGTGCGCGTGGAGGCGGGCCGGCTACCCCGACACGGGCGACACGCGACGCCGGCAGGCGCGGTACGAGGGCAGCGATCGTCAGGCGCGGGGCGCCGTGCTGAAGGTGCTTCGGGATGCCTCGTCCCACGCCGTCGCGCTCGACGACGTCGTGCCGGACTGGCCGGATGCCCGCCAGCGGGATCGCGCGATCGACTCGCTCATCGCCGACGGCCTCGCCGAGGCATCCGACGGACTGCTCCGCCTCCCCCGCTGACGTCGACCGCCGGCCACAACGTCGTGGGCAGCCACAGCGTCGGGGTCAGCCACAACGTCGAGGTCAGCCACAACGTCGAGGTCAGCCACAACGTCGGAGAAAAGCACAGCGTCGGACGCGGAACGCTGTTCCGGTCCGACGCTGTGGTGATCGCCGACGCTGTGGCGACGTGGGTCAGTCCTCGTCGTCGAGTTCGCGCGGCTTGACGTAGGGGTCGGGCTCGCCGGCGTAGTTCGCACCCGCCGCGATGCCCGCGACCTGCTCGTCGCGCTCACGCGCCTCGCGCAGGAGGTCTTCGATGTGCCCGGCGTTCTCGGGGATCGCGTCGGGGATGAACTCGAGCGAGGGTGTGAGGCGCACGTTGAGGTGCTTGCCGACCTCGCTGCGCAGCATCCCGGTCGCGGCCTTGAGGGCCTCCGCCGAAGCGCTGCGCTCCTCTTCAGACCCGAGCACGGTGTAGAACACCGACGCGTGCTGCAGGTCGCCCGTGACGCGCACGTCGGTGATCGTCACGAAGCCGAGCCGCGGGTCGCGCAGACCCCGCTCGAGGCGCTCCGCCAGGATCACGCGGATGCGGTCGCCGAGGCGTGCTTGACGTTCACTGGCCATGAGAGGTTCCTTTCGACAGGTGAGGGACGCACTGTGCCGGTTGCACACAGGCGCCCCTCACCGGATGCGATCAGCCGCGAGGCTTCTCGACGAGCTCGGTCGTCTCGATCTCGTCGCCGATCTGGATGTCGTTGTACTTGCCGAGGCCGATGCCCGCCTCGAAGTCCGTGCGGACCTCGGTGACGTCGTCCTTGAAGCGGCGCAGCGACTCGATGGCCAGGCCATCGGCGATGACGACGCCGTCGCGGATGACGCGAGCCTTGGCGTTGCGGGTGATCGTGCCGGAGCGGACGATGACACCCGCGATGTTGCCGAACTTCGAGGAGCGGAACACCTCGCGGATCTCGGCCACACCGGACTGGACCTCTTCGTACTCGGGCTTGAGCAGACCCTTGAGCGACTGCTCGACGTCGTCGATCGCGTTGTAGATGACCGAGTAGAACCGGACATCGACACCCTCGCGAGCGGCGCGCTCGCGCGCCTTCGTGTCGGGACGGACGTTGAACCCGATGACGATCGCGTTGTCGATCGTCGCGAGGTTGATGTCGGACTCGGTGATCGCGCCGACGCCGCGGTGGATGATCCGCAGCTGCACCGACTCGTCGACCTCGATCTTGAGGAGCGACTCCTCGAGCGCCTCGACGGCACCCGACACGTCGCCCTTGATGATGAGGTTGAGCGACTCGACCTTGCCCTCTTCGAGAGCGCGGGTGAAGTCCTCGAGCGAGATGCGCTTGCGGGCCTTGGCCAGCTGGGCGTTGCGCTCGGCCGCTTCACGCTTCTCGGCGATCTGGCGGGCCGTGCGGTCCTCTTCGGTGACGATGAACGTGTCGCCGGCGCGCGGGACCGAGTTGAGTCCCTGCACCTGGACCGGACGGGACGGGTAGGCCTCTTCGACCGCATCGCCGTTCTCGTCGATCATGGCGCGGACGCGGCCGTACGCGGTGCCCGCGACGATCGCATCGCCGACGCGCAGCGTTCCCGACTGGATGAGCACCGTCGCGACAGAGCCGCGGCCCTTGTCGAGCTTGGCCTCGATCGCGACGCCTCGGGCGTCCTTGTTCGGGTTCGCCGTGAGGTCCAGACCCGCATCCGCCGTGAGCAGCACGGCGTCGAGGAGCTCCTGGATGCCGGTGTTCTGGCGCGCCGAGACGTCGACGAACATGACGTCGCCGCCGTACTCCTCGGCGACGAGGCCGTACTCGGTGAGCTGCTGGCGCACCTTGGCGGGGTTGGCCTCGGGCTTGTCCACCTTGTTGACCGCGACCACGATCGGAACGCCGGCCGCCTGGGCGTGGTTCAGCGCCTCGACCGTCTGCGGCATGATGCCGTCGTCGGCCGCGACCACGAGGATCGCGATGTCGGTGACCTGCGCACCACGGGCACGCATGGCGGTGAACGCCTCGTGACCCGGGGTGTCGATGAACGTGATGGCGCGCTCGATGCCGTCGTGCTCGGTCCAGACCTGGTACGCACCGATGTGCTGCGTGATGCCGCCGGCCTCGGCCGCGACCACGTTGGTCTGGCGGATGGCGTCGAGCAGTCGCGTCTTACCGTGATCGACGTGACCCATGACGGTCACGACGGGAGGCCGGATCTCGAGGTCGTCCTCGTCCTCCGCCTCAAGCTCGGCCTCGAGGTCGAGACCGAAGCCCTCGAGGAGCTCCTTGTCCTCGTCCTCGGGCGAGACCATCTGGATCTTGTAGCCGAGCTCGGCGCCGAGCACCTCGAAGGTCGCCTCATCCAGCGACTCGGTGGCCGTGGCCATCTCGCCGAGGTTGAAGAGGATCGTCACGAGCGTGCCGGGCTGCACGGTGTAGCCGCGCAGCGCCTCGAGCTTGTCGGCGAAGTCGGCGATCGACGCGCCACGGCGCAGGCGGATGATCTCGCCGTTGCCCTTCGAGACGTTGACGCCGCCGACGACCGGCGCCGACCGCATCTCGAACTCTTGACGCTTCGCGCGACGCGACTTGCGCTGCTTGGACTTGCCGCCGCCCTTGCCGAAGGCACCCGCGGTGCCACCGCCGGGGCCGCGGCCACGACCGCCGCCGCCACCGGGACGACCGGCGAAGCCACCACCGGGGGCGCCACCGGGCGCTCCACCGGGACGCTGGAAGCCGCCGCCTGCGCCGCCGGGACGACCGGGGCCGCCGGGACGCTGCTGGAAGGGCGCGCCGGGACGACCGCCGCCGCCCGGACGACCCGCACCACCGGGGCGGGGGGCGCCGGGACGCGGTGCGCCGGGGCGCGGTGCCTGCGGGCGCGGGATGTTGCCCGGGGTGGGCCGCTGGCCCATGCCCTGGCTCGACGCGAAGGGGTTGTTGCCCGGACGCGGGCCACCGGGACGCTGACCCATGCCCTGGCTCGACGCGAAGGGGTTGTTGCCGGGACGCGGCGTGCCGCCGGGCCGCGGCGGCTGCGGCGTCGGCGAAGCCGGGCCGGGCTTGGGACCGCCGGCCTTGGCAGCGGGAGTCGCCGGAGCCGTCTCAGCAGGCGCCGGGGCCGCCTGCGCTGCGGGAGCGGCGGGCTCCGCCGGCTTGGGGGCCGGTGCCGGAGCTGCGGGGGCGGGCGCCGGAGCGGCGGCCGGGCGAGCCGGAGCCGCAGGAGCGGATGCCGCGGGAGCGGCGGGTGCTGCAGGCGCAGCGGGGCGCACGGGGCCGGGACGGCCCGCGGGGCGCGCGGAAGGAGCCGGCGTCTGCGCAGAGGCAGCAGCAGGCTTGGCAGCCCCGTCCGCCTCGAGGGCAGCGCGAAGCTTGCGAGCCACGGGGGGCTCGATAGTGGACGAGGGGCTCTTGACGAACTCTCCGAGCTCCTTCAGCTTGGCCAGAGCGACCTTGCTGTCGACGCCGAGTTCCGAGGCGATCTCGTGCACGCGTGGTTTGGCAGCCACAAATTCTCCTGTCTGGGGTCTGCCCAGACAGGACAGACCATTAGTCGCGGACGGGTCTCATTTCGAGCCGTTCACTTTGTTTCCATAGCCGTTCAGCCGTTTCTCGATGGTCTGCGTGTCAAGCGGGCCTGACACACGGAGTGCCCGTACGAAGGCGCGGCGCCGGAGTGCGGCATCCATGCACTCGCGCGTCTCGTGCACCCACGCGCCCCTGCCCGGCATCACCGCGCGCTCGTCGGGGACGAGAACGGAATCGATGGCGACCACCCTGAGCAGGGAGGAGCGGGAAGCACGCGTGCGACATCCGACGCACGTTCGTACAGGTTCCATTCTACACCTCGCCGAAGGGGACTCAGCGACCGGGGCAGCGGCCGATCAGGCGTCCTCGAGGATGCTGTCCGGCTGGATGTCGATCTTGGCGCCCGTGAGCTTGGCGGCGAGGCGGGCGTTCTGACCCTCCTTGCCGATCGCGAGCGACAGCTGGTAGTCGGGCACGAGCGCCCGCACGGCCTTGCTGGAGGCATCCAGCACGAAGCTCGACGTGACCTTCGCGGGCGACAGCGCGTTCGCGACGAACTTCGCGAGCTCCGGGTCGTAGTCGACGATGTCGATCTTCTCGCCGCCCAGCTCCTCGGTCACGGCGCGGACCCGCCGGCCGAGCTCGCCGATGCAGGCGCCCTTGGCGTTGATCGTCGGGTCGTTCGCCTTGACGGCGATCTTGGTGCGGTGGCCGGCTTCGCGGGCGAGCGAGACGATCTCGACGAGACCCGCGGCGATCTCGGGCACCTCGAGAGCGAAGAGCTTGCGGACGAGGCCCGGATGGGTCCGCGAGACGGTGATCTGCGGCCCTTTCGTCCCCTTTGCGACCGACGTGACGTACACGCGCAGCCGGGATCCGTGGGGGTACTGCTCCCCCGCCACCTGCTCCTCCGGCGGCAGGATGGCCTCGACGGTGCCGAGGTCGACGTGCACCATGCGGGGATTCGGACCCTGCTGCACGACGCCGGCGACGATGTCGCCCTCCTTGCCGCGGAACTCGCCCAGCACGGCGTCGTCGGCGATGTCGCGGAGGCGCTGGCTGATGACCTGCTTCGCGGCGAAGGCCGCGATGCGGCCGAAGTCCTCGGGAGTCGACTCCTCCTCGCCGATGGCGGCGCCTTCGTCGTCGAGGAGCGGGATGAAGACGGCGACATGGCCGGTCTTGCGATCGAGCTCGGCGCGCGCACCCGGGGGAAGCTCGCCGGTGGGAGAGGTGTGCTTGGCGTAGGCGGTCAGGATCGCCTGCTCGATGATCCGCACGAGTTCATCGAAGGGGATCTCCTTCTCGCGCTCGACGGTCCGCAGCAGTCCGAGATCGATGTCCACAGTGATCTCTCCTCTTCCCTATTCAGCTCTCACCGAGGGCATCACGCCCCTCGGCATCCCCACTACGTTACCGGATGCCTCGTCCCGAGGGCTGGGAGCGGGCTGGCGGTCGATCGCGGCCGGCGGGGTGCCCCCGCGGGCCCGTGCGTCAACCCCTCCCGGACCCCTCTGCGGCTTCCTAGGCTGGCCGTGTGGACACTCCGAGCGAGGTGAAGGCCGACGCGAAGGAGGCCGCTCGCAAGGTGGAGTCCAGCCCGGCTCTGCGGTGGCTCGCCCGCGCCGGGTACGTCGCCAACGGCGTGGTCCATGCCCTCGTCGGCATCATCGTCCTCATCCTCGCCTTCGGCGGCAGCGGCGAGAGCGACCAGGCGGGCGCGTTCAAGGCGATCGCCTCGGCTCCCGTGGGCTTCGCCGCACTGTGGGCCCTCGCGGTGGCGCTGTGGGCGCTCGGCGCGTGGCACGCCGCCGAGGGGCTGCTCGCTCCGAACCCGAAGGGCGGCACGGGCGGCGCGCTCAGGAAATGGGGCCGTCGCCTGGCCGAGTGGGGGCAGGCGGTGGTCTTCGTCGCACTGGGCATCTTCGCGTCAGCCGTCGCGCTCGGAGCGCGTCCGAACGGCGAGAAGGCCGCCGAGAGCGCGAGCCGGGGTCTGCTCACCGTCCCGGGAGGGCCGCTCGTGCTCGGGCTCATCGGCATCGGCATCGGCATCGGCGGCATCACCTTCGTCGTCATGGGGATCCTGCGCAGCTTCGAGAAGCAGATGGATCTGCCGGACGGCGGATTCGGAGCCGCGATCAAGCTGCTCGGCATCGTGGGATTCGTCGCCAAGGGGATCGCGCTTCTCGTCCTGGGTGTCATCCTCGTGATCGCCGCGGTCCGCCTGGACCCGAAGGCGGCCGGCGGCCTCGACGGCGCCATTCAGGCGATCCTCCGCCTCCCCATCGGCCCCTGGCTGGCGGGGCTCGTCGGGATCGGCTTCCTCGCGTACGCGGTGTTCTGCGGGTTCCGCGCCCGCTACGCCCGGATCGACGGTCCTCCCGTCAGCGGCCGCAGTCGTCGACGGGATCGTCGGCGTCCGTGAAGCGGGCATCCGTCCACCGCACGAGCGTGGGGAGGAAGCGCGATGGCGGGAGCAGGACGCCGAGGTGGTCCGAGCCCTGCATGACGACCCAGCGGAGCCTCGTCCCCTGCGCGCACGCCTTCTCGACGAAGTCCTCCTGAAGGTCCGGGGGGATGACCTCGTCGGCGGTGCCCCAGGTCAGCAGGACCGGTGCCTGCCACGGCCCCTTCGCTTCGTTCTGCGCGAGACGGCGGCCGAACGGGCCCGCCGTGAGATCGCCCGTGTACAGCGGCGTCGTCTCCGACACGCCCAGCGCAGCGACGACCGAGACCAGCGCGCCCGGCTCCGAGGGGCACCGCTGGGTGAGCTCCCGGACGATCAGCCGGCCGCCGGGTGCCACGTAGTCCCCGAGGTCGATCTCGGGGTAGGTGTCGGCGTAGGGCACGAGGACCCATGCGATCACGACCGAGAGGAGCGCGTTCGTGTCGCCCTTCGTGAGCTCGTCGGCGAGGGCCGCGGTGTCGGTCACCGGTGAGAGCACCGCCGTCCCGCGGATCCGCAGCGTCGGCGCGTAGTCGGCCGCCACGGGTTCCGCCCACAGCGCGGCATGGCCGCCCTGGGAATGACCCCAGACCACGATCTCGCGGGAGAGCCAGAGCCCGTCTATCCGGCTCGCCGCGAGAACAGCGTCCAGCGACGACTTCGCCTCGCCGGCGCCGATCAGATAGGGGAAGACGCCCGGCGCCCCCTGCCCCGCGTAGTCCGACGCGACGACGACCCAGCCCCGCGCCAGCGCATCCTCCAGCGCCGGGATCGCCCACTTCGTGGCAGCGTCGTCCCGCAGGCTCGGTGCGCACCCGCGCGCCACACCCGTCGTGCCGTGATTCCACGACACGACGCGGCGCGGCCCCGAGTGCGGTCGCGTCGGCACGATCACGAGCGCGCTGGCCACGGCGGGCCGGCCGATCGCGTCGCGCGTCGTGTACAGGATGCGCTTCACCTCTCCCCCGGCGGGTGACTGACCGGGATAGCCGGCGACGCGAATGAGCTCCCCGTGGCCGCGCGGCACCTCTGCCGGCGGGTCGTAGAACGCGTCCACGACCGGTGCTCCGCGCTCGAGCCAATCGTCGACCCACCATCCGACCGCCGTCGTGGCGATGAGCAGCACGGCGAGCGCGTATCGACCGGCGGCGGCCCAGGCACGGGCTCGTCGCGAAGGCTCCGCCGCGATGCCCCCGTCGAGCTCGGATCGCCGTCCGGCGAGCATCCGCACGCCCCGGACGACGAGCGAGCCGCCGAAGACCAGCATCCGGATTCCGAAGACGACGGCGACCACGAGCACCGTGACGACCGGCCACGTGAGCGCGAGGATGCCGAACCCCACCTGAGCGACGCCCCAGCACGCCGAGAGCACGCGCTGGCTGGCCCGCCCGCCGGAGATCGCGTCGCCGATCGAGGCGAGGCCGCCCGCGACGAGCAGCACGGCGAGCGCGACCGGCAGAAGCTCGAGGCTGCGGCCGAGCCACACGATCACCGCCAGGCCGAGGGCGATCCAGAGCACCGAGACGACTCGCGTCCACCACGAGGGCGACGGATGCCTCGTCCCCAGCTCGATGACCCCCGAGACGATGGCGCTCACACCGACGTAGAGCCCCAGAAGGAGGAGCGACGTGAGCGGCCGGGCGACGATGAGGAGCGCGAGCGTCACGATGAGGACGCCCACGACGAGCAGGAGCTGCGCGGGCGCACCGGCGAGGACTCGAGGCAGCACGCTCCAGCGCAGCCACCTCCGCCCCGCCCGCGCCGACTCGCTCATCGGGTCATGGTACGCAGGCGCCGTCCGCGGCGCCGTGCGTGCTCGCACGCGCCGGGCGGGGCCGCCCCGGACGGACTGTCAACCCCTGTGCCGGCGTGGGGAGATCGGCGAGGCTCGAGGCATGACCGAAGTCACCGGAACAGAAGCGAACGCACGGATCAAGGACCTCGTCGAGGACATCGACTTCACGATGCTGACCACGATCGATGCCGACGGCAATCTCGTCGGTCGCCCGATGAGCACGCGCCAGATGGACGAGAACGGCGACATCTGGTTCTTCACGTCCGATCACACCAAGAAGGTCGACGAGGTGGAGGCCGATCACGACGTCGCGCTGTCGTACCTCGATGCGAAGGGCATGCGGTTCGTGTCGGTCGCCGGCACCGCCCGAGTCGTGCACGACCAGGCGAAGATGCAGGAGCTCTACACCCCCTCGCTCGACATCTGGTTCGAGGACGGGCTCGACACCCCCGGCATCGCGCTGCTGCGCGTCACGCCGGTCGAGGCGGAGTTCTGGGAGCCCGCGCAGGGCAAGATCGTCATGGCCGCGAAGATGGTCAAGTCCCTCGTGACCCACGACACGCCGGACGACACGATGTCGCACGGCCGCCTCAGCGACTGAGGCCCGTCAGCGGGCCGTGAGCCGAGCCACTGCGTCGGCGACCGCGACGACCTCGCGGTCGCCGGTGCGACGGTCCCAGAGCTCGACCTGGCCCTCGGCGGCGCCCCGCCCGACGATGAGGATCCGCGGCACGCCGACGAGCTCGGCGTCCGCGAACTTCACACCGGGCGAGACCTTCGCGCGGTCGTCGTAGAGGACGTCGAGACCGGATGCCTCGAGCTGCGCCGACACCGACTCGGCGAGGTCGAAGGCCGCGGCATCCTTCCCCGTCGCGACCACGTGCACGTCGAACGGCGCCACGGACTCGGGCCAGACGAGACCCTTGTCATCGTTGTTGAGCTCGGCGATGATCGCGAGGATCCGCGTGACGCCGATGCCGTACGAGCCCATCGTCACCGTGACGAGCTTGCCGTTCTCGTCGAGGACCTTGAGGCCCAGCGTCTCGGCGAAGAAGCGGCCGAGCTGGAAGACGTGTCCGATCTCCATGCCGCGCGCGAGGTGCACCGGGCCGGAGCCGTCGGGCGCGGGGTCGCCCTCGCGGACGGTCGCCACCTCGACGAAGCCGTCGCCGGTGAAGTCTCGGCCGGCGACGAGCGTGTGCACGTGCTTCTGGTCGATGTTGGCGCCGGTGATCCAGCTCGTGCCGTCGACCACACGCGGGTCGAGGAGGTAGCGGATACCGGTCGCGGACTCCTCGCCGAGGACGGGCCCGGTCGGCGACCACGGGCCGATGTACCCCTTTAACCAGAAGGGGGTTGTCCTCGAAGTCCTGCTCGGTCGCCGGCTCGACGGCCGCGGGGGCGAAGGCGACCTCGACGCGCTTGTCGTCGACATCCCGGTCACCCGGCACGCCGACGATGACGAGTTCGCGCGTGCCGTCGAGGTGGGTGAGGGCCAGCACGACGTTCTTGAGCGTGTGCGCCGCGGTCCACTCCGTCGCCTCGTCGGTCGCCGGTCCGGCGATCCCCGCGGCGGGCGCGTCGAGATGGGCCTTGGAGTGGTCGACGAGCGTCTGGATCGTCGGGGTGTTCGGCGAGTCGAAGATCACGGGCTCGCCGAGGCCGTCGAACGGCAGCGCGTCGGGGACCGTCGTGGTGTACGCCTCGACGTTGGCTGCGTACCCGCCAGCCGAGCGCACGAAGGTGTCCTCCCCCACCGGGGTCGGGTGCAGGAACTCCTCGCTGCGCGCTCCGCCCATGAGGCCGTTGTCGGCCGCGACGATGACGTACTCGAGTCCCAGGCGCTGGAAGATGCGCTCGTACGCGTCGCGCTGCGCCTGGTACGAGGCATCCTGACCCTCGTCGGTGTAGTCGAAGGAGTACGCGTCCTTCATCGTGAACTCGCGCCCGCGGAGCAGGCCGGCGCGAGGACGCGCCTCGTCGCGGTACTTGTCCTGGATCTGGTAGATCGCCAGCGGCAGGTCCTTGTACGACGAGTAGAGGTCCTTCACGAGGAGCGTGAACATCTCCTCGTGCGTCGGGGCGAGGAGGTAGTCGGCGCCCTTGCGGTCCTGAAGGCGGAAGATGCCGTCGCCGTAAGAGGTCCAGCGGCCGGACTGCTCGTAGGGGTCACGCGGCAGAAGCGCCGGGAAGTGCACCTCGTAGGCGCCCGCGTTCGCCATCTCCTCGCGGATGACGGCCTCGATCCGAGCCTTGACCTTGAGCCCCAGCGGCAGCCATGTGAAGATGCCGGGCGCCGCACGCCGGATGTACCCGGCGCGCACGAGCAGCCGATGGCTCGTGACTTCGGCGTCGGCCGGGTCTTCGCGGAGCGTGCGGAGGAAGAAGTGCGACAGACGGGTGACCACGAGGGTCAAGTCTAGGGCGGGCGGATGCCGCGCCCCCGCCGCACCCGGAGGAGCCGTCCGCACGATGCGCTGACGCCACGCCGGGTTCGGCCGCGGCCGAGGCGGCGTGTCGTCGCTCGACCGTGCGGACGGCCGCGCGGTGCGGCGAGTGCCGGTCAGGCGGTGACGACCTGCGCCGTGCCGATCGGGGCGTCGGGGCCCAGCTCGGCGGCGATGCGGTTGGCCTCTTCGATGAGCGTCGCGACGATCTCGGCCTCGGGCACCGTCTTGATGACCTGGCCCTTGACGAAGATCTGTCCCTTGCCGTTGCCCGACGCGACACCGAGATCGGCCTCGCGGGCCTCCCCCGGGCCGTTGACGACGCATCCCATGACCGCGACCCGGAGCGGGACCGTCATGTCCTTGAGGCCCTCGGTGACGCTGTCGGCGAGCGAGTAGACGTCCACCTGCGCGCGGCCGCACGACGGGCAGGAGACGATCTCGAGCTTGCGCTCCCGCAGGTTCAACGACTGCAGGATCTGGTGCCCGACCTTGACCTCTTCGGCGGGCGGGGCCGAGAGCGAAACGCGGATCGTGTCGCCGATCCCTTCCGCGAGGAGGATGCCGAACGCCGTCGCCGACTTGATCGTGCCCTGGAACGCGGGACCGGCCTCGGTGACCCCGAGGTGCAGCGGCCAGTCGCCTCGCTCGGCGAGGAGGCGGTACGCCTTCACCATCACGATGGGGTCGTTGTGCTTGACCGAGATCTTGAAGTCGTGGAAGTCGTGCTCCTCGAAAAGGGACGCCTCCCACACCGCGCTCTCGACGAGCGCCTCGGGCGTCGCCTTGCCGTACTTCTCGAGCAGGCGGCGGTCGAGGGAGCCTGCGTTGACGCCGATGCGCAGCGACACGCCCGCCGCCTTCGCGGCGGCGGCGATGGCACCGACCTGGTCGTCGAACTTGCGGATGTTGCCCGGGTTCACGCGCACGGCGCCGCAGCCGGCGTCGATCGCCTGGAAGACGTACTTCGGCTGGAAGTGGATGTCGGCGATGACCGGGATCTGGCTCTTCTTCGCGATGATGTGGAGCACATCTGCGTCGTCCTGGGACGGCACGGCCACGCGCACGATCTCACAGCCCGACGCCGTCAGCTCGGCGATCTGCTGCAGCGTCGCGTTGATGTTCGTCGTGGGGGTCGTCGTCATCGACTGGACGCTGACCGGTGCATCACCGCCGACGAGCACCTTGCCGACGCGGATCTGCCGGGTCTTCCGTCGAGGGGCGAGCACTTCGGGGACTTTCGGCATCCCGATATTGACAGCAGGCACGGCTGACAGCCTACGCCGCGCTCATGGCGCGAGGCTGGGAGCGGATGCCGCGCCGACGCGCCGCCCCGCGCTGGTATCTTGCCCGGCATGACCGTGAACCACGTCTATGCGCGGATGACGGGGCGCGACCCGCACGAGCGCCACCGGGCGGCCACGCCCCTCGAGCTGCTCTTCGACCTCGTCTTCGTTGTCGCGTTCAGCCAGATCGGCTCGCAGGTGGCGCACTACCTCGAGCTGGGCCACCTCTCGACGGCGCTCCTGGGCGGCTGGTTCGCGACATTCGCGGTCGCGTGGGCGTGGATCAACTACTCCTGGCTCGCCTCCGCCTACGACACGGACGACGTCTTCTTCCGCATCGCGACGATGGTCGTGATGATCGGGGTCATCGTCGTGGCGCTCGGGGTGCCCGATGTCTTCCACTCGATCGACGACGGCGTCTATCTCAACAACGGCGTCATGGTCGCCGGCTACGTCATCATGCGCATCGCGACGATCACGCTGTGGCTGCGGGTGGCGAGGGACGATCCGAAGGGCAGGAAGACCGCGATCGCGTACGCCGTCAACATCTCCATCGCGCAGGTGGGCTGGATCGCCCTCATCTTCCTCAACCTGCCCGTCGGGCTGACGATCGCCGTCGCGACGTTCCTGCAGCTGTTCGAGCTCGCCGGTCCGCTGTTCGCCGAGATGCGGTTCGGCCGCACGCCCTGGCATCCGCACCACATCGCCGAGCGCTACGGGCTGCTCGTCATCATCACGCTCGGCGAGGTGATCCTCGGCACGATCCTCGCGATCTCGGCCATCGTCGAGCACCAGGGCTGGTCCGTCGAGACGGGCGCCGTCGCCTTCGGCGGCGTCGCCCTCGCCTTCGGCATGTGGTGGGTCTACTTCTCGATACCGTGGGGCGCGGTTCTGGAACGGCACCGGGATCGCGCGTGGGCATGGGGCTACCTGCAGATCTTCGTCTTCGGCTCGCTCGTCGCGGTCGGCGCGGGGCTGCATGTGGCGGCATACGTCATCGAGGGGGTCGCGCACGTGGATGCCACCTTCGCGGCGCTGTCCATCGCCATCCCCGTGCTGCTCTACGAGACGCTCCTCTTCGTGCTGTATTCGCTGCTCCTCCTGCAGGTCGACACCTTCCACGTCTGGCTCTACCTCGGCGTGATCGCGGTGCTCGCCCTGGGCGTGGCGGCGGTCGCGCTGGGCGCATCCTTGGCAGTCGGCATCCTGATCATCGCCTGCTCCCCCGTCGTCGTGGTCGTCGGATACGAGACGGTCGGCTGGCGTCACGGGCAGGAGATGCTCGCTCGCGCTCTGAGGGACTGAGTGACGCCTCGACGAGCACCGGCCGGGACCGGGGCATCCGTCCTTCTGCTATCGTGACCGCATGTCCGCGAACCTCACCTCCTGGTGGCCCGCCCGCTGACGGCGGTGTGTTCGCGATCCCAGATCACAGACCGCCCGAGGGCGGTCTTTCTCGTCTGAGCGACCGTCCGACCCGATGAAAGGCCGGCGATGACACCGAGCCCCTCCCCTCTGACTGCGGCGCTCGCGGAGGCGGAATCCTTCGCGCTCATCGCGCGCGACGGACTCACCGTCGAGCTGCTGACGGGGGACGTCGTCGATGTCGAGCGGCTCGCCGACATCCCGCTCGCGGATCCCTCGGGCGCACTGCGCGAGGTGCTCGCACTCGTGCCATTCCGCCAGGTCGTCGAGCGCGGGTTCGAATGCCACGACGACGGCGCGCCGCTGCGCTGCCTCGTCGTCGAAGGGCACGAGGCGTTCTCGCGGGACGACGCGCTCGACGCGCTCCCCACCGACGCCGTGCCCCTTCAGGACGCCGGGTTCGACATCTCCGACGAGGACTACGCCGATATCGTCCGCACGGTCATCGCCGACGAGATCGGCCGGGGCGAGGGCGCCAACTTCGTGATCCGCCGCGACTTCACGGCCGCCGTCGACGCCGACGCCCGGACGACCGCCCTCACCTGGTTCCGCGCCCTGCTCGAGTACGAGCGGGGGGCGTACTGGACGTTCGCCATCGTCACGCCCCGTCACATCGCCGTCGGTGCGAGCCCCGAGGCGCATGTCAGTGCGCGCGCGGGCGTCGTGACGATGAACCCGATCTCGGGCACATTCCGCCATCCGGAGGGCGGCGCGACGCCCGAGACGCTGAGCGAGTTCCTCGAGTCGACGAAGGAGACCGAAGAGCTGTTCATGGTCGTGGACGAGGAGCTCAAGATGATGAGCGCCGTCTGCTCGGACGGCGGTCGCATCACCGGCCCGCACCTGAAGGAGATGTCGCGGCTCACGCACACCGAGTATGTGCTGCGCGGCCGCAGCCGCCTCGACCCGCGCGACATCCTCCGCGAGACGATGTTCGCCCCGACGGTCACCGGCTCGCCCATGCAGAACGCGTGCACCGTCATCACGCGCCACGAGCGCACCCCGCGCGGGTACTACTCGGGCGTCGCGGCGCTGTTCACCCCGCGAGCGCAGGCCGCGACTCCCGGCGAGCCGACTCACGATCTGGATGCGCCGATCCTCATCCGAACCGCCTACCTCGTCGACGGCCGGCTGCGCGTCCCGGTGGGCGCGACCCTCGTGCGCCATTCCGACCCGTACGGCGAGGTCGGCGAGACGCACGGCAAGGCCGCGGGAGTGCTCGGCGCGATCGGCGCGATCGCCCGCGACACCCCCGTGCCGATCGTGATCGATGAGATCGACGAGGATGCCCCGGCTGCCGAGCCGGTCCGTCTGGCCGACGATCCCGAGATCGCCGCGCTCCTCGAGTCGCGCAACGCACGTCTCGCCGCATTCTGGCTGAATCCGCAGGATGCCGCGGGTGAAGGCCCCTTCGCGGGACGCTCCGCCCTCGTGGTCGACGTCGAGGATCGCTTCACGACGATGCTCGCGCACCAGTTGAGGCACCTCGGCCTCGAGGTCGGGATCGTCCCCTGGAGCGAGGTCACCGACGCGCAGGTCGACGAGGCGGAGCTCGTCGTCTGCGGGCCGGGACCAGGCGACCCGCGCGACACGTCGAGCCGCCGCATCCGTCGCATGCACGATGTCGTCGCACGGCGGCGCTCCTCCGGCCGCCCCCTTCTCACGGTGTGCCTGAGCCACCAGATCCTGGCCGACTCGCTCGGGATGGACCTGGCGCCTCTCGCCCGCCCTCACCAGGGGCTGCAGAAGACCGTGGACGTGTTCGGCGAGCCCGCGTCGATCGGCTTCTACAACACCTTCACGGCGCGCGTCGCACCGGGCACGACGACGATCGGCGAGACGGAGGTCTCGGCCGATGCCCGGACGGGCGATGTGTACGCGCTCCGCGGGCCGGGCTTAGCGTCCGTGCAGGGACACCTCGAGTCGATCCTGTCGCGGGATGGGATGACGACCCTCGAGCGCCTCGTGAGCCACGCGCTCACGCCGGTCGGCGCCTAGGCAGCCCAAGGGCGACCCGTCCGGCTGGCACCGCTCAGCCGCCGAGGCGCGCGGCGATCAGGCGGCGCTCGGCCTGGTTCGCCGTCAGCTCCAGCGCGCGCAGGTCGGCCGCCGTCGCCTCGGCGTCCCGCCCGAGCCGGCGCAGCAGGTGCGCGCGGACGGCGTGCCAGAGGTAGTACCCCGACAGGTCGAGCGCATCCACCTCGGCGAGCGCGGCAGCCGTCCCCTCCACCTCGGAGAGGGCGACCGCCCGGTTCAGCCGCACGAGCTGCGATCGGTCGTAGCGGAGCAGCATGTCGTAGAGCGTCAGCACCTGCAGCCAGTCGGTGTCGCCCGATGTCGAGGCATCCGCGTGACACGCCGCGATCGCCGCGTGCAGCTGCCAGCGTCCGGGCCTGCGCAGCATCGCGGCCCGCTCGAGCGACCGGTGCGCCTCGGCGAGCAGCCGCCGGTCCCAGCGGGACCGGTCCTGGTCACCGAGCAGCACGAGCTCGCCGTCGACGGCTCGCGCGTGCTCCCTCGCGCGATGGAAGAGCAAGAGCGCGCGCAGGCCGTGGGCCTCGGCCTCCCGCGGCAGCGCCGCCGCGATGACGCCGGCCAGCCAGACGGCGTCGTCGGCCAGGTCGCGGTCCGCCGACGCGTCGCCTCCGGGCACCAGGTGCGCCTCGCTGTACATGACCGAGACGACGGTCAGCACGATGTCGAGCCGCTCGGCGCGATCGCTGCCCTCGGGAACCCGGATCGGGATGCCGGCGGCGCCGATCTTGCGCTTGGCGCGGACGATCCGCTGGCCGACGGTGGGCTCCGACGAGAGGGTGGCTCTCGCGATCTGAGCCGTCGTGAGTCCGCACACCGCCCGCAGCGTCAGCGCGAGCTGGGCGTCTGGAGACAACGCTGGGTGGCAGCATCCGAACAGCAGCGGAAGCCGCTCGTCGATCTCGCGAAGACCGGAGCCCACCGGCTCCTCGGCGAGCAGCGTGAGCTTTTCCCGGTACCGCTTCTCGCGCCGCATGCGGTCGAGCGCGTTGTGCCGGGCGGCCTGCGTGAGCCACGCGCCGGGACGGGGAGGGATGCCGCGGCCCCGCCACTCCCGCAGCGCCTCCTCCACGGCTTCCGCGACGGATTCCTCAGCGAGGTCGAGGTTCCCGAGCGATGCCGTGAGCGCGGCGACGATCCGCCCCGACTCCTCGCGCACGATGCGGGCGAGTGCGGCGTCCGGCGACGCGGATGCCGCGCCCTCGCGGGCGAAGTCGCCCGGGGACGCGGCATCCGGTGTCGTCACTGCTCGAACTGGCTGTAGTCGGTGACCATCGGCCGGATCTCCACGGAGGTCCCCGGCAGGTCGAGCATGGGCCAGGTGCGCGCGATCCCGATGGCCTCGTCGAGGTCGTCGACATCGAGAACGCTGAAGCCGCCGATGACCTCCTTGGCCTCGGAGAAGGGGCCGTCGGCGACGACGGGTCCTTCCGAGCCGTGCTTCACGGTCGTCGCGGTGGTGACCGGCTGCAGTTCGGCGCCGCCGTCGGAGATCTTGGCGTCGTACTTCTGGAACCAGTCCCAGACCCGCGTGTAGACCTCCTGCGCGCGCTCGGGCGGCACCGCATCGTCGAGCTCTGGTGTCGAAGTGAACATGATCACGTACTTCACGGTCGTGGTCCTTTCGTCAGGGGAACCGTTTCACCTCATCAGCGAACGGACAACCCCGATTTCGACACACGGCCGGAAAAAGTTCTCGACGTCCTATGGGCCCAGGATCGAGATCGGATTGAAGATGTCCGCGAGGATCAGCACGCCGCCCATGACGACGAGCGCGATGACGACGACGAAGGTGACCGGCACGAGCTTCGTCGCATCCACCGGCTTCGGCTCGGGGAGCTTGAACCATCGCGCCCACGCGCGCTTCAGCCCGTCCCACAGCGCCACGGCCACGTGGCCCCCGTCGAGGGGCAGCAGCGGGATGAGGTTGAACACGAAGAGGGCGATGTTGAGCGAGGCGAGGAGGCCGAGCATCCCCGACACACGATTGAGGATCGGCGCATCGGCGGCCGAGACCTCCCCGGCGAGGATCCCCGCCCCCACGACGCTGAGCGGCCCGTTCGGGTCCCGCTCCTGACCCGTCACGAGCGAGACGGCGGCGTCGTAAACCTTGACCGGCAGCTGCCAGATGATCCCGGCGACGGCGCCGACGTTCTCGAAGGCGGTCTGCGCGCCCGTCCAGATCGGCTGGCGCACGTACTCGACGGTCGGACGAATGCCGACGAAGCCGACTTCTGCCGAGGCGTTCTCGCCGGTCGCGCCCGTCGCGCTCGCCTCCACCGTCGCAGGGGTCACCGTGAGCGTCTGCTCCTCGCCGCTGCGCTCGACGACCATCGTCAGCGGTTCTCCGGGGGACTCCCGGATGATCGCGGATGCCTCGGCGAACGTGGATACCGGCGTGCCGTCGACCGACACGATGACGTCACCCGGCTCGATCCCCGCCGCCTCGGAGGGCGCAGGCGGGTCGTCGGCGGTGCACTGGGTGGAGCCGGCGGCGGGGACGCACTCCGAGAGCCCGGCGACCGTCGTGGTCGCCGTCTGCACGCCGATGCCGCTGAAGATGATCGTGAAGAGCACGATCGCGAGCAGGAGGTTCATGACCGGTCCGCCGAGCATCACGACGACCCGCTGCCAGACCGGCAGCTTGTAGAAGACGCGATCGTCGTCGTGGCCCTTGAGCGTCTCGTCGTTCGCGGCCCGCGCATCCTGCACCATCGTCGCGAAGAAGCCGCCGCCCGCACGTCCCTCGCGAGAGCCGGCCGCGACCGCTGCGCGCTCCTTCGGCGAGGGCGGGTACATGCCCGCCATCGAGATGTAGCCGCCGAGCGGGATGGCCTTGAAGCCGTACTCGGTCTCGCCGCGCCGGCGCGACCAGATCGTCGGGCCGAAGCCGATCATGTACTGGCCGACGCGCACGCCGAACTTCTTCGCGGGCAGCAGGTGCCCGAGCTCGTGGAGCGCGATCGACGCGGCGAGGCCGACGACGAGCACGACGACGCCGATGAGGAACGCGATGGCGGTCACAGCCCAAAGGTACTCGCGCGTGCCTTTGAGTTGGCCGTGGACGCGGGGCGGCCGATGAGAGGATGGGAGCGATGCCGACCGCCGATCCCCCGCACCGGCTCTCCGCCGCGGTGGCGTCGTCCCGGCCCGCGCGACAGGTGCGGGCCGTCCGCGGAGTGGCCGCGGCATCCGTCGCCACCGTCGTCGCGGCGACAGCGCACACGCTCGCGGGCGGCGGGCCCCCTCCGCCGGTCCTCGTCGCCGTCGTGATCCTGCTCGCCTCCCCCGTCGCCGTCGCCCTGGCCGGACGTTCACTCGCGCTGTGGCGCCTCGCGCTCACCGTGCTCGTCAGCCAGGTGCTCTTCCACATGTCGTTCGCCATCGCAGCGGGTGCCACGGGCGAGCCGGCCCCAGCGCACGCGCATCATCTCGTCGGCCCGGCGTGGGTGCACACGCCCACCGCCTCGGTCGCGTGGCCGCCCGCCCCGCTCATGGTCGCGGGACACGTCGTCGCGGCGATCGTGACCGTCTTGGCGCTCCATCGGGGGGAACGGATGCTGCGCGCTCTCGCGCGCGGCGTCCGGGGGCTGGTAGGGCGCGTGGTGGAGATCCCGACACCGGCGTCCCCGCGCAGCGTCAGCCCGGTCCTCGCCAACGTGCCGGACCTGCGCTCATCGATCCTCTCGTCGGAGAAACCCACGCGGGGTCCGCCGCGGGCCGCGCCCGTGCTCTGAGCGCGGGCCCTCGCGACCCCTCGACATCGGAACGGCCGCACCGGTATCCGATCGTCGTCTCTTCATCCGCACGGCGGGCGATCCGCCGCGCGCACCCAAGACGAAAGAACACTCATGAACCACTCTTCGCAGACCCCTCACCTCCTCCGGCGACGTACCGCCGTCGTCCTCGGCGGTCTCGTCGCGGGGGCAGCTCTCGCGATGGCGGCGCCGCTCGCGGCATCCGCACACGTCCACGTCGACCCCGCCACGGCGGAGGCCGGCACGCCCCAGACCCTGACCTTCTCGTTCGCGCACGGGTGCGAAGGATCTCCGACGTCGGCCATCGTGATCGACATCCCAGAGACGGTCGCCACGACGACGCCCGTGTCGCAGGGCGGCTGGACCATCCAGCGAGACCTCGGCCCCGACGAGCAGCCCACACGGGTGACCTTCACGGCAGACACCTCGGTGGAGTCGGGCATCCAGGCATCCGTCGCTCTCGTCATCACGTTCTCGGAGGAGGCCGCCTACTCCGACGTCGCGTTCCCCGTGACACAGGAATGCGTCACAGGCTCGACGGCCTGGACCGAGGTCGCCACGGACGGCGCCGACCCTGAGACGCTCGAAGCGCCCGCCCCCGTCGTCGCCGTGGGCGCAGTCGCCGAGGCCGAGGAGCATGGGCAAGGCACGGCGCCGCAGGGGGACTCCACGGACGGCGAAGCTTCGGCTGCGACCGCGCCGGCGGCGACCGACGTGAGCACGGCCGATCCCGTCGCCCGCGGGATGGCCGGTGGCGCACTCGTCGCCGGCCTCGCCGCGCTCGTCGTCCTGCTCGTGCGCGGACGTCGCCAGGTCTGACGCACTACGGGATCCACCAGAACGGCCGCGGGTGGCGGCCGGAGGTCGGCGGCGTCCGCCGATCGGCCTCCGTCCACACTCGCGGCCCCTTCGGATGGGCCTGTCGGGCGCTCGATGAGAGGATTGATGGGCCATGCCGACAGACACCCCCTCGAACCTGCCGCCCGTCCTCCGCCCCGAGAACCCGCCCGCCCGCTCCCTCGCCGACCTCGCGGAGCGGTTCGCCCGTGAGGTGCGAGGCGACGTCAGCGGACTGCAGCTCACCGGCGTGACCCTCGCGACCGCGGATCTGCGCCGGGGCGAGGCGTTCGTCGCCATCCAGGGCGTCAACCGCCACGGCGCCGAGTTCGCCCCCGTCGCCGCCGAGAAGGGCGCCGTCGCGATCGTGACGGATGCCGCCGGAGCAGACCTCGCCGAGCAGGCCCGCCTTCCCGTCGTGGTCGTCGACGACCCCCGGGCGCTCCTCGGCGAGCTGTCGGCGTGGGTCTACGGCACCGGTCCCGGCGACGACATCCCGCTCCTTTTCGGCACGACCGGCACCAACGGCAAGACGAGCGTCTCGCACCTGCTGGACGGCATCCTCGAGCAGCTCGGCGTCGTGACGGGGCTGTCCTCGACCGCCGAGCGGCACATCGCGGGCGAGGTCATCGTGTCGAGGCTCACGACGCCCGAGGCATCCGAGTTCCACGCCCTCCTCGCGCTCATGCGGGAGCGGGGAGTCGAGGCCGTCGCGGTGGAGGTGAGCGCACAGGCGCTCAGCCGCCACCGCGTCGACGGCATCGTGTTCGACGTCGCCGGCTTCACGAATCTCACGCACGACCACCTCGACGACTACGCCGACATGCGGGAGTACTTCGAGGCGAAGCTGCCGCTCTTCCGCCCGGATCGCTCGCGCCGCGCCGTGATCTCACTCGACTCCACTCCGGGCTTCGAGGTCGTCGACCGCTGCGAGGTGCCGTACGTCACGGTCGGGACGCCCGCGATCGCGGCGGACCCGGATGCCGCGGCCGGCGCGGACTGGACGGTCGAGATCGTCGACGAACGCCAGTCCGGCACGGAGTTCGTGCTGCGCGCGAAGGACGGACGCTCCCTCACGACCGTGGTGCCGGTGATCGGCCGCCACATGGCCGCCAACGCGGGCCTCGCGATCGTCATGATCCTCGAGGGCGGCTACTCGTGGGACGACATCGTGGCGACGCTCGACGGCGGTGCCATCGAGGCGTATCTCCCCGGCCGCACCCAGCGGGTCTCGGGAGACCGCGGCCCGGCCGTGTACGTCGACTTCGGCCACTCCCCCGACGCCTTCGAGAAGACGCTCGCCGCGGTCCGCCACGTCACGCCGGGCAAGGTCGTCATGCTGTTCGGCGCCGACGGCGATCGCGACGCGACGAAGCGCCACGACATGGGACGCACGGCTGTCGAAGGCAGCGACATCCTCATCATCACCGACCACCACCCCCGCTTCGAGAACCCGGACTCGATCCGCGCCACCCTCATCGAGGGTGCCCGCCGCGCGCGGCCCGATGCCGAGATCCTGGAGTTCTCGCCCCCGGAGCGCGCGATCATCGAGGCCGTGAAGCTCGTCGGCGACGGTGACGCGATCCTGTGGGCGGGTCCCGGGCACCAGGACTACCGCGACATCCGCGGCGTGCGCGCCCCCTACTCGGCACGCGAACTCGCCCGTCGGGCGCTCTCGGCGGCGGGCTGGCCCGTGCCGGACCCGCACTGGCCCGTTCCCTACCCGAGCGACTCCACACCGCCGTCCGACCCCACGCGGCCTATCGACTGAGGACGCGGGTCACTGCCGCGCCGCGATCGCGCGATCAGCGGCGTCTCTCGCCCACGCTTCGGCGGCCGCGAGCGATTCACGTGTGAGCCCGGCCGGCGCTTCGTGCGCATCCACCACGCGCTGGATGGTCTCGACGATGCCCGGGAAGGGCAGGGTTCCCTCGTGAAAGGCGTCGACCGCCTGCTCGTTGGCCGCGTTGAAGACGGCCGGATAGGTGCCCCCAGCCCGCCCGACGTGCTTCGCGAGGCGGACCGCGGGGAAGGCCGCGTCGTCGAGGGGTTCGAAGGTCCAGGATGCCGCGACCGTCCAGTCGATCGGACGCCCGACGCCCGACACCCGGTGCGGCCAGTCGAGGCCGAGCGAGATCGGCAGCCGCATATCGGGCGGCGAGGCCTGTGCGATCGTCGAGCCGTCGGTGAACTCCACCATCGAGTGCACGATCGACTGCGGGTGCACCACGACGTCGATGCGGTCGTACGGCACGTCGAACAGCAGGTGCGCCTCGATCACCTCGAGGCCCTTGTTCACGAGGGTCGCCGAGTTCGTCGTGACGACCCGCCCCATGTCCCACGTGGGATGCGCCAGCGCCTCGGCGGGCGTGACGTCGGCGAGCGACTCGCGGCTCCGGCCGCGGAACGGCCCGCCGGACGCCGTCAGCACCAGCCGGCGCACTTCTTCGCTCGAACCCGACCTCAGCGCCTGCGCGATCGCGGAGTGCTCGGAGTCGACGGGCACGATCTGGCCGGGCTTCGCCGCGGCCGTGACGAGGTCCCCGCCGACGATGAGCGACTCCTTGTTGGCCAGGGCGAGCGTCCGCCCGCACTCGAGCGCTGCGAGGGTCGGTCCGAGGCCCACCGATCCCGTGATGCCGTTGAGCACGACGTCGGCCTCGACATCACGGACCAGCTGCTCGGCCTCGTCGGCGCCGAGCGCCGTGTCATCCACGTCGAACTCGGCGGCCTGAGCCTCGAGGAGCGCTCGATTCGAGCCCGCGGAAAGGCCCACGACCTCGAACCGGCGCGGGTTCGCGCGGATCACGTCGAGGGCCTGGGTGCCGATCGAACCGGTGGAGCCGAGGATGAGGATGCGCCGCACCTCGTCAGCCTAGACGGGGCGCCCCGCCGGAATGCGAATGGGCCCGCCACCGCGAGGTGACGGGCCCTTTCGGATCGAGGCTCTACTGCGCCGGCGCCTTGGCCACGGCCAGGATGTCGACGACGAAGACCAGCGTCTGACCCTTCAGGTCGGACTCGTTGATGTCGCCCTCGCCGTACGCGACCGAGGGCGGCAGGACGGCGATGACCTGCGAGCCCACGGTCTCGCCCGTCACGGCGTCCGAGAAGCCCTGGACGACGCCGCTTCCGACCGTGAAGGTGAAGGGCTGCTTGCCCCACGACTCGTCGAAGACCTCGCCCGAGTTCCACGAGACCCCGTGGTACTGCACGAGCACAGAGTCGCCGGCCTCGACGACGGCGCCGTCGCCCTTCTTGAGGGTGGCCTTCTTGAACTCGGTGGGGATGTCGCCTTCCGGCAGGGTGACGGTCGGGGAGTCGTCGGAATCCAGCTCGACGGTCGGCATGCCGTCCACGGGCTCCTGCGGCTCGCCCCACGCGGCGGACGGGGCGGTGCCGAGGACGTCGATGATGTACACCTGCGCGGGCGTGCCCTGGTCGGTCGACGCAGGGAACGCCGCGACGTAGCGCGAGCCGGGCTTGGCGCAGCCGACGACCTGACCCAGTACGCCGTCCGGCGAGATCTGCTGCGGCAGGAGGTCGTCGTTGTAGCCCTGCGCGCCGAGCTTCTCGCCCGTCGAGGCGTCATAGGCCGAGAGCGCGAACTGCACGAGATCGCCCGACGCGAGGGCGTCGCCCTTGCCCTCGTCCACGAGGGTCGACTGCAGCTCCGCCACATCGAGCGGCGAGGTGAAGGTCGCGGTCGACTCGGTGCCGACGGCACCGTCGATCTTCACGGAATCGGATGCCTCGCCCGACTTGACCTGAGCGGAGCACAGGTCGGCTGCCGCGGTGGCCGACGGCGACGACTCCGACTCCGACGGCGCGGCGGTGCAACCGGCGAGGACGAGGGCCGACATCGCGGCAAGGGACAGGAGAGCGAGCGAACGAGTGCGCACAGAAGACCTCTGAGAAAGGGGAAGCGGAGACTCCATCTTTCCCTAAGTTTCTTCTGAGCGCGCTGAGAGGAGGTCATGCGCGTCACGGAATGGGACCCGGAGTACCCTCGACGGGTGACATTCCCGGAGCCGTCCGCCGCGCCGTCCACCGACGGGGGAGGCTCCTGCGACCCGCATGGGCGCCACGTACGCGCTCGGCCGATTCATCATCACGCCGCTCGGCCGGCTCGTGTATCGGCCGCATGTCGAGGGCAAGGCGAACGTGCCGAAGAGCGGACCGGTCATCTTCGCGAGCAATCACCTCTCCTTCATCGACTCCATCGCGATCCCGGTCGCCGCGCCGCGGCCCGTACACTTTCTCGCCAAGTCGAGCTACTTCGACGGCAAGGGCCTCTCCGGCTGGGCGTCGCGCGAGTTCTTCACGGCGATCGGAGCCATCCCCGTCCAGCGCGGCGCCGGGCAGGCCGCACTGGATGCCCTCGATCAGCAGCGACGGCTCCTCGAGGAAGGCAAGGCCGTCGCCCTCTATCCCGAAGGCACGCGTTCGCTCGACGGGCGCCTATACAAGGGGCGGACCGGCGTCGCATTCCTCGCGTTGCAGACGGGGGCGCCGGTCGTTCCGGTCGGACTGATCGGCACCGACAAGGTCATGCCGGTCGGCGCCAAGATGCCCTCGCTCAGCGAGCGCGTCTCTGTGCGGTTCGGCAAGCCGATCGACGTCTCGCATCACGGCACCGCCGAATCCGGCCGCGCCCGTCGCCTCGCCACCGACGAGATCATGGCGGCGATCCACGCGCTCTCCGGTCAGGAGCTCGCCAACGCGTACAACGAGTCGCCGGCGCACGGCATCGACCGGATCAAGCAAGTCCTGCCGCACGAGCGCCGTTAGCCGCCGCGCGGCGGAGCGCTCAGGCGCCGAGCGCTCAGGCCGGCTGCGCGACCTCGATCTTCGGCTTGTGGAGCACGGGGAAGTTCACCGAGTTGGCGATGAAGCACCAGGCGTGAGCCTGCTCGTGCGCCTTCATCGCGGCATCCGTCATCGACGCATCCGCGACGGTCACGTGGGGGTGCAGTGTCACCTCCGTGAATCGGCCGCCGCCGCGTCCGTCTTCGATCATGAGACCGGATGCCTCGTCGTGATAGGCGACGACGACGACTCCCGCCTGGACGCACGCGTGCAGGTACGACAGCAGGTGGCACTGGCTCAGCGAGGCGAGGAGCATGTCCTCGGGGTTCCACTTGGCGGGATCGCCGCGAAAGGGCTTGTCCGCCGACGCGAGCATCGTCGGCTTGCCTTCGATCTCGATCGTCGTGGAGCGGTCGTAGTCCCGGTACCCCGTCGTGCCGGTGCCCCGGTTGCCCGTCCAGGTGGAGTGCAGACGGTATCGATGCTCGCCGAACATGCGCCCAGTCTTCCACGCGCAGGAGCGGCCTCGGCCCGGCGGTAGGCTGGCGTGGTGCCGCAGACCTTCGCCGCCGCAGACGCCGTCGAGCTCGCCGTCGTCGAACGCAGCGGCTTCGTCGAGTCGCGGCATTCCGGCGCTGCCGTCGTTCTCTCGGCGGACGGCGTCGTGGTCGAGCGCCTCGGCGATGTCGAGTCGCCGATCCTGCCGCGGTCGAGCCTCAAGCCGCTCCAGGCCCTCGCGTGCCTCACGGCGGGCGCCCCCCTCGAGGGCGAGATGCTCGTGCTCGCGGCGGCGAGCCACTCCGGCACCGACCGCCACGTCTCCGTCGTGCGCGACATCCTCGACGCCGCGCGTCTCGGCGAAGAAGACCTCGGCTGCCCCCCGGCGTGGCCGCTGGATCAGGCGACCCGCGACGAGATGGTCCGGGATCACGCCGAGCCTGCCCGCATCCGCATGAACTGCTCCGGCAAGCATGCGGCGATGCTCCTCACCTGCACGACGACGGGGTGGGATCCGCGCGGCTACCTCGAGCCCGAGCATCCCCTCCAGGTCCACATCCGCGAGGTCATCGAGCGTCTCATCGGCGAGAAGGTCTCAGCGACGGCGGTGGACGGGTGCGGCGCGCCGGTCTACGCGATGAGCCTCATGGGCCTGTCCAAGGCGATCCACCGCATCGGCACGGCATCCCAGACTTCGCCGTTCGCGCTCCACCGTCAGGCGGGCACACTTGTCCGCGCGGTTCGCGCCGATCCGTGGGCGATCGACGGCCCCGGACGGCCCGATACGATCGCGATCGAGCGGCTGGGCGTCTTCGCGAAGACGGGTGCCGAAGGCGTGCTCGTCATGGTCGCTCCTGACGGAACCACGGTGACGCTCAAGATGCTCGACGGCAGCAGCCGGGCGGCCACGGCCGTCGCGCTGCGGCTGCTCGAGCGCGCTGGCGCGCTCACGTCGGCGGACGTCGCGGACGCCATGCAGAAGCTCCCGCTGTCGGTGACCGGCGGCGGCCGAGATGTCGGGGCCATCCGCCCCGCTTTCTAGCGAGCTCCCACAAGGAGCGGAAAGGAACGATCAATGAGGATCTCCGTCCCTACCGAGATCAAGAACAACGAGTACCGCGTCGCGCTCACCCCGTCCGGCGTGCACGACCTCGCCGCCGCCGGGCACGAGGTGTTCGTGCAGCGCGGCGCGGGCGAGGGATCGTCGATGCCGGACGCCGAGTACGAGGCAGCCGGTGCGACGCTCCTCGACGACGCTGCCGAGGTCTGGGCGAGGGCCGAACTCCTCCTCAAGGTGAAGGAGCCGATCGAGAGCGAGTACGGCTACTTCCGTGACGACCTCGTGCTGTTCACCTACCTGCACCTCGCGGCCGACCGCCCGCTCACAGAGCGCCTCGTCGCTGACCGCGTCACCGCCATCGCCTACGAGACCGTCCAGCTCCCGGGTGGCGGGCTCCCCCTCCTCGCGCCGATGAGCGAGGTTGCGGGCCGACTGGCGCCGACCGTCGGCGCTGCGACGCTCATGCGCTCGGCGGGCGGGCTCGGACTCCTCATGTCCGGAGTCCCCGGCACGCGTCCCGCGCGCGTCACGGTCATCGGCGGCGGAGTCGCCGGCGCGAACGCCGCCGTCATCGCGGTCGGGCTCGGGGCCGACGTCACGGTGTTCGACACCAACGTCCAGCGCCTGCGCTACCTCGACGACCACTTTCAGGGCCGCGTGAAGACCGCGGCATCCAACCCGCTCGATCTCGACCGCGCGGTCACGGACTCGGATCTGGTGATCGGCTCGGTGCTCATCCCGGGTGCGAAGGCGCCCAAGCTCGTCACGAACGACATGGTGAGCCGCATGCGGCCCGGAAGCGTCCTCGTCGACATCGCGGTCGACCAGGGCGGATGCTTCGAAGACACGCGCCCGACGACGCACGCCGATCCCACCTTCCCGGTTCACGGCAGCATCTTCTACTGCGTCGCGAACATGCCCGGCGCCGTCCCGAACACGTCGACGTCGGCGCTGACGAACGCCACCCTCCCGTACATCCGTCAGATCGTGCGATCGGGATGGAAGGACGCTCTGCGCCGGGATCCGGCCCTCGCCGCCGGGCTCAACACGGTGGACGGCACCGTCGCCAACGAGGGCGTCGCGACAGCGCACGGCCTCGAACTGTCGCCGCTCGCGGGCGTTCTCGCCTGAATCGATGCTGATGGCCGACGCCGTCTGGACCGTCGAGGACCATCTCGCACAGGGCGATGAGCGAACCGTCGCCCTGTGGCACCGCTTCGCCTCGATCCTGGAGGGGTTCGGGCCGACCACCCTGTCGGTCAGCAAGACCACCGTGACCTTCAAGGGCTCGCGGCGGGGGTTCGCGGGCGCCCGGCCGACAGCCGAGGCGCTCGTGGGCTACTTCGATCTCATGCGCGAGCTTCCCGCCGACCGCCGGGTGCGCAGTGCGTCGCGCTTCGACCGCAACCTGGTCGTGCACCACTTCACGGTGACGGATGCCTCGGACCTCGACGCCGAGTTCGTCGGCTGGCTCGAGGAGGCCTACGCCGTGGGCAACGGCGCGCACCTGCGCCGCTGAGCGCGGACCCCCGCTCCGGCGGTTCGCGGGGCTTCACCCGCGGACCGCCGGTGGGCCGGCCTAGGCGAGGCCGCCGTCGATCGAGCGGGCGTAGTCCGCGGGATCCTCGGGCACCAGCACCGGCGTCTCGCGGTTGAGGCTCTCGCCGCGGAAGAACGGCTTCGCGCGGGGGAAGAAGTACCACAGGAACATCAGCAGCACGCCGAACGCGAGCGCGCCGATGCCCATGACGAACGTTCCCCCGATGCCGAGGAGCACCGTGTAGCCGTAGTCGACGTCGTACATGTCGATCGCGGACTGCACGAACGCGTACGTCAGCATGAGCGCCCCGACCAGCGGGAAGAGGAACTTGTAGAAGAAGTTCCTCGTCGAGGTGAAGAGTTCGCTGCGGAAGTACCAGACGCACGCGTACCCGGTGATCGCGTAGTAGAACGCGATCGCGAGCCCCAGCGACAGGATCGAGTCCTGCAGGATGTTGTCGCTGATCAGCGTCATGCCGATGTAGTACACGCTCGCGACGATGCCCATGGCCAGCGTCGAGAAGGACGGCGTCTTGTACTCGGGGTGGACGTCGGCGAACTTCTTCGGCAGCGCCTTGTACGCCGCCATCGCCAGCGTTCCGCGTGCGGTCGGCAGGATCGTCGTCTGAGTGGAGGAGATCGCCGAGATCATGACGGCGACGACGAGCACCCAGCCGACGGGCCCGAGGAGACCATCCTTGATCGCCAGGAAGAAGTCGTCGGCGTTCGCCTCGTTCCCGAGTCCGGTGCCGGTCTCGCCGAGTCCGGCGTACATCATGGCGGCCACCGTCACGCCCACGTAGGTGACGAGGAGGATGACGGTCGTGAGCAGCGCCGCGCGACCCGGGATGCGCTTCGGGTCCTTCGTCTCCTCGTTGAGGGCGAGGCAGGTGTCCCAGCCCCAGTAGATGAAGATCGCCAAGAGGATCGCCTCGATGAAGCCCGACCAGTCGGTGAAGGCGAAGGGGTTGAACCACGACAGGTCGAAGGGGGTCGGGTCCGGAGCCGTGCCGGCGAAGAACTGCCAGAGGGCTGCGATCACGAAGACCGCGAGGGCGAGGTACTGGATGCCGAGCAGCACGTTCTGGATGCGCTCGCCGATCTCGACGCCGCGCCAGCTGACCCACGTCATCGCCGCGATGAAGACGACGCCGGTCGCCGTCACGAGCGGCACATTGTCGGAGAGCAGAGCATCCTCCGAGGTGCCGACGATTCCGTCGACGAGCGCCCAGAAGTAGATCGCTGCGATCTGCGCGAGGTTCGCGAGCACCACCGTGCCGGCGACCGCGACGCCCCAGCCGCCCAGCCAGCCCACCCAGGGCCCGAACGCCTTCGTGCCCCACGTGAAGGTGGTGCCGCAGTCGGGGATCTTGTTGTTGAGCTCTCGGTAGGCGAAGGCGATGAAGAGCATCGGCACGAAGGCTATGACGAAGGCGATCGGCGCCTGTGCGCCGACCGCGAGCACCACGAAGCCGAGGGTCGCGACGAGGGAGTAGACGGGAGCGGTCGAGGCGAGGCCGATGACCGTGGAACCCCACAGTCCGAGAGCCCCCGCCTTGAGACCTTTGCCGTCGGGCCGGTTCAGGTCGATAGGGGTAGTAGACACAAGGTGAAACGTAGGGCCGCCGTCGTGGGCGGTCAAGGAACGATCCGGTCACGCTCACCCTCCCGGGGTCAGGCCCCGCTGCGTCTCGGGTGGCCGAGGAAGCGCGATGCGCTCGGGCGGCAGACCGTCCCGGCACAGCCACGCCCGTGATCGCCCCGGCGCGCAGTACGGCGGCAGCGCGCGGTCGGCGCTCAGCGCGCGGAAGTCGGATCCGACGGATGGGTCGATGACCAGCGAGTGGTCGTCGCGGACGGCGGTGAGCACGTGCCAGTGCCGCTGCCAGTCCTCCGCGTCGCCGACCACGACGACGAGTTCGTCTCGCTGTGCGGCCTCGTCGAGACCCACCGCGGCGACCTGCGCCACCGTCATGACCTGTGCGCCGGCTTCCTCCCAGAGGCCGAGCATCGCACGGCTCGCCGACGATCGCCGAGCGGCGAACCCGGTGATGGCGGTGGACGGGAACCAGGGCGGGAGCTCCCGCTCGGCGACGGCCTGGATGGGCGGAGGCACGGCGAACTGGACTGCTCGGCCGTCGATACGCGCCCGCCCGCGCGGCTGATCGGGCACGTGGTGGCGCGGCTCGCCGCCGAGCGCCACGTACTCGGCGCGCGACGGAGCGGCCAGGAGCGCCCGACGGGGAAGCAGTTCGGCGATCCGGGACGCCGCTCCCGAGAGCCGCTGCGCCGAGGCGACGACGAGATGGCCGTGGTCCCCTGCTCCGCGCACGATGCGCTCGAGTCGTTCTGTGAGTTCGAGCGCGTAGTCGGGAGGCAGGCGCGCCGCAAGTGCATCGAGGTCGTCGATCAGCAGCACCGACCCGCGCGGAGGCGGGTCGTCCCACAACTCGTGCACGGCATCCCACGCCCCCTCGGGGTCGGAGGGCACTGAGATGGGCTGGGTGACCTGGGCCGCGATCGTGCGCAGCGCGGTCGTCTTGCCGGTTCCCGCGGCCCCGACGACGAGCATTCCCCGGTCTTCTCTGCTCAGCACCGCGGGGACCTGCCGCTGCTGATCCGGTTCGTCGGCCAGACCGAGCACGATGTCGCCACCCGCGCTCGGGCGAGCCAGATCCGCCAGATGCAGCCGCTCCGGCAGGTCGGGCAGCCAGGGCCGTCGCGGGCGATGCGGGTCGGATGCCTCGGCGATGCGCGCGAGGTCGGCAGGCGAGGACAGAGCGACCTGGACGCGGCGGGGCGCGGCATCCCCCGCTCCCCGGACGAGCGCGACGCCCCGTGCGCTCTCACCACCAGGGAGCCGTGCCGCCTCGTCGGTGCCGACCACCGCGCGACTGTCGGCGGCGTCGGCGACCCGGAGACTGACCCGCAGCGGGCAGTTCGCGAGCAGAGCCTCGCGCACGACGCCCGAGACGCGCTGCGTCCCGAGGATGAGGTGCATCCCCAGCGCCCGGCCCCGGGCGGCGATGTCGGTGAACACGGCATGCAGCTCCGGGTGATCGCCGAGCAGCGCCGCGAACTCGTCGACGATCACGACGAGCCGGGGAAGCTCGACCCGCGGATCGGTGACGTCCCTCGCGCCGACGCGCGCGAGCTCCGCCTCACGCCAGCGGACTTCGGCCCGGAGGCTCTCGATCGCCCGTCGAGCGCCGGCCCCGTCGAGATCCGTGATCACTCCGGCCACGTGAGGCAGCGCGGCAAGCGCGTCGAAGGCCGTGCCGCCCTTGAAGTCGGCGAGGAGAAAGCTCACCTCTCGCGGCGATCGCGTGGCGCAGAGTGCGAGCACCCAGGTGACGAGGAGCTCGCTCTTTCCGCTTCCGGTCATCCCGGCGACGACGGCATGAGGTCCGTCGGCGACGAGATCGATGACGGAGGGGCTGCCGCCCTCCCGGCCGATCCGGGCTGCGAGCGCCTTGGACGGAGCGTCGACGAGCAGCGGGCCGAGCGGGATCGGCCCGGCTGTCGCCGCCCCCGCGCCGGGGAGGTCGGCCGCGAGAGCCGTGATCGCGGCAGCGGCGTGCAGCGCCTGCGCGGCGGAGAGTCCCTCGATCGCCACCTCGTGGACCTCTCCCCCGGTATCGACCGAGGCTCGGTCCGGCGCGTGCACGGTGAGGACCGTGTCGCAGCCCGGGGGCACAGGTCCGCCGAGGGGAACCCGGACGATATAGGACTCGACGTCCGCGGGCACGGTCGCGCCCTCGCCCACCACGGCGAGCGTCCGGCCCGTTGCCGCCCCTCGGTGCGGCAAGCCCTCCACCCACCGATCTGCCACGCCCAGAGGGCCGATGATCCGCAGCTCGGCGGGCGGCGACGCCAGACACGCCTGCAAGACGAGGCCGCGACAGACAGCAGCCGCGAGGACCGGCGGTCCCACAACGGCGATCCCGCCTGCCGCCGGCACCACGACCGGCGCATCGGTCAGCACGAGCGCCGTCCTGCGGACAGCGACGCTCCGAGCGTCCGAGCCGCCTCCCGTCACGTGGAGTCCGCTCGGCGCATCGCCCCTCCCCACGACAAGCACCTCCGACCGCCCCGGCACGGCGCGCCACGTCTCGGTCTCGCGAGTGAGGTACCCCGCGACGTCGGGATGCCGCGTGCGTCGCCGGTCGCGCTCGCGGTCGTGGCGTGCCCGGACGGATGCCTCGACCCGGACGTGCGCGGCATCCGTCTCCTGCTCCGCCCGCCGGCGTTCCCGGCGAGCGGTCCGGAGGCCGTCGAGCAGCGTCGCGGCGGCCACGAGGGGACCGAGGAGCGCGAACCAGAGCGACAGCACCGAGCCTGTGAGAAGCCACAGCCCGACCGCCCCCAGGACGGGGACGGCCGTCGCGAGGAGGGGGATGGACGGGCGCTTCGGCGGCGTCGGCTCTGGCGGGAGGGTCAGCGGTTCGTCGAGCGCCTCGAGGGACGGGTCGAGCAGCGAAGCGAAGGAGGCCACGACGCCAGTGAAGCGCGCGCGGGGCGCGGAACCGCCTCGAGGAAGGCGAAGGTGGAGAAGCCGGCGTCAGCCCGTGGCTGTGGAGGAGGCGCCGGGGACGGCGACGTCGAGCACGATGACCGTGATGTTGTCGCGGCCGCCGTTCTCGAGAGCCGCATCCAGCATCGACGAGACCGCATCGGCCGGGTCGGCGTTCTCGGCGAGGAAGTGCTGGATGCCGTAGTCGGTGAGCTCTTTCGTCAGTCCGTCGGAGCAGATGACGAATCGATCTCCGTCGGTCACCTCGAGGCGCACGTAGTCGGGCGCGACGCTCTCGCTCGGACCTACGGCGCGCGTGATGACATTGCCATACGGGTGGTTCTCGGCCTCTTCCGGGCTCAGCCGGCCCGCGGCGACGAGCTCCTGGACGACGGAGTGATCAGTCGTGACCTGGGCGATCGCACCGTCGCGCAGCAGGTACACGCGCGAGTCGCCGATGTTCAGCGTGACCCAGTGGGGCGGATCCTCGCTCGTGTCGAGGTACACGCCCGTCAGCGTCGTGCCGGTCCCGTCGTCGGTGGTCTCGGGATGGGAGGCGATGTCTTTGACGGCTCGCGCGAGGCCCTTCTCGATGGTCTTCGGCGTCACGCTCCCGGCATCCACCACTCCGCGCAAGCGGTCGACCGTGCTCGAGCTCGCGATCTCGCCGCCCAGGTGACCGCCCATGCCGTCGGCGACGACGAAGAGCGGATACTCCGCGAGCAGCGCATCCTGATTGGCGTCGCGACGTCGCCCCGTGTGAGTCGCACCCGCCCACGCGAGCTCGATCGTCTCGCCCTTCGAGCGATCGCCGATGTGCACCGAGCGATGCTGGGTGGATACTTCCGGCACGCCGCTATCTCCCATGGAACCAAGGCGGCCCAGGAGGGCCGCCGACGTGCTCACATCCTAGTCGACTACCCCTCGAGGGCTTCGAAGTCCTCCTCAGCGCTGGCGGCGAGGATCGTCGCCGTGGTAGGGACCGGCGGAGCGCCGACCAGCACAGGCTCTTCCGCTTCCTCATCGCCGATCGCGCCCTCGAACTGGGCGTTGTACAGCCGCCAGTAGGCGCCGCGCGTTCGCAGCAGCTCCTCGTGCGACCCCTGCTCGACGATCGATCCGTTCTCCATCACGAGGATGAGGTCGGCGTCGCGGATCGTCGAGAGCCGGTGCGCGATGACGAACGCCGTGCGATCCGCGCGGAGACGCGACATCGCGCGCTGGATGAGCAGCTCTGTGCGGGTGTCGACCGAGGACGTCGCCTCGTCGAGGATGAGGATCCGCGGATCGGCGAGGAAGGCGCGGGCGATCGTGACCAGCTGCCGCTCGCCGACGCTGAGGTTCGTCGCCTCGTCGTCCAGCATCGTGTCGTAGCCGTCCGGAAGCGCGTGCACGAACCGGTCGACGTAGGCGGCCGTCGCTGCGGTGACGATCTCCTCGTCCGAGGCATCCGGACGTCCGTAGGCGATGTTCTCGCGGATCGTCCCGGCGAAGAGCCACGTGTCCTGCAGCACCATGCCCGTGCGTGCGCGCAGGTCGTCGCGGGTCATCGTGCGGGTGTCGACGCCGTCAAGGGTGATCCGGCCCGAGTCGACGTCGTAGAACCGCATGATGAGGTTCACGAGGGTGGTCTTACCGGCGCCCGTCGGACCGACGATCGCGACGGTGCTCCCCGGGTGCGCCTCGAGGACGAGTCCGTCGATGAGCGGCTTGTCGGGGCTGTAGCTGAACGAGACGTCTTCGAAGGCGAGGTGGCTCGCCGACTCGGGCGCGGTCCGGGCAGGATCCGGATCGCTTGTCTCCTCGGCCTCGTCGAGCAGCTCGAACACGCGCTCGGCGCTCGCGACCCCGGACTGGAGGAGGTTCGCCATCGACCCCAGCTGGCTGAGGGGCTGGGTGAACTGCCGCGAGTACTGGATGAACGCCTGGACATCGCCGATCGACATCAGACCCGCCGCGACCTGCAGCCCGCCGACGACGGCGATCGCCACGTAGACCAGGTTCCCGATGAACATCATGGCGGGCATGATGACGCCCGAGATGAACTGCGCGCCGAAGCTCGCGCGGTAGACCTCTTCGTTCTCGTCGCGGAAGTTCGCCTCGACCTCCTTCTGGTGACCGAAGACCTTCACGATCGAGTGCCCGGAGAAGGTCTCCTCCACACGCGCGTTGAGGATGCCGGTGGCCTTCCACTGGGCGACGAAGAGCTTCTGCGAGCGCTTCGCGACGAAGACGGTCACGACGAGCGTCAGCGGGATCGTGACGAGCGCGATGAGGGCGAGGAGCGGCGAGATGACGAACATCATCACGAGCACGCCGATGACCGTCAGCAGCGAGATGACGACCTGGGACAGCGTCTGCTGCATCGTCTGGCCGATGTTGTCGACATCGTTCGTCACGCGGCTCAGGAGCTCGCCGCGCTGCACCTTGTCGAAGTACGAGAGGGGCAGGCGCTGGATCTTGTCCTCGACCTGCATGCGCAGCCGGTTCATGGCGCGCTGGACGACCCCGTTGAGGATGCGGGCCTGCAGCCAGCCGAAGATGCTCGCGAAGACGTACACGAAGAGCACGGCCATGACGATCATGGCCAGCTGCTGGAAGTCGATGCCCGCGCCGGGCACGAAGTCCATCGTCGAGAGCATGTCGGCCTGCTGCTGATCGCCCTGCGCGACGAGGCCGTCGATGACCTGCTGCTTCGTCGCCCCCGCCGGCATCTGCAGCGAGACGAAGCCCGCGAACACCACGTTCGTCGCATTGCCGAGCAGCTTCGGCCCGATGACCGAGAGGGCGACGCTGAGAGTACCGAGGACGAGCACGACGATGAGCTGCGGCATGTCGGTGCGGAGCGTGCCGAGGAGCCGCTTCGCGCTCGGACCGAAGTTCTGCGCCTTCTCGCCGGGACCGGCCTGGCCCATCGGGCCCCTGGGCATCGGCATCCGCCGGGGCGCCTGAGTCTGCGAGCCGCTCATGCCGTCGCCTCCGCCGCGAGCTGCGAATCGACGATCTCACGGTACGTGTCGTTCGTCTCGACGAGTTCTTCGTGGGTTCCGACGCCCACCATGCGCCCGTGGTCGAGCACGATGATCTGGTCGGCATGCTGGATCGTCGACACGCGCTGCGCCACGACGAGCCTCGTGGCGTGGGGCAGATGCGTGTCGAGCGCGCGGCGGAGCTCGGCATCCGTTCTCAGATCCAATGCCGAGAACGAGTCGTCGAAGACGTAGATGCCCGGCTGTTTGGCGAGCGCCCGCGCGATCGCGAGCCGCTGCCGCTGGCCTCCGGATACGTTCGTGCCGCCCTGCGCGATCTGGGCCTCGAGCCCGCCCGGCATCTCCTCGACGAAATCCTTCGCCTGCGCGAGCTCGAGCGCGCGCCAGAGCTCCTCGTCGGTCGCGTCCTCGTCGCCATAGCGGAGGTTCGAGGCGACGGTGCCCGAGAAGAGGAAGGCGCGCTGCGGGACGAGACCGATCCGCTTCCACAGCAGATCGGGCTCATAGTCGCGCACGTCGACTCCATCGACGCGGACGGTGCCGGCGGTCACATCGAAGAGCCGGGGCACGAGACCGACCAGGGTCGTCTTCCCCGCACCCGTCGAGCCGATGATCGCCGTGGTCGTGCCCGGAGCGACCGAGAACGTGAGGTCGTGCAGCACCGCCTCGTCGGCGCCCGGGTACGCGAAGTCGACGTGGTCGAATTCGATGCGCCCGAGAGCCTCGGGAGCGGCCTTGGGGTCGGCGGGAGCGACCACCGAGGGCTCGGTCTCGAGCACCTCGCCGATGCGGTTCGCGCACACGGCGGCGCGCGGGATCATGACGAACATGAAGGTCGCCATCATCACGCCCATGAGGATCTGCATCAGATAGCTCAGGAAGGCGATGAGCGTGCCGATCTGCACGCCGTTGTCCTGCACCTGGAAGGCGCCGAACCAGATGACGGCCACGCTCGAGACGTTCATGACGAGCATGACGGCGGGGAACATGATCGCCATCAGGTTTCCGGCCTTGAGGCCCGTCGCCATCACGTCCTCGCTCGCGGTCGCGAAGCGGACGCGCTCCTCGCGCTCGCGCACGAAGGCCCGGATGACGCGGATTCCGGTGAGCTGCTCGCGCATGATCTGGTTGACGCGGTCGATCTTCTTCTGCATCTGGGTGAACGCAGGCACCATGCGCCACACGATGAGCCCCACGATGATGAGGAGGATCGGGATCGCGACCGCCATGAGCCACGACAGGCCCGCGTCCTCGCGCACCGCCATGATGATGCCGCCGATCGCGAGCATCGGCGCCGACACCATGAGGGTCGCCGAGACCTGCACGAGCATCTGCACCTGCTGCACGTCGTTCGTGTTGCGCGTGATGAGCGACGGGGCGCTGAACTGACCGACCTCGCGCTGCGAGAACGCGACAACCCGATGGAACAGGTCGCCGCGCACGTCACGGCCCATCCCCATCGCGAGCCGCGAGCCGAAGTAGACGGCGATGATCGCGCAGACCACCTGGACGAGGCTGACGACGAGCATCACCCCGCCGGTCTGCCAGATGTAGTCGATGTCGCCGGTGACGACGCCCTTGTCGATGATGTCGGCGTTGAGCGTCGGCAGCATGAGCGAGGCGATCGACTGGGCGAGCTGGAAGACGACGACGGCGATGATGAGCAGCCACGCCGGGCTGAGGTAGCGCACCAGGAGCTTGCCGAGCACGAGGGGTCCTTTCGTCGCGCGACGACATCCGCACCGAGGCGGCCGCGCACGTCGAACGAGGCTACGCCTGCCCTGCGACGTCGTACAAACGCGTGGCGTGCGCTGATAGCGAACCGGTCGGCGGATGCCGCGGCCCCCGCGGCCGGACCTCAGATGTCGGACGGCGACACCGCGGGGAAGATGGCGTCGACGGCCTCGAGATCGGCGGCCGTCGGCGTCCACGCCGACGCGGCGGCCCCGTTAGCCCGCACCTGCTCGGGGCTCGTCGCACCCGCGATGACGCTCGAGACCACCGGCTGCGCGAGGAACCATCCGAACGTCGCGTCGAGCATCGTGATGCCGCGCTCGTCGCAGAACGCCTGATACGCCTCGAGCGCCTCCCACGGTGCGTTCTCGTAGAGATGCGGGCGCTGGCGCATGATGCGGGAGTCGGCGGGCGCGGCATCCCGGGTGAACTTGCCCGTCAGCAGGCCGTTGTGGAGCGGGAAGAACGGGAAGAACCCCAGGCCGTAGCGCTCGACCGCGCGAAGGACGTTCCGCTCCGCGCCCCGCGCAAGCAGGCTGTACTGGTTCTGGGCCGACACGAACGGCACCGAGCGGCGCTCGCGGGCGACGAAGTGGGCCTCGGCGATCTGCCAGCCGGACAGGTTGGAGTGGCCGATGTAGCGCACCTTCCCCTCGCGCACGAGGTCGCCGAGGGCGTCGAGCGTCTCTTCGACCGGCGTCTCGGGGTCGGGCGTGTGCAGCTGGTAGAGGTCGATCCAGTCGGTCTGCAGACGACGGAGGGATGCCTCGACCGCGCGCCGTACATGAACGCGCGACGCCTTCGATCCGCCGAGCACGGCCGGAGCGAAGTCCGCGTGCCCGAACTTCGTGGCGAGCACGACCTCGTCGCGACGACCCTTGAGCGCCTCGCCCATCAGCGTCTCGGAAAGGCCCGGCTCCTTGCCGTAGATGTCCGCGGTGTCGAGGAACGTGACTCCGGCGTCGATCGCGGCATCCAGCACCGCCTTCGTGCCTTCGAGGGATTCCGTGCGGGTGTCCTTGCGCCCGAAGTTGTTGCAGCCCAGGCCGACGGACGAGACGAGAAGGCCGGAGGCGCCGACTCGGCGCAGGGGAACGGAAGCGGAGGTCATGTCGTCAACGCTAATCGCCCATCGGGCACGTCGAGACCCGGTCGTTGACCGCGACGGGATGCGCGCGGCCGGTAATGCAGGAACCCCCGCGCTGGGCGGGGGTTCCTGGTCGAGCACTCTACGGACGCGGTGCGTTCGGGTCTTCCGGCCCGGGTGCGGTGGGCGGCTCGGGGGTGACCGGCGGCGCCGGCTCGGAGGGTGCTGCCGCGGGCGGCTCAGGCGACGACGGCGCGGGGGCCGCCGCAGCGGGCGGCGGCGTGTAGCCGGCCGGCGGCTCCGAGGGTGCCGGCGGCGTGTATCCGGCCGGCGGAGCCGAATACCCTGCGGGCGGCGCCGAGTAGCCGGCGGGCGGAGCGTCGTAGCCCGCGGGCGGCGGGTAGGCGCCGGGAGCGGGGTAGGCGGGCTGCGTCACAGGGTTCGCGGGGTAGCCGCCGGCGGGCGTCTGGGCGGGGATGCCGCGCCAGTTGGTGCGGTCGCTGAGGAACCCGTTGCCCGCCCAGGGTGCGGCCGGGACGGCGGTGTTCCAGCGGGACTTGTCGAACGCGAGGATGCCGAGCCACACGATCGAGAGGAAGAAGTAGAGGATGAGCCACACCGCCTCCTTCTGGAGCTTCAGGCCGACACGCCACGCGGCGAGCAGCGTCAGCACGAAGGTCGCGAGGCTGAGGAGCCACCCGATGACGGGGACCCAGCTGAGCACGATGCCGGCGCCCAGCCCGATGAGGACCAGCCAGGGGTTCAGGTCGCCCAGCTTGGCGAAGACCATGTAGTTGTAGACGGGCACCCAGGCCCGCCACCGACCCTGCACACCGGCCTTGTCGAAGATCTTCATGAGGAACCACGAGCTGAGCACGTAGAAGCCGATCAAGAAGATGAACGAGAGGAAGCCGAGCACGGCGAGCACTGCCGCGAGCCCCGCGCTGTCGGGATAGTCGTACATCGTGTCCCTTTCCGGAACATGAGGGACGTGTCGCCACGCCGACGAGAACCTCCGCCCCGTCGAGTCACATGGTAGCGATGCCCGTACTCGCGTGTCAGTCATCGACACGGCTACCGCTGTCGGCCGCTTCCCGGCGATAGCCTGGCGGGAAGAACAGCGGAAGGAACCCCGATGAGCAACACCACTCCCCCTCCTCCTCCGCCGCTCCCCGAGCAGCCGGCCTCCCAGGCCGCGGCGGACGCCGCCGGGTCGAGGCAGGCGGCTTCCTCGCCCGGACCCGCGGCTTCGGACACCTATCCGACGGGCGCCGGTCCCGCGGCGGAGAGCACGACGCGGAACTACAACCCCGCAGCCGATCCCGACGACACCGGAGTGCCGCCGGCCGTGGGCGATGCGTCCGACGTCGGGCGCGGGTTCATCCGCGCCCTCTTCGACATCTCGTTCCGCACGTTCATCACGCGCCGGCTCGCGAGCGCCTTCTACGTCGTCGGACTCGTGGCGATCGGCATCGGCTTCCTCGTCTACTTCATCGGCGGGATCGTGCGGTCGATCGGGATCATGCCCTACAACACGGGTGCGGGCGTCTCGCTGCTCGTGGCGACGCTCATCATCGTGCCGATCGTGACGTTCCTGGCGATCGTGGTGCTGCGCTTCATCATCGAGGCCGTCGTCGCCCTCATCGCGATCGCCGAGAACACGCAGCAGACGGCCGACAACACCGAACGCTGAGAAAGCCGCCCGCCGCGGTCAGGCGAAGAGCTCCAGCTCCTGGCCTCGGCCGGGGCGCGCCCGCAGGCCGGCGGCATCCGCCCATCGCAGGAATCCCTCGCGCGAACGGATGCGCGGTCGCTCGACCGCGAGCCTGCGGACGAGCGCGCCTTTGGCGTGCTTGTTGAAGTGGTTGAGCGCCCGGACGGCGCCGCCCTCACCCTCCGCGACGACGCGCACATACGCCGATGCAAGAGTCGCGGGAACAGGCCCGAGTGCCGCGTAGGCCTCGGAGCGCAGGTCGAGCACGAACGGAGCACCGGCCTCCGCGAGGGCGTACGTCACGGCCCCCGCCCACAGTCGCCGGAGGGGCGGGACACCCGGGAGGGACGTCGACGCGCCCAGCCGATAGACCGGGATGCGATCCAGAGCACCGACCGGTCCGAGCGGCGCCGAGTGGATGAGGACGTGCCGCCCGAGCCATGAGCGGCCGGCCGGGTCGAGGGATGCCGCGTCCAGCGCGTCGTAGAGCACTCCCGTGTAGCGATCGACGGCCGGGATCGCGGGCGTCGTGCGCACACGGGCGTTGTGGTCGATCTCATGCCTTTGCGTCGCACCGAGCTTCAAGACGCGGGCGGATGCCTCGGCATCCGTCGCCAGGTGCTCGAGAGCCGTCAGCACCTGCTCGCGCTGCGGGGTGAGCCCGGGCAGGGCGAGGCCGTCGAGGTCGAGCGGGCGGCCGGAGCCGCCGGGCCGCTTGGTCTCGGACGGCGGAAGGAGGATCAGCATGGAGGCTCCGAAAAGGCGCACGCCGCCCGGACGGGTCCGGGCGGCGTGCGTATTACGACAGGTTCAGGAACCGGTCAGGCGATGAGCGCGGCGTTGCCGGCCACGATCGAGATCTCGTCGCCGTCCATCGACAGGAAGCCGTCCTGCGCGTTCGCGGTGATCTTGGAGCCGTCGGTCTGCGTGATGCGCACTTGACCCTCCGCGAGGACGGCGAGCACGGGCTCGTGCCCGGGCATGAAGCCGATCTCGCCCAGGACGGTCTTGGCGACGACGAGCGTCGCCTCACCCGACCAGACCTCGGACTCCGCCGAGACGAGGTTGACCTTCAGCGGCATGTCAGCCGTTCTCCTTCTGGATGCGCGCCCAGGCCTCTTCGACGTCGGAGATGCCGCCGACGTTGAAGAACGCCTGCTCGGCGACGTGGTCGAAGTCACCCCGGACGATCGCATCGAAGGACTCGATCGTCTCCTTGATCGGGACCGTCGAGCCCTCGACGCCGGTGAACTTCTTCGCCATGTAGGTGTTCTGCGAGAGGAACTGCTGGATGCGGCGCGCGCGGGCGACGACCACCTTGTCCTCTTCGGAGAGCTCGTCGACACCGAGGATGGCGATGATCTCCTGCAGCTCCTTGTTCTTCTGGAGGATCTGCTTGACCGAGGTCGCGACGCGGTAGTGGTCCTCGCCGATGTAGCGGGGGTCGAGGATGCGGCTCGTCGACGACAGCGGGTCGACCGCGGGGTACAGGCCCTTCGAGGCGATCTCGCGGCTGAGCTCGGTGGTCGCGTCGAGGTGGGCGAACGTCGTCGCCGGGGCCGGGTCGGTGTAGTCGTCGGCAGGGACGTAGATCGCCTGGAGCGACGTGATCGAGTGACCGCGCGTCGAGGTGATGCGCTCCTGGAGCACGCCCATCTCGTCGGCGAGGTTCGGCTGGTAGCCGACCGCCGAGGGCATGCGGCCGAGAAGCGTCGACACCTCGGAGCCCGCCTGCGTGAAGCGGAAGATGTTGTCGATGAAGAGGAGCACGTCCTGCTTCTGGACGTCGCGGAAGTACTCCGCCATCGTCAGAGCGGACAGGGCGACGCGAAGTCGCGTCCCCGGCGGCTCGTCCATCTGGCCGAAGACGAGGGCGGTCTTGTCGAAGACGCCGGCCTCTTCCATCTCGTGGATGAGGTCGTTGCCCTCACGCGTGCGCTCTCCGACGCCGGCGAACACCGACACACCACCGTGGTCCTGCGCGACGCGCTGGATCATCTCCTGGATGAGGACCGTCTTGCCGACGCCCGCACCGCCGAAGAGGCCGATCTTGCCACCCTGCACGTAGGGCGTGAGCAGGTCGATGACCTTGATGCCCGTCTCGAACATCTGGGTCTTGGACTCCAGCTGGTCGAAGTTCGGCGCCTTGCGGTGGATGGGCCAGCGCTCGGTGATCTCGACGGTCTCGCCGGGCTCGCCGTTGAGGATCTCGCCCGTGACGTTGAACACCTTGCCCTTGGTGACATCGCCGACGGGGACCGTGATCTGCTCGCCGGTGTCGCGCACCTCCTGACCGCGGACGACGCCGTCGGTCGGCTTGAGCGCGATGGCGCGGACCAGGTCGTCGCCGAGGTGCTGCGCGACCTCGAGCGTGAACTCGGTGGTCACACCCTCGACGGTGACGCTCGTCTTGAGCGCGTTGTAGATGTCGGGGATCGAGTCGTGCGGGAACTCGATGTCGACGACGGGGCCCGTGACGCGGGCGACGCGCCCGACTGCGGGGGCCTGCGTCTTCTCAGCGGTGAGGCTCATGGCTTCTTCTCTTTCGTCTGTCTACTTGCCCGACGCCAGAGCGTCGGCGCCGCCGACGATCTCGGCGATCTGCTGCGTGATCTCGGCCTGGCGCGCGTTGTTGCGCAGGCGCGTGTAGTCGGTGATGAGGTTGTCGGCGTTGTCGCTGGCCGACTTCATCGCCTTCTGCGTCGCGGCGTGCTTGGCCGCGGAGGACTGCAGGAGGGCGTTGAAGACGCGGCTCTGGATGTACACCGGCAGGAGCGCGTCGAGGACGACGCCCGCTTCGGGCTCGAACTCGTACAGCGGGTACACCGTCGCGCTCGAGGCATCCGCCTCCACGACCTCCAGCGGGAGGAGACGCACGGTCTCGGGCGACTGCGTCATCATGCTGACGAAGCGGTTGTAGACGAGGTTGATCTCGTCGACGCCGCCGCCGTCGCCGCCGCGGTCGTACGCGTCCAGGAGGACGCCGGCGATCTCCTCCGCCGTGTGGAAGTGCGGCGTGTCGGTGTCACCCGTCCACTGCGCGGCACTGTCCATGCGGCGGAACTGGAAGTACCCGACGGCCTTGCGGCCGACCAGGTAGAACACCGGCTCCTTGCCCTGCGAACGCAGCAGCTCTGCCAGCTCCAGCCCCTCGCGGAGGATCTGCGAGTTGAACGCACCCGCGAGCCCGCGGTCGGAGGCGAAGATCACGACCGCCGACCGGCGGATGACCTCGCGCTCCGTCGTCAGAGGGTGGTCGACGTTGGAGTGCGTCGCCACCGCGGAGACGGCACGCGTCACGGCGCGCGCGAACGGCGCGGACGCGCGCACGCGCGCCATCGCCTTCTGGATGCGCGAAGCCGCGATGAGCTCCATCGCCTTCGTGATCTTCTTGGTCGTCTGAGCAGAAGCGATCTTCTGCTTGTAGACCCTCAGTTGTGCGCCCATGGTCCCTGTCCAGGCGTGCCGCTCAGCGGCGGCCCTTGACGATCTTCTCCTGGCTGACGTCCTCGGCGGCGGCCGCCCCGAACTCCTCGTGGCCCGGGTTGGCGATCGCCTGACCGCCCTTGCCGGCCTGGAACTCGAGCACGAACGAGTCGGTGACCCGGTCGAGCTCGACGGTGGTGTCGTCGTCCAGGACGTTCGTGTCGCGGAGCGTGTCGAGGATCGTCGTGTTGCGACGGATGTAGTCGAGCAGCTCGCGCTCGAAGCGCAGGACGTCCTCGACGGCGATGCTGTCGAGCTTGCCCTTCGTGCCGGCCCAGATCGAGACGACCTGCTCCTCCACCGGGTACGGCGAGTACTGCGGCTGCTTCAGCAGCTCGGTGAGGCGCGCACCACGGGCGAGCTGACGCCGCGACGTGGCATCCAGGTCGCTCGCGAACATCGCGAACGCCTCGAGCGAGCGGTACTGCGACAGCTCGAGCTTGAGCGTGCCGGACACCTTCTTGATCGACTTGACCTGCGCGTCGCCGCCGACTCGCGAGACCGAGATGCCGACGTCGACCGCGGGACGCTGGTTGGCGTTGAAGAGGTCGGACTGCAGGAAGATCTGGCCGTCGGTGATCGAGATCACGTTCGTCGGGATGTAGGCCGACACGTCGTTGGCCTTCGTCTCGATGATCGGCAGACCCGTCATCGATCCGGCACCGAGCTCGTCCGAGAGCTTCGCGCAGCGCTCGAGCAGGCGCGAGTGCAGGTAGAAGACGTCACCGGGGTACGCCTCGCGGCCCGGCGGGCGGCGAAGAAGGAGCGAGACGGCGCGGTAGGCCTCGGCCTGCTTGGTGAGGTCGTCGAAGATGATGAGGACGTGCTTGCCCTCGTACATCCAGTGCTGGCCGATCGCCGATCCGGTGTAGGGGGCGAGGTACTTGAAGCCGGCCGGGTCGGAGGCCGGAGCGGCGACGATCGTCGTGTACTCCATCGCTCCGGCGTCTTCGAGCGCGCCCTTGACGGAGGCGATCGTCGAGCCCTTCTGGCCGATGGCGACGTAGATGCAGCGGACCTGCTTGTTGACGTCGCCCGACTCCCAGTTGGCCTTCTGGTTGATGATCGTGTCGAGCGCGATCGCCGTCTTGCCCGTCTGGCGGTCGCCGATGATGAGCTGGCGCTGGCCGCGGCCGACCGGGATCATCGCGTCGATCGCCTTGATGCCGGTCTGCAGCGGCTCGTGCACGCTCTTGCGCTGCATGACGCCGGGCGCCTGGAGCTCGAGTGCGCGACGACCCGTCGTGGCGACGGCGCCGAGTCCGTCGATGGGGTTGCCGAGCGGGTCGACCACGCGGCCGAGGTAGCCGTCGCCCACGGGGACCGAGAGCACCTCGCCGGTGCGGGTGACCTGCTGGCCGGCCTCGACGCCCGAGAACTCGCCGAGGACGACGACGCCGATCTCGTGCTCGTCGAGGTTGAGGGCGAGGCCGGACGTGCCGTCCTCGAAGGTCACGAGCTCGTTGGCCATGACGCCGGGCAGGCCCTCGACGTGGGCGATGCCGTCGGCGGCGTCGATGACGGTGCCGACCTCGGTGGCCGCAGCCCCCGAGGGCTCGTACGCGGCGACGAAGTCCTTCAGCGCGTCACGGATGACGTCGGGGCTGATTGAGAGTTCTGCCATTGTCTTCCTTCGTTCAGTGGAACCGTCTTCCGATCGGTCCCGAAGCCTCCGCCCGTTGCGGGCGGGAAGTCTTTGCTAGCCGGCGAGGCGCTGCCGGAGTTCGGCGAGTCGCGACGAGACGCTCGCGTCGATGACGTCATCCGCGATCTGCACGCGCACTCCCCCGACGACCGAGGGATCGACGACGGAGTTGATCGACACGTCGGTGCCGTAGCGCTTGGAGAGCGCGCCGGCGAGACGCTCGGCCTGCGCCGCGTTCAGCGGCACCGCCGAGACGACCGTCGCCACGGTGCGGCCGCGCTGGTCGGCGACGAGGTCCATCGCCCGCGAGAGCAGCTGGCGGACGCGACGCTCGCGGGGCTGCTGGACGAGCGACGACACGATGAGCGTCGTCGCTTCGCCGGCGCGACCCGCGAGGAGCGACCGCACGAGCGTGCCCTTGGCCGCGTCGTCGCCGAGACGGCTGCCGAGCGCGAGCTCGAGCTGCGGGTTGGCCGACACCGTGCGCGAGAACTGGAAGATCTCGCCCTCGATGTCGGAGCCCTCTCCCGCGCGCGCGGCGGCGCGGACGGCGAGCTCTTCGATCGCGTCGATGAGGTCGGATGACGAGGACCAGCGCTGCTGCACGGCGGTCGTCAGGAACGACACCGATGTCGGTGAGAGCGCCTTGCCGAAGACGTCCGCGACCACACGGGCGCGGGCGTCGGTCGACGCCGCGGAGTCGGCGAGCGCGCCGGCGAGCTGCGGCGAGCCGCCCAGCGCGCGCGCGGCGGCGAAGAGCTCGCCGGCCACCGTCAGGTCGATCCCGGCGGCACGGTCGAGCACCGCCGTCGTCGCGGCGAGCGCCTGCGTGGTCGCGCTTCCCATTACGCCCTCTGCCCGTCCGGCGAGGCCGCGGCAGCGGCCTCGGAGGCCTCGAGCTCGGCGAGGAAGCGGTCGACGACGCTCTGGGCCTTGACGTCGTCGGCGAGCGACTCGCCGATCACGCCGCCGGCGAGGTCGATCGCGAGCGTGCCGACCTCGCTGCGCAGCGACACGAGCGCCGACTGGCGCTCCGCCTCGATCTGCGAGTGAGCGGATGCCGTGATCCGGGCGGCCTCCGCCGCGGCGGAGTCCTTCGCCTCGGCGATGATCTTGCGGCCGTCCTCGCGGGCGGCGTCGCGGATCTCACCGGCCTCCCGGCGGGCACCGGCGAGCTGCGCCGTGTACTCCTCGAGGGCCGCTTCGGCGCGTCGCTGTGCCTCGTCGGCCTTCGCGATGTTGCCTTCGATCGCGGTGGCTCGCTCATCCAGCAGCTTCTTCAGTCGCGGGAGCGCGACCTTCCAGAAGATGAAGAGGATGACGACGAAGCACACCGACGACCAGATGATGTCGTACCAGGCCGGGAGGAGCGGATTCGGGGTCTCACCCTCTTCAGCGGCGAATGTGACAAGAGCGCTGAGCATCCTGTCTCCTTAGCTCGAGGTGGATGCGGATCAGGCGTAGCCGAAGATGAAGGCGGTCGCGATGCCGATGAAGGCGAGCGCCTCGGTGAAGGCGATACCGATCCACATGAGGACCTGCAGACGACCCGCGAGCTCGGGCTGACGAGCCACGCCCTCGATGGTCTTGCCCACGACGATGCCCACACCGATGGCGGGGCCGATCGCTGCCAGGCCGTAGCCGACGGTCGCGATGCTGCCGGTGACCTCGGCGAGAACCGTAGTTGCGTCCACGGGGGTGTTTCCTTTCGGTTATGGGCGGCAGTCAGCCGACCCGCTCAGTGCTCTTCCGCGACCGCGAGCTGGATGTAGACCGCGGTGAGGAGAGCGAAGACGTAGGCCTGGAGGACGGCCACGAGGATTTCGAAGAGTGTGAAGGCGAAGCCGAACGCGAGGCTGCCCGCGGCGAGGATGCTCCACCATCCGCCGGCCGTCAGGAGGAAGAACGACGTGGCCGAGAAGAAGAGGACGAGCAGCAGGTGGCCGACCATCATGTTCATGAGGAGTCGGAGCGTCAGCGTGATCGGCCGGATGATGAACGTCGAGATGAACTCGATCGGCGTCACGATGAAGTAGATCGGCCACGGCACGCCGGAGGGGAAGAGCGAGTTCTTGAAGAAGTTCTTCGGGCTCTTCTTGACGCCGGCATAGATGAAGGTGACGTAGCTCACGACCGCGAGCGTCAGCGGCACCGCGATGATCGACGTGCCGGCGATGTTCAGGAACGGGATGACGCCCGTGATGTTCATGAACAGGATCATGAAGAACATCGTCGTGAGGATCGGCAGGAACCTCTCGCCGTCCTTCTTGCCCAGCAGGTCGTACGCGATGTTGGTGCGGACGAAGCCCAGGCCCATCTCGGTCAGGCTCTGGAAGCGGCCGGGGACGACCTTCATCTTCCGGGTGCCGAGCCAGAAGACCAGCACGACGGCGAGCGTCGCGAGGAACTGGATGATGTGGATCCGGGTGATCGGGATGCCGAAGACCGTCGTGACCACGTCGGGGAAGAACTCGAAGATCGACGGCGCGTGGAATCCGCCGCCGTCTTCAGCGGTTTTGGCGATCAGGGTCGCAGCTTGAGTGAACAGCGCTGGCTCCAGCTTCGGGGCATCGGGGTGAACCGTTGCGACGATGGTCGATGAGCGTCACTCCGCAAGCGCTCTCAGAGAGCGGGCGGGCGCAGAACCCACCCTATCAAACTCGGAAGCCTGCGGAATCCGCTCCAGGACTAGGCGGACGTGTGGTCTGACCTCTCCCCCGCCTCGGGGTCGTCGGGCAGCTCCACATCGCTCACGTGCGGGATGCGCATGCGCAGCATCACCACGACGTCGACCGCGAGCGAGGCCAGCACGCTCACGACGACCGAGACGAAGAAGACCGTCGGGTCGATCCACGGCTGGCCGCGCAGGATCAGGAGCGCGACGATGAAGATGACGAACTTGAGGATCCAGCCGCCCAGCACGATCCCGAAGAAGATCGGCACATAGAGGTCGTCGCCGTACCAGCGGTTGGCGATCAGGATGCTTGCACCCGTGATCCCGAGGAACACCGCCGCGATGAGGACGCCGGCCAGCGCGCTCCACAGCCCCGTGGTGCCGGCGACCAGGAAGCCGATGACACCCGCCAGGACCGCCAGGACAGCCGTCACGATCGCGGACCACTGGAGCGTCGTCCGCAGGATCGGGGTGCTCGATACAGGGGTGGGGGTCATGGGGCGGTCTCCGGGACGGGATGGCGCACCGCCGTGCGGCGCGAGGGCAGGAAGGTCAGGACGAGGCAGGCAGCGGCCCCCACGATGAGGTAGACGACCCCCGGGATGTAGAGCCCGGGCCAGCCCGCGGTCGTGCCGATGTACATCAGGAGCACACTGAGCCCGACGATGGCGGTCCAGGCGTAGAAGATCAGGACGGCGTCGCGGTCGCTGTGGCCCATGTCGAGCATGCGGTGGTGCAGATGCTTCCGGTCGGGCGAGAAGGGCGACTTGCCGGCCTGCATGCGGCGGAGGACGGCCATCCCGAAGTCGAGCAGCGGGAGCAGGACGATCACGACGGGCAGCAGGATCGGGAGGAACGCACCGAGGAGCTGCGAGCGCCCGAAGTCCTCGGGGTCGAGCACCGTCGGGTCGAGCTGGCCCGTGATCGCGATGGCCGAGCAGGCCATCAGCAGGCCCAGCATGAGCGCTCCGGCATCCCCCATGAAGAGCTTCGCCGGGCTCCAGTTGAGCGGGAGGAAGCCCAGGCACGCGCCGATCAGGACCGTCGCGAGGAAGGTGGCCAGCGAGAAGTTGCTCGCCGTGAAGTCGCGGGAGAGCATGTACGAGTAGGCGAAGAACACCGCGTTCGCGATGAGGCAGACCCCGGCAACGAGGCCATCCAGGCCGTCGATGAAGTTGACGGCGTTCATCACGATGACGATCGCGAAGACCGTCAGCGTGAAACTCACCCACCCCGAGCCGACCGTGAGCCCGCCGATGGGAAGCGAGTAGATCTGCAGCTCGCCGAACCACGCGATGATGCCCGCGGCGAGGAACTGCGCCCCGAGCTTGATGAACCAGTCCAGATCCCACAGGTCGTCGCAGATGCCGACGATCACGATGATCACGGTCGCGGCGAGGATCGCGTAGACCTGCTGCGGCACGCTCCACACGATCGCGAAGTAGGGGTTGGCGGCCGAGACGCCGATCGCGGCGACCACCCCGAAGAACATCGCGATCCCGCCCAGCCGGGGCGTCGGCGTCTTGTGCACGTCCCGTTCGCGGATGCCGGGATAGAGCTTGTACTTGGTGCTGAGCCGCCACACCGCCCAGGAGAGGGCGAACGTCACGATGGCGGTGAACAGCGCCGTGAAGAGATACTGCTTCACGCGCCGCCGCCGTCGGCGCCCACGGGCTCCGGATCGTCCTCGAGGAGATCGCCGAGGACGTCGCGGAGCCGCGCCCGGGTGATCGCCCCTTCGCGGAGCACTCGGATGCGCGGCTCGCTGCCGCCGACCAGGCTCGTGGCGTCGACGATGGTCGACGAGATCCCGGTCTGCGACTGGCCGTCGTCGAGATACACGGCGATGCTCTCGGCGAGCATCTCCTGCGCGTCCTCGACGCGCACCGCGGCCGGCCGGCCGGTGAGGTTGGCGCTCGACACGGCGAGGGGCCCGGTCTCTTCGAGGAGCTCGAGCGCGATCCGGTGCGCCGGCATGCGGACCGCGACGGTGCCGTGCGTGTCGCCCAGGTCCCAGGACAGGGACGGCTGGGCGGGGAGGACGATCGTGAGCCCGCCGGGCCAGAACTCCTCGACGAGCTTTTCCACCGGGGCCGGAACCTCGGCGACGAGAGCCCGCAGCGTCGTCAGGCCGGCCACCAGGACCGGGGGCGGCGATTGGCGGCCGCGACCCTTCGCGTCGAGCAGGCGCTGCACCGCGCGGGCGCTGAAGGCATCGGCCGCGACGCCGTAGACCGTGTCGGTGGGCATGACGACGAGTTCGCCGCGACCGATCGCCTGGCGCGCCTGGCGCATACCGGGGAGGAGCTGCGCCTCGTCGCGGCAGTCGAAGAGGGAGGACATGTCGCCCGCCAGTCTACCCGCGACCCCGTCGCGCCCCGTGAGGCCGGTCAGGGCCGGAGGGCCGTCGTGGCACGGTCGCGCAGCGTGAGGTCCGGGTGGGTCGCGGCCGCCCGCCAGCCGTCGGCGGTGAGGATGTCGCGGATGGGCGCCCCCTGCCATTCGCCGTGCTCGATCACGATCGTGCCTCCCGGATGGACCAGCCGCAGGCCGACATGGCTGAGGACCCGGACGACGTCGAGGCCGTCCTCACCGCCGTACAGCGCCGCCGGCGGATCGAACAGGCGCACCTCGGGGTCGCGCGGGATCGCGGCATCCGGGACGTACGGAGGGTTCGAGACGAGCACCGAGACCGTCCCGTCGAGGTCGGGGAACGCGTGCTCGAGGTCGGCGAGCGCGAGGCGGGCGTTCTCGGCCCCGACCTCGCGGAAGTTCTGCTCGGCCCAGGCGAAGGCCTCGGTCGACCTCTCGGCGGCGTACACGCGGGCGTGGGGCACTTCGGTCGCGAGAGCGAGGGCGATCGCGCCGCTTCCGGTTCCGAGATCCACCGCGATGGGAGAAGGGGATGCCGCGGCCCGCAGCGCGTCGATGCCGAGCTGCGCGACCATCTCGGTCTCGGGCCGCGGCACGAACACGCCCGGACCGACATGAAGCTCGAGGTGACGGAAGGGCGCGCGGCCGGTGAGGTGCTGGAGCGGCTCGCGGGTCGCGCGGCGCCGGACGAGTGCGTCGAGGCGCTCGACATCGTCCGGGGCGACACCGTCTCCGCGCAGCGCGCGCGCCTGGACCTCGCCGCGTCCTCCCCCGAGGACGTGGGCCGCGAGCAGCTCGGCATCCACCTGCGGGTCGGGCACGCCGGCTCGGGCGAGCGTCTCTGCGGCGGCTCGCAGGAGGCCGGAGAGCGGGGCGGAGGACGCAGGATCGGGCGACATGGCGCCCTCAGCCTACGTGCGGCCCCGCCGCGCCGTGCGCGGAGCGTCGGGGGCCCGCGGGAGCGCCCGCGCCGTGTCGCGCGAGCCCGGGCGTCACATGCCGTAATCCGCACGGGCCGCTCTCCTAGGCTGATCCCCATCGGGTGCCGAGGCGCCCGCGCACGCATACCAGCCACACCCGACCTGATCGAAAGGCCGTCCGACAATGCCCGGCATCCACTCCGACATCACGAGCGCGTTCGGCGACACCCCGCTCGTCCGCCTCAACCGCGTCACGGAAGGCCTGCCGGGCACGGTGCTCGCCAAGCTCGAGTTCTACAACCCCGCGTCGAGCGTCAAGGACCGCCTGGGCATCGCGATCGTGGACGCCGCAGAGGCATCCGGTCAGCTGCAGCCCGGCGGGACGATCGTCGAGGCGACGAGCGGGAACACGGGCATCGCCCTCGCGATGGTCGGCGCGGCACGCGGCTACAAGGTCATCCTCGCGATGCCGTCGTCGATGTCGGTCGAGCGCCGGATCCTGCTCAAGGCGTACGGCGCCGAGCTGATCCTCACCGACCCCGCCGGCGGCATGAAGGGCGCCGTCGCCAAGGCCGAGGAGATCGTCGCCGAGACCCCCGGCGCGGTCCTCGCCCGCCAGTTCGAGAACGAGGCGAACCCGGCCATCCACCGCAAGACCACGGCCGAGGAGATCCTGCGCGACACCGACGGCAAGGTGGACTACTTCGTCGCGGGCATCGGCACGGGCGGGACGATCACGGGCGTGGGTCAGGTGCTCAAGGAGCGCGTTCCCGAGGCGAAGGTCGTCGCCGTCGAGCCGGCCGACTCGCCGCTGCTCACCAAGGGCACCCCCGGACCCCACAAGATCCAGGGCATCGGGCCGAACTTCATCCCCGCGATCCTCGACCAGGGCGTCATCGACGAGGTCGTCGATGTCGAGCTCGACGACGCCCTGCGCGTCGCGCGCGAGGTCGGCACGAGCGAGGGCATCCTCGTCGGCATCTCGAGCGGCGCCGCAATCTGGGCGGCGCTGCAGGTGGCGGCGCGCCCCGAGGCGGCGGGCAAGAATATCGTTGTCGTGGTGCCCTCGTTCGGAGAGCGCTACCTCTCGACGGTGCTGTACGAAGACCTGCGAGAGGGCTGAACCGCTCCATCGTCGAGAGAAGCCTCGTGCCCCGCATCCACGCCGACATCACGACCGCCTTCGGCGACACCCCGCTCGTGCGCCTCAACCGTCTGACGGAGGGCCTCGGCGCGGAGGTGCTCGCGAAGCTCGAGTTCTACAACCCGGGCTCTTCGGTCAAGGACCGTCTGGGCTTCGCCCTGATCGAGGCGGCCGAGGCATCGGGTGAGCTCCGGCCCGGCGGCACGATCGTCGAGTCGACGAGCGGGAACACCGGCATCGCGCTGGCTCTCATCGGCGCGGCGCGCGGCTACAAGGTCATCCTCACGATGCCGGCCTCGATGTCGAAGGAGCGCCGGACGCTGCTGAAGGCGTACGGGGCCGAACTCGTCCTCACCGACCCCTATAAGGGCATGACCGAGGCGGTGGACACCGCGAAGCGGATCGTGGCCGAGACCCCCGGCGCGATCCTCGCGCGCCAGTTCGACCACCCCGCCAACGCCGAGATCCACCGCCGCACGACGGCCGAGGAGATCTGGCGCGACACCGACGGCCGCATCGACTGGTTCGTCGCGGGGTCCGGCACGGGCGGCACGATCACCGGGGTGGCGCAGGTGCTCAAGGAGCGCAACCCGGCACTGCGGGCCGTGCTCGTCGAGCCGAAGGACTCCCCCGTGCTGACGGAGGGCAGGGCTGGCGGCCATCGCATCCAGGGGATCGGCCCGAACTTCGTCCCCGAGGTGCTCGACCGCAGCATCGTGGACGAGATCTTCGATGTCGAGTTCGACGACGCCATCGACGTCGCGCGCCGGCTGGCGACCGAGGAGGGCATCCTCGGCGGGATGTCGGCAGGAGCCGCCGTCTGGGCGGCGCTGCAGATCGCCGCGCGACCGGGGGCGGACGGTCAGCGGATCGTCGTGATCATCCCCGACTCCGGCGAGCGCTACTTGTCGACGGCGCTCTACGAGCACCTGCGCGAGCCCGAGGCGGCGAAGTCGTGATCGCGGCGGGCATCGTCGGCCGGGTCCGGGAAGATCTCGTCGCGGCCAAACTGCGGGACCCCGCCGCGCGCAGCGGCCTCGAGATCGCGCTCCTGTACCCGGGGCTCCACGCCATCTGGGCGCACCGCGTCGACCACTGGCTCTGGCAGCGCGGCTTCCGCTTCCTCGCGCGGGCCGGGTCGCAGATCACGCGCTGGATCACGGGGATCGAGATCCACCCCGGCGCCACGATCGGCCGCAGGTTCTTCATCGATCACGGGATGGGCGTCGTCATCGGCGAGACGGCCGAGGTCGGCGACGACGTGATGCTGTACCACGGCGTCACGCTGGGCGGCCGCACGCGGGACGGCGGCAAGCGCCACCCGACGCTCGGCGACGGGGTCGCGGTCGGTGCGGGCGCGAAGGTGCTCGGACCCATCACGATCGGCGCGGGATCGGTCATCGGCGCGAACGCCGTCGTGACGAAGGATGCCCCGGCCGACAGCGTCCTCGTCGGCATCCCGGCGAAGCCCCGCGCCCGGCGCGACGGAGAAGACACCCGGGCGCTGCTGACGGCCCCGGAGTACCACATCTAGCGACGGCTCCGGCGGCTTCCGGCGATCCGGCCCCGCTCCCGCTCTGCCGCTCGTCAGTCGCCTGTCGTCAGCTGCGCGAGCCAGGCGTCCACCTCGCGCTGACCCGACAGCCGCAGGATGGGCCAGCCCGCCTCAGCGCGCTCGCGCCAGCCGCCGCGGATCGGGGCGTACTGCGTCCACGACCACACCATGATGTTGGCGTCGGGATCCAGCCGCACCCACGACGTCGGCCGCTCGCGGTTGCCGTGCCACAGCTCCTGCCGGAGGATGCCGCGTCGCAGCGTGCGCCAGATGATCCGCCGCATGACCACCGACCGCGGATGGTCGAGCCACACGACGGTGTCCGGACCGTCCGGACTGCCCGGGTCGAGCATCCCGTCGAGCCTCGACAGCCAGTTGCCGTCGACGACCCACGCGTGCGGGTGAGCGGCGAGGAACTCGCGCACGATTCCACGCGCCTCGGCGAGATCGCGGAACGTCCAGTCCGCGTCCCAGAAGACGGCGTCGAGCTCCAGCCTCGGGAGGTCCAGGACGTCGGCCACCTTCGCGGCCAGGCTCGACTTGCCGGAGCCCGAGACGCCGACGACGCGGATGCGGCGGGGCCGGTCGGGCAGAGGCATCCCTCCACCCTAGAGGCGGGCGGAACAGCCCTCAGATCCCGGCGCGGTCGAGCCAGTCGGCCAGGAGCGCGGCCACGAGCGCCGGCCTCTCGTGCGGCAGGGCGTGCCCCGCATCGGCGACGGTCGCCACGGTGGCGTGCGGGCAGCGGTCGGCGAGCCGCTGCTGGCGGTGCCAGCCGACGTACCGGTCCTGCCGGGCCGCGACGATCAGGACGGGCGCGGTGATGACGACCCGGTCCGGGTCGATCGCGTGCGGTCCCGCCCCGATGGCCCGTTCGAGCGTGTCGTCGTCGACCTCGCCCGTCGCCGGCACGACGTCGCGCCGGAACCGGTCGAGCGTGTCGGCCGTCCGCACGACGAAGTACCCCTCGAACTCCTCCCGCTCCCGCTCGTCGAGGTCGGCGCCGACGCCGTCGTCGCGCACGACGCTGCCCGCGGCCGCGGTGTCCCACGGCCCGGGGATGACCGGGCACAGCACCGCGACGCCCGCCGTGCGGGACGGATGCCTCGCCGCGAGGGCGCGGGCGAGATGCCCGCCGTAGGAGTGGCCGAGGAGGAGGAACGACCCGGTCTCGGCCTCGGCCTGCAGCACGAGGTCGAGGAGGTCGAGCACGGCATCCGGCGAGGCGACGTCGGACGACGGGCGCGATTCGCCGTGACCCGGGAGATCCGCATAGATCCGGCGGATCGCCCGGTCCTCGAGCATGGGCTCGAGGAAGCCGCGCACCTCCCGACGACTCGAATACGCGCCGTGCAGCGCAAGAAGGGGGATGCCGTCGCCGTGCACTTCGTAGGCGATCGACGCGGACGAACTGGCCGAGACGCGGCGCGTCGGCGGATCAGCGAGGGCGAGGGGAGCCATCCGTCACGAGCCCCTGCGCTCGGCGGCCTTCTTCTTGAGGAACAGCGGGGGCAGCAGCCAGGACGCGAGCGCGGTGACCAGCCAGACGATCAGGGTGCCGATGATCCACGCCACGGGTCCATCGACGCCGATGCCGGCCGCCGGGATCAGCACCGCGATGAGGAGCGCGACGAACGTCGAGATCAGACCGATCCCGCCGATGAGGGCCTCGGCATGCCGTCGGGTGACCTTGAGCAGCCACGGGGCCAGGATGCTCTGCAGCACGGCGAAGATCACGACCGCCAGGAGGATCCCCCACCAGTCGTCCCAGTGCAGGTAGAACCGGGGCAGGATGAGGTCTGCAGCGACGAGCCCGACGAAGGCCGACACGAGGAAGATCGCCGCGCGGATCAAGAACGTGATCACGCGCTCAGGGTAGGCGAGCGGGGCCGCCGACGAGCGGCGCTATCGCCCACGAGTGGTGAGAGGGCCGGGCGCTCAGTCGTCGGCGCCGAGGGCGGCGAGCCGCGCCTCCTCGTCGGCCTGGATCGCCGACTCGATGATGGGCTCGAGGGCGCCGTCCATCACCTGATCGAGGTTGTACGCCTTGTACCCGGTGCGGTGGTCCGCGATGCGGTTCTCGGGGAAGTTGTAGGTGCGGATGCGCTCGGAGCGGTCCATGCCGCGGATCTGCGAGCGACGGGCGTCGGATGCCGCGGCATCCAGCTCCTCCTGCTGCTTCGCGAGCAGACGGGCCCGCAGCACGCGCATGCCCGCCTCGCGGTTCTGCAGCTGCGACTTCTCGTTCTGCATCGAGACGACGATCCCCGTCGGGACGTGCGTGATCCGCACGGCGGAGTCGGTCGTGTTGACCGACTGGCCACCCGGGCCCGACGAGCGGAAGACGTCGATCTTCAGGTCGTTCGGGTCGATCTGGATCTCTTCCGGCTCGTCCACCTCGGGGAAGACGAGGACGCCCGTCGTCGAGGTGTGGATGCGTCCCTGCGATTCGGTCGCCGGCACGCGCTGCACGCGATGCACGCCGCCCTCGTACTTGAGGTGCGCCCACACGCCCTGCGCGGGGTCGGAGCTGGAGCCCTTGATCGCGACCTGGACGTCCTTGTAGCCGCCGAGGTCGGACTCGTTGCGCTCGAGCAGCTCGGTCTTCCAGCCCTTCGACGCCGCGTACTGCAGGTACATCCGCAGCAGGTCGGCGGCGAAGAGCGCCGACTCGGCGCCGCCCTCGCCCTGCTTGATCTCCATGATGACGTCGCGGGCGTCGTCAGGGTCGCGCGGGATCAGGAGGCGCCGCAGCCGCTCCTGCGCCTGCGCGAGCTGCTCCTCGAGCACGGGCACCTCGTCGGCGAACGCGTCGTCCTCTTTGGCGAGCTCGCGTGCGGCATCGAGATCATCGGAGGCCGCGAGCCACGCGTCGTGGGCCGCGACGATCCGCGACAGCTCCGCGTAGCGTCGGTTGACGCGCTTCGCACGGGCGGCGTCGGCGTGCACAGCGGGGTCGGAGAGCTCCTCCTGAACCGCCCTGTGCTCGTCGATCAGCCCTTTGACGGACTCGAACACTACGAGCCTTCGACAGGCTCAGGGGCCGACATCGTCACGGTCCGACAGACTCAGCGGATGCTGTTGTCGTGCGCGTGGCTGTGCCCGCCGCCGTGCGCGGGAGTCGGGATCGACTTCTGCATCTGCACGAGGAACTCGACGTTCGACTGGGTCTCCTTGAGCTTGCCGAGCACGACCTCGAGGGCCTGCTGCGGGTCGAGGCCCGCGAGCGCGCGACGGAGCTTCCAGGTGATCTTGACCTCGTCGGGGCTCAGCAGCATCTCCTCGCGGCGGGTGCTCGACGCGTTGACGTCGACAGCCGGGAAGATGCGCTTGTCGGCGAGCTGGCGGCTGAGGCGCAGCTCGCTGTTGCCCGTGCCCTTGAACTCCTCGAAGATGACGTCGTCCATCTTGGAGCCGGTCTCGACGAGCGCCGTCGCGAGGATCGTGAGCGATCCGCCGTTCTCGATGTTGCGCGCAGCGCCGAAGAAGCGCTTCGGCGGGTAGAGCGCCGACGCGTCGACGCCGCCCGTCAGGACGCGACCCGAGGTGGGCGCCGAGATGTTGTAGGCGCGGCCGAGTCGGGTGATCGAGTCGAGCAGCACGACGACGTCGCGGCCGAGCTCGACGAGGCGCTTCGCGCGCTCGATGGCGAGCTCGGCGACCGTCGTGTGGTCTTCGGCGGGACGGTCGAAGGTCGAGGCGATGACCTCGCCGCGCACCGTGCGCTGCATGTCGGTGACCTCTTCGGGGCGCTCGTCGACGAGCACGACCATGAGGTGGACCTCGGGGTTGTTGATCGCGATGGCGTTCGCGATCTGCTGCAGGACGATCGTCTTGCCGGCCTTGGGCGGTGCGACGATGAGGCCGCGCTGACCCTTGCCGATGGGCGCCACGAGGTCGATGATGCGCTGCGTGAGCTTCTCAGGCGCCGTCTCGAGACGCAGACGCTCCTGCGGGTAGAGCGGCGTGAGCTTGCCGAACTCGACGCGCGTCGCCGCGTCGTCGACCGACAGGCCGTTGACCGAGTCGACCTTGACGAGCGCGTTGTACTTCTGGCGGCTCGACTGCTCGCCCTCGCGAGGCTGCTTGATCGCGCCGACGACGGCGTCGCCCTTGCGGAGGTTGTACTTCTTGACCTGGCCGAGCGAAACGTAGACGTCGCTCGTGCCCGGGAGGTAGCCCGTCGTGCGGACGAACGCGTAGTTGTCGAGGACGTCGAGGATGCCGGCGATCGGGATCAGGACGTCGTCCTCGCCGATCTCGGTCTCGAACTCGTCCCCCGTGGTCTGGCCGCGGCGCTTGTTGCGCTGGCGGTTGCGCCCGGCGCCCTGGCCCTGCTCGTCGTCCTGCTCGGCGGGCTGCGGAGCTGCGGCTGCGGCCTGGGCACCCTGGGCGTTCTGGTCCTTCGGCGCCTGACCGTTGCCCTGGCCGCCGTTCTGATTGCGGTTGCGGTTGCGGTTGCGCGAACGGCTGCGCGAGCGCGACGGGGTCTCTTCACCCGAGGACTCGGTTCCGGATGCCTCGCCCTCGGCGCCCTGCGCCTCGTCGGAGGTCTGGTCGGCTTCGGCCGACTCGCCCTGCTCGGCGGCTTCGGCCGGCTGCTCGGCCTCGGCCGGCGCCTCGACGGGAGCCTCCTCGGCGGTCTGGGCAGGAGCGTCGGTCGCGGTTTCGGCCGGCGTCTCGGCAGCGGCGGGTTCGGCGGCGGCTTCTGCAGCGGCGGCCTCGGCAGCGGCGGCAGCCGCAGCGTCGGCGTCGGCCTTCGCGCCGGTGCTCTTCGCGCGGCGGGGGGCGCGCTTGCGCGGGGCCTTCTCGACCGCCGCGGGCTCGGCCGGGGCCTCGGGCTCGGCCGGGGCCTCGGGCTCGGCCGGCGTCTCCGCCTGAGCCTCGGGCTCGGCGGGCACCTCGACCTCGGCGGGCGCCTCGGCCTGAGCCTCGGGCTCGGCCGGCGCCTCGACGGCCTCGGGCTCGGCCGGCGCGTCAGCGTCCTCGACGTCCTCGGCGGCGGGCTCGTCGGCCTGCTCGGCGGGCTCGACCGGCGCCTCGACGGCGGCCTCGGCGGTGTCGGCGACGGTCTCGCCGGCGGTCACGTTCTCGACGCCCTCGGGCGCTTCGGTGCGCTCCTCGGCAGGCGTGTCGACGTTGTGGATCTCGGAGATGGACTCCACGAGTTCTCCCTTGTGAAACGAATGGAATATGCACGACGGCACAGTCGCCGCGCGCGGCGGAAAAATCAGCCCGCGCGGGCCTGGATGGACTGCTCAGACAACCGGGTGGCCGCTCAGCGGTCGATCAGGCGGGGATGTGCCAGGGTTTCGCAGAATGCGACGGAGGCCAGATTCACGTGCTTACGTGGAACCCTCCGCGTACTCCCTCACTGTACCACCCTTGAAGTCGACGGCGAGCATGAGCGCCTCCCACGGGGTGTCGGTCGCGCGGGCTGCGACGTCGGCCGCTTCGAGGCGCTGACCCGGTCCGTCGGCGAGCACGAGGACGCTCGGACCGGCTCCGGAGACGACCGCCGCGAACCCGCGCTCGCGCAGCGCCCGCACCAGGATGTCGGTGCCGGGCATCGCCTGCGCGCGGTAGTTCTGATGAAGCTTGTCCTCGGTCGCGGCGAGCAGCAGCTCGGGGCTCTGCGTGAGTGCCGCGATGAGCAGCGCCGAGCGGGAGACGTTGAAGACGGCGTCCTCCCGCGGCACCTGCAACGGCTGCAGGCTGCGCGCGAGCTTGGTCGACATCGTGGACTCGGGCACGAAGACGAGGGGTGCCACGCCGCGGTGCACGAGGAGCTTCTTGTGCTGGGGGCCGTTCTCGTCCATCCAGGCGATCGTGAGGCCGCCGAAGAGGGCGGGGGCGACGTTGTCGGGATGCCCCTCGAGCTCGGTCGCGAGCGCCAGGAGCCGGTCGTCGCCGAAGGCGACGTCCCCGTCGAGCAGCCCCTTGGCCGCGAGCAGGCCCGACACGACGGCCGCGCCCGACGAGCCCATGCCGCGGCCGTGCGGGATGACGTTGCGCGCCTCGAGGCGGAGCCCCGGCATCCGTCGTCCCGCCGCCTCGAACGCGTGGGCGATGGAGCGCACGACGAGGTTCGAGGCGTCGCGCGGCACGTCGCCCGCTCCCTCGCCCGCGACCTCGATCTCGAGGCGGTCGTCCGGCAGCGCCGTGACGACGAGCTCGTCGTAGACGCTCAGCGCGAGGCCGAGCGTGTCGAAGCCGGGACCGAGGTTCGCGCTCGTCGCGGGCACACGCACGACGACCGCGCGCCCTTCGACGGGCTGCCGGACCGGCTCGGAGAGGGCTGCGCTCACTCGGTCGCCCCGACGGGGACGAGGTCGAGGACGGATGCCACCTCCGACGTCGTCGCGTCGACCACGGTCGGCTCGACCGTCGTGCCGTCCGCGTTGCGCAGAGCCCACTGCGGGTCCTTCAGGCCGTGGCCGGTCACCGTCAGCACGACGCGCGATCCCTGCGGCACGATGCCCGCCTCGACGCGGTCGAGGAGGCCCGCGACGCTGATCGCCGACGCCGGCTCGACGAAGATGCCGACCTCGCCCGCGAGGAGCTTCTGCGCCGCGAGGATCCGGTCGTCGTCGATCGCACCGAAGTAGCCGTCGGTCGCCTCGCGCGCGTCGAGGGCGAGGTGCCACGATGCCGGGTTGCCGATGCGGATCGCACTCGCGACGGTCTCGGGGTTCTTCACGACCGCTCCGGTCACGAGCGGAGCCGAGCCCTCGGCCTGGAAGCCGAACATGCGCGGCACGCGCGTGGAGACGCCGGCCTCGGCCTCTTCCGTATAGCCGCGGGTGTAGGCGGTGTAGTTGCCGGCGTTGCCCACGGGGATGAAGTGGAAGTCGGGAGCGTCGCCCAGCTGCTCGACGATCTCGTACGCCGCGGTCTTCTGACCGTCGATGCGGTCGGGGTTGACCGAGTTCACGAGGTGCACCGGGTAGTTGTCGGCGAGCTCGCGCGCGATCTCGAGGCAGTCGTCGAAGTTGCCGCGGATCTGGATGAGACGTCCGTTGTGCGCGACGGCCTGGCTGAGCTTGCCCATCGCGATCTTGCCCTCAGGCACGAGGACGGCGGCCGTGATGCCGGCGTGGGCCGCATAGGCGGCCGCCGAGGCCGACGTGTTGCCCGTCGAGGCGCAGATGACGGCCTTCGCCCCGTGCTCGATCGCGCGCGAGACGGCGACCGTCATGCCGCGGTCCTTGAATGAGCCGGTCGGGTTCATGCCCTCGAACTTGACCCAGACGTCGGTGCCGGTGCGGCGCGACAGAGCCGGGGCGGGGAGGAGCGGGGTGCCGCCCTCGCCGAGGGTGACGACGGTCGAGGCATCCGTGACGCCCAGACGATCGGCGTACTCGCGGAGGACTCCGCGCCAGACGTGTGCTGCCATGTCGGTCAGTCTCCTTCTACACGCAGGACCGAGACGACGCGCTCCACGACGCCGCTCGCGGCGAGCCGTTCGACGGTCTCGCTGAGGTCCTGTTCCAGGGCCTTGTGGGTTCCGATGACGAGTCGCGCGACTCCGCCCAGGTCGTCGCCGCGGGTGGACGGATCGGCGGCCGAGCCCGTCGAGGCGTCGTGGACGACCGTCTGCTCGAGGGTCGCGATCGAGACGCGGCCCTCGCTGAGGATGCCGGCGACCCGCGCCAGCACGCCGGGCTCGTCGTCGACCTCGAGCGTGATCTGGTAGCTCGTGGTCACGCGGCCGATCTCGACGATCGGGAGGTTCGCGAGGGTGGACTCCCCCACGCCGACGCCGCCGGCGATGTGCCGGCGCGCCGCCGAGACGACGTCGCCGAGCACGGCCGACGCCGTCTGCACGCCGCCGGCGCCCGCGCCGTAGAACATGAGGTTGCCGGCGGCCTCGGCCTGCACGAAGACCGCGTTGTTGGCGCCGTGCACGCTCGCCAGGGGGTGCTCACGCCTGATCAGTGCGGGGTAGACCCGGACCGAGATCGACTCGCCGGATGCCCCCGCCAGGCGCTCGCAGACCGCGAGGAGCTTGACGACGTAGCCGGCGTGGCGCGCGGCATCCATCATCGACTTGTCGATGCCGGTGATGCCTTCGCGGTGGACGCACTCGAGGGGGACGGTCGTGTGGAAGGCGAGGCTCGCGAGGATCGCCGCCTTCTGCGCGGCGTCGTAGCCCTCGATGTCGGCGGTGGGGTCGGCCTCGGCGTAGCCGAGCCGCTGAGCGTCGGCGAGGACGTCGGAGAGCTCGGCGCCCTCGGTGTCCATGCGGTCGAGGATGTAGTTCGTCGTGCCGTTGACGATGCCCATGATGCGCTGCACGCGGTCGCCGGCCAGCGAGTCGCGGAGCGGCCGGATGATGGGGATGGCACCGGCGGCGGCGGCCTCGTAGTAGACCTCCGCGCCGACCTGGTCGGCGGCGTCGAAGATCTCGGGTCCGTGCGTCGCGAGGAGCGCCTTGTTCGCCGTGACGACGTCCGCCCCCGAGTTGATCGCCTGCAGGAGGTACGTGCGAGCCGGCTCGATGCCGCCCATGAGCTCGATGACGATGTCGGAGCCCACGATGAGGGGCTCGACATCGGTCGTGAACAGCTCCCGGGGCAGGTCGACGTCCCGCGGCGCGTCCAGGTCGCGCACGGCGATGCCGGCGAGCTCGAGCGTCGCGCCGGCACGGTCGGCGAGCTCGTCACCGTGGCGCAGCAAGAGCGCCGCGACCTGCGAGCCCACGGCTCCAGCCCCCAGCAGTGCGACGCGCAGACGGCGGTAGTCGGTCACTTCGCCTCCGCGTTTCGTCGCGCGTGCGTCTCGCTCGACGATCGCCGCTCGTCCAGTACCGGCATGTCGTTCCCTTCCATCGGAATGGCGGTGAGGCCCGCGTCGCGCGCGAGGAGGTCTTCGACCGTCTCGCCCCGCACGATGACGCGCGCCTCTCCCCCGCGCAGCGCCACGACGGGCGGCCGAGGGACGAAGTTGTAGTTGCTCGACAGCGAGAAGCAGTAGGCCCCGGTGGCAGGCACCGCGAGGAGGTCGCCCGGCGCGACGTCGCCCGGCAGGTACTCGGCATCCACCACGATGTCGCCCGACTCGCAGTGCTTCCCGACGACGCGCGAGAGGGCAGGCTCGGCGTCGCTCGTGCGTGACGCGAGGCGCGCGGAGTACTGCGCACCGTAGAGCGCCGGCCGCGCGTTGTCGCTCATGCCGCCGTCGACGCTCACGTAGAGGCGCGTGAAGCTCTCGTCGACCTCGACGGGCTTGGTCGTGCCGACCTCGTACAGGGTCACGCCGGCCTTGCCGACGATGGCGCGGCCCGGCTCGAAGGCGAGATTCGGGATCGGGATGCCGCGCACCGCGCACTCCTGTGCGACGGCGTCGACGATGCCGGTCGCGAGGGTCTCGATGGGCGTCGGATCGTCCTCCGGCCGGTAGGCGATGCCGAAGCCGCCGCCGAGGTTGAGGACCGGGATGTCGCCGCCCGCGAGGAGCTCGGCGTGCAGCTCGACGACGCGCGCGGCCGATTCGCGGAAGCCGGCCGTGCCGAAGATCTGCGAGCCGATGTGGCAGTGCAGGCCCACGAACGAGAGCCCGTCCAGCTCGCGGATGCGGGCGACGGCGGCCGCGGCATCCTCGAGCGTGAATCCGAACTTCTGGTCTTCGTGAGCGGTCGCGAGAAAGTCGTGCGTCTCGGCATGGACGCCGCTGTTGACGCGGACGAGAACGGCCTGCTGCGCGTCGCGACGCTCGACGATCGCGGCGAGGCGCTCGAGCTCGATCCAGCTGTCGATGACGATCGAGCCGATGCCGAGCTCGACGGCGCGCTCGAGCTCGGGGACGCTCTTGTTGTTGCCGTGGAAGCCGAGGCGTGCGGGATCGGCGCCCGCGGCCAGGGCCACGGCGAGCTCGCCGCCCGAGCAGACGTCGACGGCCAGGCCCTCGTCGGTCACCCAGCGGACGAGCTCGGTCGAGAGGAAGGCCTTGCCGGCGTAGTAGACGCGCGCCTGCACGCCGTGCGCGGCCGCGGCGGACCGGAAGGCCGCGAGGGTGCGTCGCGCATGGTCGCGCACCTCGTCCTCGTCGAGGACGTAGAGCGGAGTGCCGAAGCGGTCGCGCAGCGTCGTGGCGGGGATGCCGCCGAGGCGCAGCACTCCGTGCTCGTCGCGGTCGGCCGCTTGGGGCCAGACGTTGACCGCGAGCGAATTGACGTCATCCGGGACCGCCGGCCACGGAGTGGCTCGGCTCTGGGGGGCGGCGGACACAGCGGGTACCAATCGGTGGGGGCTTCGGCGCGACGTCTCCCGGGCCGGGCCGGAGGACGGATGCCGCGGCCGGTGGACTCACGCGCCGGGCAGTCCTTGCAGTCTAGGGCACCGCGTATGCCGCGCCTGGCCTGTGTTTCGGGGCGGGTCGGAGGCGCCGGCGCTCAGGCGCTGCAGGTGCCGTTCGCCTGCAGGGCGGGGTCGCTCGCGATGCGCCCGTCGACGTCGAAATCTGCCACCACCTGGTCGCCGTCGACCTTCACCTCGGTGAGCGTCAGCCCCGCCGGGATGTACTCGGCGATGCACACCGTGTAGTCCTTGAGCACCGTGTCGGCGATCGAGCCGAAGCGGGACTTCAGGTCGTCGGCCGAGACCTCCGCCCCCGCCAGCTGCAGGCGCGACGGAGTGAGCACGATGTCGCCGTCGGCTGCAGAGGGGGTCAGCGACACTCCGACGGGCACGGTGATCCCGAGGAACGTCAGTTCGGTCGACACCGTGACATCGGGTGCGGCGAGGGCCAGCGAGTCGACCGGGAAGTCCTGTACGTCTGCCAGGAGGGACTTGAGCTGTTCCTGGTCGAGGCGGACGGTGGCCGTCGCGGCGTCGGCGGTGGGATCTCCCCGGAAGGCGATGCCCTGCGCGTGGACCGTGACGTCGCCCTGCAGCTGGCCGACCGACACGTCGTCGGACGACACCGTGACGTCGTCGAGCTTGCCCGCGATGAGCTGCGGGATCACGGTGCCCTGCACGTCCACGTCGACCTCCTGGTCGGCGGGGAGGGCCAGGTTCGTGACGATCTGGTCGCGGATCGTCTTCTCGACGAGCCCGCGCGCGATGCTCTCGCCGATGAACCACGCCGCGACGGCGAGGCCCACGACGATGACGGCGGCGAGGATCCACGGCCACGCCCGGTGCCGACGTCGAGGCTCCGGCGGCGCCGTCGTCCAATCCGGCAGAGGCTGGGTGGGCTGCGTGTCGCCGACGGTCATGTCCTACATCCGTTCCGGTGCCTGGACGCCGAGCAGGTCCAGGCCGTTGCGCAGCACCTGACCCGTCGCGTCGTTGAGCCACCGGCGTGTGCGGTGGACGGTCTCGACCGGATCGTCTCCCTGGGGGATGACCCGGCAGTTGTCGTACCACCGGTGGTAGAGGCCCGCGAGCTCCTCGAGGTAGCGGGCGACACGGTGCGGCTCCCGCAGCTCGGCCGCGAACGCGACGATGCGCGGGAACTCCTGGAGCGCGCCGAGGAGTGCCGACTCGGTCTCGTGGTCGAGCAGCTCGGGCGCGAACTCCGAGCGGTCGACGCCGGATGCCTCCGCATTGCGCGTGACGTTGTGGGTGCGGGCGTGCGCGTACTGCACATAGAAGACCGGGTTGTCGTTCGTCCGCTTGCGCAGCAGCTCGGGGTCGAGCGTGAGGGGCGAGTCGGCCGGGTAGCGTCCGAGCGAGTAGCGCAGCGCGTCGGTGCCGAGCCATTCGCGCAGATCGTCCATCTCGATGATGTTCCCCGCACGCTTGGAGAGCCGCGCGCCGTTGATCGACACGAGCTGGCCGATGAGCACCTCGATGTCCTTGTCCGGGTCGTCGCCCGCGGCGCCCGCCAGCGCCCGCAGGCGGTGCACGTACCCGTGGTGATCGGCGCCCAGCAGGTAGATCTTGTGCGCGAAGCCCCGGTCGCCCTTGTTGAGGTAATAGGCCGCGTCCGCGGCGAAATACGTGTACTCGCCGTTGGAGCGACGGATGACGCGATCCTTGTCGTCGCCGAAGTCGGTCGTGCGCACCCACACGGCGCCTTCGTCGTCGAAGACGTGGCCCTGCGCGCGGAGGCGGTCGACCGCCTCGTCGACGAGACTCGGCTCGCCGTTCGATCCCTTGGCGTGCAGCTCCCGCTCGGAGAACCACACGTCGAAGTGCACGTTGAACTGCTCGAGGGAGGACTGGAGCTCGCCGAGCTGGAACTCATACCCGAGGTCGCGCGCGACGACGAGCTGCTCCTCGGCCGCGAGGTCGAGGAGGTCGGGGCGCTTGGCCAGTACGCGACGCGCGAGCTCGTCGATGTAGGCGCCCGCGTACCCGTCTTCGGGGGTGGGCTCGCCCTTCGCGGCCGCGAGGACGGACCTGCCGAAGCGCTCCATCTGCGCGCCGGCGTCGTTGATGTAGAACTCACGCGCCACCGTCGCGCCGCTGGCGAGGAGCAGGCGGGCGATGGAGTCGCCGAGCGCCGCCCACCGCGTGTGGCCGATGTGAAGCGGACCCGTCGGGTTGGCGCTCACGAACTCGACGTTGATCGTGTTGCCCCGCTGGCTGTCGTTCGTGCCGAAGGCGGCGCCGGCGTCGACGATCGTCTTGGCCAGGGCGCCGGCGGCCGCGGCATCCAGGCGGATGTTGATGAATCCGGGGCCGGCCACCTCGACGCTCGCGACGCCGGGGGTCTCGGCGAGCCGCCCGGCGATCTCGGCCGCGAACTCGCGCGGGTTGGCTCCGACGACCTTCGCCAGCTTGAGCGCCGCATTGGATGCCCAATCGCCGTGGTCGCGGTTCTTGGGCCGCTCGAGCGGCAGCTCCGACGCCGTGACGCCCTCACCGGAACCGGGGCGTCGCGCCTCCGCGAGGGGGACGATGACGGCGGCGAGGGCGGCGGAGAGTTCGTCAGGAGTCATAGCCCGCCAATTCTACGGGCGAGCGCGCGCCGCCCCCTCTCCCCACCTCCCCTCCCCTCCCCCGCCTCCCCTCCCCTCCCCTTCGCTCGGCCGCCGAAACCACCGACTCACGACTCAGCCGCTGCATCCACCCCCTCCCCACACAGCGGCTCGGCCGCGGATGAGTGGGTTCGGGGCACATCCCGCCTAGGGTCGGCCCCGCGAGAAGGTGGGAGGCGGCACGACGGGGCCGCCGGGCGGCCGGACGCCGAAGGAAGCCAGCCGTCGGCGGAAGGCTTCGAGATCGCGTAGATCGTCCGCATCCCAGCGGATGACGCGGCGGCCGGTGCGTCCGCGGATGTCGTCCTCGCGCCGCTTCTCGGCGAGCACCACCGCGCGCGCGTCTGCTCCGTCGGGCTGAGCGGCATCGGCGTACTTGGCCTTGCCGTCGACTTCCGCCCACACGTCCACGTCGTCCAAGCCCAGGTCGATGTCGTAGTACCCGCAGTCATGCGGGACACGCACCTGGAGCCGCGGCGGTGCGAAGCCCAGGAGGTGAAGGTTGAGGCGGCTCACGCTCTCGAGGGTCGACTCGGCGCGACCGTCCGCGAATCCCAGCACCCACCGCGCCTGGATCACGCCGCGCGCACCATTGCGCAACGCCGATCGAGTGCCGACCTCGACCCGGAGCAACTCGGCCGCCATGTCGTCGTACTTCCGCACCGAGTCATCCCAGGCCACCAGGTGCAGGGCTGCATCGGCGAGTGCGACAGCCGACTGGAGTGGAAGCCGGCCGATGAGGTCGGCGACAGTGCGAGCCAGACCGGTGACGGGGATCCCGCTCACCGCGTCGCGATCGCCCTCGACGCTGAGGTCGTGGCGCGCGACGGCCCTTCCGGCGACGACACCGTGCGCGGTCGGCCCGGAGACGTGAACGCGCTGCGGGTGGTATCGGTAGAGAGGCAGTCCCCACAGCACCGCCGCCGAAGTGTGGGAGAGCACGACGTCGCCCTCACGCATGGCCCGCGCGGTCGCGATGGCCCGGGCGGCGTGCCGTTGCTCGATGAACCATCCGGCCCAGGTCGCGGCATCCACGTACCACCCGCGGTGCGCGACGATCATCGTCCCGTCGGCGACCGCCGCCCGAAGGCGATCGCGCCCCATGCCGCGCTGCATCCGCAACGCCGCCGCGGACAGAATCCGCGCCCCGACGAGGTCGACATCCATCCCGCGAGTCTGCGCGGGGACAGTCGTTTGGCCGGGCGAACCGGTCGGTCCTGTGCGCCGGCGTCGGCAGCCCCGTCCTGTGGAGGACCCCACGCGTGGCCGGTCCGCCGCCCTTCCGTGCCCGGTCCGCCGCCCCTCCGGCGCCGAACCCACACGTCGATGCGCCACCCGCTGCACTCAAGCGGGATGCGAAGGGCGTCTGGGGCGCGGATGGGTGGTTTTCGGCGACCGGGGCGCGGGCCAGAGCGCGCCGGGCAGGAGGGGTGTGTCAGGCGAGCTGGACGAGGGCGGCGGGGTCGTCGGCCGCGGGATCGGATGCCTCGGCCCACAGCGGCTCGCGGGGCGCCTCGCCCTCGAGGCCGTCGCCGGACGCGTCATCCGGCATGACCATCGCGTCGACGCGCATGCGCTTGAGGCCGACATAGCCGCCGTGGTAGCTGAGGAAGGCGCAGTCCGCGGCATCCCGACCCGTTGCAATCCGCACGAGCGAACGCCGGTTCGCGAGGCGCGTCGCGTCGATGACGTACCAGGCGCCGTCGCAGTACGCCTCGGCGACGGCGTGGAAGTCCATCGGCCGCAGACCCGGTGCGAAGCACGCGGCGTAGCGGGCCGGCATGTCCATCGCCCGCAGGAGCGCGATCACGACGTGCGCGTAGTCACGGCATACGCCCTGCCCTGTCATGAGGGTGGTCACGGCGCTGTCGGTGCCCTGGCTGAGCCCCGGCGTGTACGTCGTGCTCGTCGCGACGAAGTCGCTGACGGCTGCGATGAGGTCGTAGCCGTGAAGCCCCTTGAACTGCCGGCGAGCCTGGGAGAAGACCTCGTCGGACTGGCAGTAGCGGCTCGGACGGAGGTACGTGATGGCCTCGAGGTCGCTCGTGCGGCTCGCCGACATCTGCCCCTCGACGGTCGCCTGATAACGCACTTCGAGACGCCCGGCCTCGCCCGTGAGGCGGTGCAGACGACTGCCGGACTGGTCGACGATCTCGGTCGGCGTGTACACGCGATCGCCCTGTGTGAACGTCAGTTCCTCGCTCACGACGGGCACCTGCTGGGCGGCCGTGATCTGGAAGATGAGGTCGACGGACGACCCCAGTTCGAGGTCGAGTTCAGCGGTCACGAGGCGTTGCACCGAAGTATCCTCGCACGCCGGACAGACCCCTTTCTGCGGGGCTGTTGAACGCTTGCCGGGCGGCTGCTGGGAGCGGTTCCGCACGGGAGGGGACGGATGCCTCTGACCGGCGGTTTTCCGCGGGAGAACCGCCGATGTGGCGATCTTGTGAACTTGACGTACACTCGCCCGCGTGAACCCGCACGGACGCCCCCGCGCGCGGCGTCCGGTGTGGCTCGTCTGCGGCCTCCTGGCCGCCGTCGCCGTCGTGTGCGCGGTAGGCGCCTGGCGAGCGTGGGCCAACCCCGTCGAACCGGTCGCTCCGGTCGCGCGGGCCGAGGCCGTGGCCATCACCCCCGCACCCCTCTCGCTGCCCGACGATCCGACCGTCCTCGTGTTCGGCGACTCCTGGACCTACGGCTCCGCGGCCACCGTGCCGACGCTCGGGTACGCCTATCTCCTCGGGCAGACGCTCGGGTGGAACACCGTCGTCGACGGCGTCCGCGGAAGCGGCTACCTCAAGCCGGGCCTCGACGGCGGCAGCTTCGGCGAGCGCATCGCGCAGCTCGACCCGGCCCTCGATCCCGATCTCGTGATCGTCGAGGGGTCGATCAACGACCGGCGCCTCTACCCCACCGGGTACCGCGAAGCGGTCACCGCCGCGTGGAACGCGCTCGCCGGACTCTACCCCGACGCGCAGTTCGTGATCCTCGGACCCGCGCCCCAGGTTCTTCCGGTCGAGAAGCCGACCGCCGCGATCGACGGCGATCTGCGCGACCTCGCGAGCGCCCGGGGCTGGTCGTACGTCTCCCCCATCGCCGAGGACTGGATCACCGAGGCGAACTACGCCACGGTCATCGACACGTCGGAGATCGGCCGCGATCACCCGTCGACGGAGGGGCACGCCTACCTGGCGCAGCGACTCGCCGACGACCTGCAGCGCCTCGCCGAGGGCAACGGGGTCACCGCCGACGCCGGCTGAGAGCCGGCGCCGGCACGATCCGCGGCATCGCCGATCCCCCGCGGAGACGGCTGAAGGCCGCCCCTCACGGGGCGGCCTTCACGCACGTGCCCCCGACAGGAATCGAACCTGCGACCTTTGGTACCGGAAACCAACGCTCTATCCCCTGAGCTACGGAGGCGTACCGATCGAGGGTATCACCGCGCAGCGCACCGCCCGGACGGCGCCGGATGCCCCGGCATCCGTTCCCACCGCTAGTGTCCTGACATGCCCCTTGCCCTCGTCACCGGTGCCGCGCGGGCGAACAGCATCGCCGCGGGCGTCGTGCCGCGACTCCGCGCCGATGGCTGGGATGTGGCGACCAGCGATCTGCGCGATGCCGACTATCCGTGCGACCTCTCGACGCATGAGGGTCCGGGCGAGCTGATCGAGGCGGTCCGATCGGACCGGGGGGTGATCTCGGCACTCGTGCTCAGTCACGCGTACGACGTCGAGTCCGGCATCCTCGACACGACGGCCGAGAGCTTCGACGCGCACGTCGCCGTCAACGCGCGGGCGTCCCTGCTGCTCATCGCCGCCTTCGCGCGGCAAGTGCCGGCGGACGGCGGGGCGATCGTCGCGCTGACCAGCGACCACACGACCGGGAATCTGCCGTACGGCGCCTCGAAGGGCGCACTCGACCGGATCGTGATCTCGGCCGGGCGCGAGCTCGGTCCGCTGGGCGTCTCGGCCAACGCCGTCAACCCCGGCCCCATCGACACCGGCTGGATGGACGCGGGCATCCGCGAGGCGCTCGTGCCGCGGCATCCGCTCGGTCGCCTCGGAACCCCGCACGACATCGCGGGAGTCGTCGCATTCCTCGTGTCGCCGGACGGCCGATGGATCTCGGGTCAGCTGCTGCACGCCGACGGCGGGTTCTCGGCGCGCTACTGAAGCGTCCGGCCCATCCCTCGTGTCGGGTCAGATGCCGGTGTCGAAGTCCTGCACCCGGTCCTCGGCCTCGACGGGCATGGCGATCGGATGAAGCGCCCGGGTCAGCGATTTCAGTCGATTGACCGTCTCGGCGTCGACGAGCTCGTCGACGGAGGCATCCGCGTGCGTCACCACGATCTGGCTCGCCGGCCCCACGAGGAATGTGGCCTCCTCACGGCTGCCGTCGTCGCTGAGGATGGGAATCTCGACGCTCGCCGCCGACCCGACATCGGCCAGGGCCCGGCTGTATTCGAGCAGCGCCACGGCGATGTCGTCACCGGTCAGATAATGACCACCCGCATACGCCAGAACCTTCACCCTCCATTCGTAACCCATCCCGCCCGAACGCCACTCGGGGTTGCCATATCGCGGCTGAGCGACTACATGCGCAAACCCTCCGGCGACCGGGATAGCGAATCCGGTAGGAGCTGGCAAGGGGGTAGGAGCGGTTCGCCCGCCCGCGGACCATGGCCGGATGGGTGAAGAGAAGGATGTCGCGGGCAAGACGATCGTCGTCGTCGGGGCGTCGAGCGGCTTCGGTCGCGGCGCGGCGGAGCGGCTCGGCGAACTCGGCGCCAACGTCGTCGTCGCTGCGCGCCGCGGCGCGGTCCTCGACGAGGTCGTGGCGCACATCGCGGCAGCCGGCTCCGCGGCGCTCGCCGTGGAGACGGACGTCAGCGATCCCCTCGCCGTCCAGCGCCTCGCCGACGCGGCCGTCGAACGGTTCGGGCGCATCGACGTATGGGTCAACAACGTCGGGATCGGCGCCCTCGGCATATTCTGGGACGTCCCGATCGCCGATCACGCGCGCGTCATCGACGTCAACGTCAAGGGGCTCATGTACGGAGCGCACGCCGCGCTCCGGCAGTTCCGCGCGCAGGGCGAAGGCACCCTCATCAACATCGGCTCGGTCGAGAGCGAAGTGCCCCTCGCGTACCAGACGAGCTATGCGGCCTCGAAGGCCGCGGTGCTCAGCATGAGCCGGTCGCTCAACGAAGAGCTGCGCATCGTCGGCGAGAGCGATCGCATCAAGGTGGGGACGATCATGCCGTGGGCCGTCGACACGCCCTGGTGGGTGCACGCGGCGAACTACACCGGCCGCACTCCTCGGATGGCCGCCCTCGACGATCCGCAGGTCGTCGTGGACGCCATCGTCTCGGCGTGCGTGGATCCCAAAGAGGAGCAGCCGGTCGGCGGCAAGGCGCGGGGGACGAATCTCGCCCACCGGCTGTTCCCCGACCTCACCGAGCGCGTATCGGCCAAGATCGCCGAAGCCGAGTCGGCGAGGGGCACGCCTGTCGCGCACACGACCGGCGCCATCTACGAGCCGATCGTCGCGGGCACGACCGTCAGCGGCACGGTGCGGGAGCGCATGGAGCGCGAGGACGAAGCGCGCCACGGTCGCGAGGAAGACGCCCGGCACCACCGGAAGTCCGCGCGGCACTGAGCAGGCGGGGCATCCGTCCCCACGAGATGAGGAGCAGACATGGACTCGGGCACGCAGTCGCAGTCGGGATCGGACGACCAGGACGTAACGCCGAAGGACGGCGGGCTCGGCCAGGACGGGACGATCCCGCCCGACCCCGACGGGGTCGCCGCCGGGCACACCGGCGAGCAGTCGACCTTCGAGCCGGAAGAGGACGAACAGGCGGACGGCGACCAGCCGTGATCCGCTGACTCGCCGCCTGACCGTCCCCGGCCGCCCCCTCCGGCCCGTAGCGTGTGGTCGGTGCGCCTCCGCCCGGGCGCGGAGAGGAGCGGTCCGTGACGACCGAGCGAACGACCCCGGATGCCGCGACGACCACCCGGACTCTGCCGGGGTGGGCGGCAGTGCTGATCGGGATCGGAGCGGCGGTCCTCGGCCTGCTTCCCTGGCTCGTCACGGGCATGCGGCTTCCGCTGCAGAACCTGTGGACGGCGCAGACGCTCCCGGGCGACATGCCGGTCGTGATGCTGCCGTTCAGTCAGTACGCCATCACGCTCATCATCGGGCTGCTCGTGGTCGGCGCGGGGCTGGGCGGGCTCGCCGCGAGGCTGCTCCGGGAGCGGATGCCGCGCCCCGGCGTATGGCTCATCCTCGTCGGCGTCGTGGCCGTGCAGTTCACCGCGATCGTCCAGACGTCGGCCGTCGTCGCGAGCGGTCTGAAGGACCGCGACGGGTCGGGGTTCTACCTCGGCGCGCTCATGGCCGTGGCCGTCCTCTCGGCCGGCTTCAGCATCCTGACCTTCGTGCTCATCGCGAAAGCGCCTCGCGGCGGCGCGGTCGTCGGGCTGAGCATGGCGGCGCTGGCGCTCGGACCCTGGCTGAACGGGCTCGTGGTGCCGTTCGGCACGGCCGCCACGGACGAGGTGTACGCGTTCCTCGGATACCTGCGCTGGGTGCCGCCCATGCTCGTCGGCCTCGCGATCGCGTGGGGCGGGGTGAACACGGTCGGCAGGGTGCTCGGAGCACTCGTCGGACTCCTCCTCGTGTGGATCGTGCCGGCGATCCAGACCGGCATCGGGAACGCCGCCGGCAGCCGCGTGCTCGCCAACGACCTCGATGAGATGCGGGACTTCGGAGTCAGCGTCTTCTTCGCGGCCCTGACCCTGCCCGAGGTCGCCCTGCCCCCTCTCCTCGTGGCGATCCTCGTCGCCGCGTGCGGGCTCGTCGTGCGCGCGCTCACACGCCGCTCCCCCGCCGGCGCCGTCGCCACCGACTGAGCCCGCGCACACGAAGCGGCCGCCCCTTCCGGGACGACCGCTCCGTGGTTCTTCCCGGGACGGATGCCTAGGCAGCCGCCCGATCGGTGAACGCGTCCATGCTCTTGCCCGCGCCGTGCGACTTGCCCGGCGAACGGACACCGTTGACGGCCGACGTGTCGAACGCGAAGGTGACGATGGCAGCTGCCACGGCATCCGCGTTGACGTCGAGCGCGTCGGTGTTGATGTTGCCCACGAGGTTGTAGTCCTCGGCGAGCTGCGCGAAGAGCGCGTCGTCGTGTCCCTCGCCCGTCAGGTTGTCGCACGGCTGGTGGTAGCACGGGTCGAGTTGCGCACCCGCGACTCCGCCCCAGATGCCGGCCTCCTCGACGGTCTTCGGGACCTCGGCGCCGGTGAACAGACCGCCGGCCGGGATGCCGATCGCGATGAAGGGCCCGTAGTCGGAGCGACCCGAGAAGTCGGTGTCCTTGTACGGCTCGCCGACGCTCGTGTAGTACGCCTGGAAGACATCCTCGATCTGGGCCGATCCCTCGGGGATGTCGACCGGCGCGGTGCCGCTCGAGTCGTCGCCGTCGTAGATGCCCTGGGTGTAGTTCGGCGAGGCGATCATGTCGAAGTTGAGGTACAGCGCGATCTTCGCGGCATCCGTCTCCGACAGCTGGTCGACGTAGTAGGTCGAGCCGAGCAGGCCCTCTTCCTCGGCGCCCCACCAGGCGAAGCGCACGGCGTTGTTGGGCTTGACCTTCTGCATCTGGATCGCCGTCTCGAGGAGCGCGGCGCTGCCCGAGCCGTTGTCGTTGATGCCCGGGCCGTCCTGCACGCTGTCGAGGTGGGCGCCGGCCATCACGACGTTGTCGGGGTTGCCCGACGCCGTCTGCGCGATGACGTTCCACGCCGTCCGCTCCTCTGAGAGGAAGTCGACCGTCACGGTCACCGTCGCGCCGGGCGTGGAAGCCAGGTTCTCGCCGGCGGCGAAGGTGGCGAACACCGCCGGAATCGTCAGGCCTGTCGCATCGCCGATCATGGTGACGAGCCCGGTGCGACCCGGCTGTCCTTCGTTCATGACGATGACGGCGGCGGCTCCTGCGGCCTGGGCGTTGAGCACCTTGACGTTGAATCCGCACGTACCGCGCTGGACGAGCGCGATCCCGCCTGCGGGGAAGCCCGCGAAGTCGGCGGCTTCGCAGCCGCTCGAACTGCTGTTCGCGGGGCCGGCGGGGTTGATGACGAGGTCGACCGGGACCAGAGTGCCGGTCGCGGTCCCCTCCGGAGTGCCGGAGTCGAACCCATTGCGCAGGAAGTCCGTACCCTCGGCGAAGGTGCGCGGCTGAGGAGTCACCCGGATGAGCTGCGAGTTGTCTTCCGTGTACTCGAAGGGGAACGCCTGCACCTGCGGCGTGTAGCCCGCTGCCGTGAGCTGGCCGACGACGTAGTCGACGGATGCCCGGAATCCCGGCCTGCCGACGGCGCGGTCACCGCCGTTCGCGTCCGCGATGTCCTGCAGCGCTTCGAGGTGGTTCATCACCCCCTCGAGAGTGACGGCCTTCGTGATCTTCTTCACCGAATTGTTGTTCGGTGCCGCGTAGGCCGGTACGGCATACGCGACGGACACTGCCAGGGCCCCCGCCGCAAGCGCGGCGAGTGCCCGACGTCTCGTAGACGACATGACATTTTCCTCTCAGCGCGGCGACCCCAGTGTCACCGCGCCCTTCGACGCTATCCAGGCATCGCATCGGAGGAAAGGGGATCTACGGCATCCGGTCCCACAAATGAAGATCGCCTCGAGGCCGGAGCCTCGGGGCGATCATCAATGCGGACTGCGGTCTCTGTGTTCACTTCGTTTCCGAAGTATGGTTTCTGTTTTCCGTCTGCAGAACCGAAGATACTCCGGCCGCGCACGACGTCAAGGGGGCCTCCTCAACTCGCTTCACCGTGAGGATGAACCTGAGGGATGAGACATGCTCCGGCGCCGCAGCGATGCAACGATGCCGATCATGTCGTCGCCGCCCTCGCCGCATTCGACGGCCTCGCGGTAGAGCTCCTCGCTCGCGTCCATCAGCGGCGCGGCTGCCCCCGCGGAGCGGGCGGCGGAGGTCACGAGACGGCAGTTCTTCAGCACATCCGAGATGGCGGCATGGGGCGCGAGGTCGTCGCGCTGCAGCTTGTCGAGCTTTCCCCTCGAGACGAACGACGCCATCGGACCGGCATCGAGGATGCGTGCGAGAGCGGCCGTGTCGAGGCCGTGCTGCTCCGCGAAGTTGTAGGACTCGGCGAGTCCCGTGACCATCGTGATGAGGAAAACGTTCACCGAGAACTTCATGGCCAGGGCCGCCGGCGGAAGGCCGCAGGGGACGATCTCGGCGCACAGCGGCCGGATGAGCTCGGCGACGAGGGCGACATCGGCGGGCTGGCCCGCCAGCATTCCGACGAGCGCGCCCTGCTCAGCCGGACCGCGCGACCCGGATACGGGCGCCTCCACGAAACGGCCGCCCGCCGCTTCGACGTCCCGCTCCAGGGAGATCGAATAGTCGGCCGACACCGTGCCCATCTGCACGAGCAGCCGCCCGCGCACGAGGTCGGCGAACCGGCTCGTGCCGCGGCCGAGCACCTCGTCGGTCGCCCGCTCGTCGAACAGCATGACGACGACGACATCCGAGCCGGCGAAGACCTCGTCGACAGTGCCGGCGACCGCCGCACCGGCCCGCCGCAGCGGCTCTGCGCGGACGGCTGTGCGATTCCACACGGTCAACGACACGCCGGCCCGCGCGAGGTTCATCGCCATGGGCTGCCCCATGACTCCCAGTCCCACGAAACCGACCCGCTGGGCGCCGCTCATGCCGATCCCCTCGCTCATTCCCTCCCGAGTGAACCACCTCCGACGTCGGAGACGGATGCCTCGGGCCGGGCCACCGCGAAGCCCGCGGCATCCGACACCGCCGTCACCGCCGTCACTCGCCGGCACCGTCGTCAGACGAGGAACAGCCCATCGAGCAGTCCGGGGTTGTGGGCGTGCACGAGTACGAGGAAGACGACCGCGTCGAACAGCAGGTGCACCGTGACGACGTACCCGAGCGAGCGGGTCACCATGAAGATGAAGCCCTGCAGCAGCGCGAACGGAATGGTGAGGAAGGGTCCCCACGCCTGGTAGCCCAGCTCCCAGAGGAACGAGACGAAGACGATCGCTTGCAGGGCGTTGGCCTGCCAGTCGGGGAAATGCCGACGCAGCAGTGCGAAGACCGTGCAGATGAAGAAGAGCTCGTCCCAGATGCCGACCGAACCGACTCCGACGAAGAGGCGGGCGATGAGCTGAGGGGTGTCGACGACGGGCCAGTTCGTGTAGACGCCCGACGTGATGAAGTAGAAGGGCAGGATCAGCCAGCCGAGCGCGAGGACCAGCACCAGCCACGTCCACTGGAAGCGCGTCCACCGTCCGCCGCCGCGCCACGGGAACCGGATCGCGTAGTCGCGGTAGACCCAGCGCGAGACGACGTAGGGCACGGCCACCGCTCCCCCGAGCCCCAGCCCGAAGCGCACGAAGGCGAAGTCGTCGAGCTCGGCCTTCAGCGGGATGGCGCTCACGACGAGCAGACCCGCCGCGACGAGCGACAGGTCGCGCACGAGGCTGGGCGGACGACGGATGCCGACGGCCGGCGCCGTTCCGAGGCTCGCCGCGACCGGCAGCCCGCGTGCGCCGGCGGGCGCGGCATCCGTCCCCCTCGCCCGGCGCCGCTCGAGCACGAGCGCGGCCAGGAGCGCTGCCGCGAGGAGAGCCCAGCCCAGCCACGGGATGCGCAGGACGAAGAACGCCGGCGCTGCGAGGCAGGCGAGGAAGGCGGGCACGAGCGCCCACGACCACGCCGGTCGCGGAGGCAGCGGGAGGGAGGGATGCGCGGGCACTCAGTCCCCCAGCGGGTGGGCGATCTCGTCCCTCGGCATGCGGGCGATCCAGATGACGAGGAACGACAGCACGAAGGGGACGACACCTGCCGCGAGGAAGATGACGGGGATCGGCACGACCTCGGCGAGGGGTCCTGCGAGTGCCATCGACACCGGCATGAGCGCGAGCGACACGAAGAAGTCGAGGCTGGAGATGCGCCCGAGCATTTGCGTCGGCACGCGCCGCTGCAGCAAAGTGCCCCAGATGACGTTGCCGTAGCTGAAGCCGAAACCGACGGCGAAGAGGGCGGCGACCATGAGCCAGTAGACGTCGGTCAACCCCACGACGATGAAGGGCAGCGTGCTGAACCCCCACACGGCGATCATCACCGTGAGGTAACGCCGAGGGAGGCGGAAGGACGAGACGACGACCGACCCGAGCACGCCGCCGAGCCCGTAGGCGGCGAGCAGGAAGCCGAACCAGCGTGGGTCGTCGCCGATTCGCTCGCGCGTGATGAACGGCAGCAGCACCTCTTCGGGACCCATCCAGACCAGCACCCAGATCGTCGCGTAGAGGAGCGTCCACAGCAGCCACGGGGTGCGCACGGTGAACGAGACCGCTTCGCGCAGGTCGTGGAAGACGCTGCGGCTCGTGGACGCCTCGTGCTCAGGTGGCGCGTCGGTCGCGGGCTCCGGCCGCACGAAGATCAGAAGGACGAGCGCCACCGCGTGCGCCGCTGCGATGACCCACGCCGCATGAGCCGGGGCGACGACGGCCGCGACGACGACGCCCGCGACCGCCGGCCCCGCCGCCTGCTGCAGAGCGGGGCGGATCGCGCCCTCCAGGCCGTTCGCGGCGAGCAGCTGTGCGGGCGGGAGGATGCGCGGCAGGATCGCGCTGTACGCGGGGAAGAAGAATCCCGCGCCGGCGCCGAGCGCGAAGGCGACGAGCGCGAGGTGTGGCACCGTCACGACGCCGAGAGCACCGGCCACCGCGACGGAGGTGACGGCCGTGACGTTGACGAGCTCGACGAGGCGGAGGATGAGCCGCCGCGAGACGCGGTCCGCGACGATCCCGCCGGGGATCGCGCACGCGAGCAGCCCGACGGCGTTGCACGCGGCGACGAGCGAGAGCTCGACCGGGCCGCCGCCCGAGTCGATGACGGTGTAGACCATGACGACGGCCCACATCCCGGCGCCGAAGATCGACAGCACGACGGCGGAGAACAGCATCCGGAAGTCGCGGTGCGCGAGGGGGGCGCACGAAACGCCACCGATCGCGCTCCGGCGGAGCCGCCGAGTCGGTGTCGTCGGCGGGGGCCCGCTCGAGCCCTCCGCCGTACGGATCGGCGGGCGAGGTCACGCGCGTGCCCGGCGCCGGTAGGTCAGGTCGCGGATGGACCGTCCGGCGCGCGCGCCCTTGCGTTCGAACGCCGTGAGCACGCGCCCGGCGAAGCGGTCGGCCCACTCGCCCTCGAATACGCGCTCGAACCCGGCCGCGGCATCGAGGACATCGCGCATCTGGTGCGCGTACTCCTCCCAGTCGGTCGCGAGCCGCAGCGTGCCGCCGTCGCGCAGCGCGCGCGCGGCGGTCGCGGCGAACTCGGGCGTCACGAGCCGGCGCTTCGTGTGCTTCTTCTTGTGCCAGGGGTCGGGGAAGAACACCCAGAGCTCGTCGACGGATGCCTCGGGCAGCAGGTGCTCGAGCACCTCGGGTGCGTTCGCCTCCACGAGACGCAGGTTGCGCGCGCCCGCCTTGTCGGCGTCGAGCATCGTGCGGGCGAGCCCCGCCTTGAACACCTCTATCGCGAGGAAGTCGCGGTCGGGAGCGGATGCCGCGGCGTGCACGATCGCGTGGCCCTGACCCGATCCGATCTCGACGACGAGCGGCGCTTCGCGCCCCCAGACCTCGGCAGGGACGACGCTGACACCCCGCCGGACGCTCGTGGCGGCGGCATCCCGCTCGACCGTCAGCAGGAAGTGCGGCGCGAGCTCGGACCACGCACGCTCCTGCGCCTCCGACATGCGGCCGCTGCGCCGCACGAACGACACCGGGCGATCGCGGAACGGGCGGGCTTCGGCGGGGGTGTCGGCGGGGTCGGGCACCTCCCCAGGCTAACGAATCCGGGCGTCGCCACCCGGTGGGCCTCGAGAGCGCACGGATGACGACGGATGCCTCGTCCCGGCCGTGATCCCTGCGATCTCGGCGACCCGAGGGGCCGTGGCCGGCCGGCCGAAGCGGCGCGCGCTACGCCGTCACGTAGTCGATGAGCTCCTCGACGCGGCCGAGGAACGACGGCTCGAGGTCGCGGTAAGTCTTCACGGCGCCCAGGATCCGCTGCCACGCGCGCGCGATGTCGGCCTGGTCGCGCGCGTGCCAGCCGAGGGCGCGGCACACGCCCACTTTGAACTCGATGCCCCGGGGAACCTCGGGCCAGGCGGCGATCCCGAGAGCACGCGGCGTCACGCACTGCCACACGTCGATATAGGGGTGGCCGACGATCTTGAGATGGGCGCCGTGGGGGCCGCGGAGGATCGCCTCCGCGATGCGCGACTCCTTGGAGCCGGGCACGAGGTGGTCGACCAGCACGCCGTAGCGGCGCTCGGCCGTGGGCGGCTCCGCCTCCAGCGCCGCCTCGAGCAGATCGACGCCCTGCAGGTACTCGACGACCACGCCTTCGACCCGCAGGTCGTCGCCCCAGACCTTCTCGACGAGCTCGGCATCGTGACGGCCTTCGACGAAGATGCGGCTCGCCCGCGCGACGCGGGCGCGGGCATCGGGAGCGGCGAACGACCCCGACGCCGTGCGGGCGGGTGCTTTCGGCACGGTCGGGGCAGGCGGCACGAGGACGACGTCCTCGCCGTCGACGAGGAACCCGGCGCCGAGCGGGAACAGGCGACGGCGACCGTGGCGGTCCTCGAGCTCGACTGTGCCCGAGCGCACGCCGGTCACCGCGCCGCAGAACCCGTCGTCGGCGACCTCGACCACCAGGTCGCTCTCCGCGGGCACACGCGGCAGCTCGCGCTGGAACTGCTTCTTCCACCCGGCCGCCAGCACGTCCGTGCCGTATCGATCGTCCATCTGCCCTCCCGAAGCGGTCAGCGTACCTGCGGCGGCGAGCGAGCGGAGGCAGCGACCCGCCCCTGTCAAGGCCCGGCCGCTCCCCTACCGATGCATGCCGGGGCGTGAATAGACTCGGCTCCGGGGGCGGCACCACGGCTCCCGAGGAGGGGGGACGCGATGCCCGCGCGACGCATACTCGCGCTCACGGCAGCTCTCTCGCTGCTGCTCATCGGCGGCGCGGATGCTGCCTCCGCCACCGATCCCGTCACGCTCGGCTCGACCTATGTCGTGGATCAGACCGACACCCTGTCGAGCTCCGAAGAGCAGTCCGCCGAGGCGCGTCTGCAGCAGCTGTCGGACCAGACCGACGTCGACCTCTGGGTCGTGTTCGTCGACGAATTCACGAACCCCTCGGATGCCGGGAGCTGGGCGAACGACACGGCCACCGCGAACGGGCTCGGCCCCAATCAGTACCTCCTCGCCATCGCGGTGGACGGACGCCAGTACTACCTGTCGGGCGACTCGTCCGGACCGGTCAGCGAGGACGAGCTGGCATCGATCGAGCAGCAGCAGATCCAGCCCGAGCTCAAAGCCGGCGATTGGGCCGGAGCTGTCGACGCGGCCGCCGACGGACTGACGTCGGCCGCGGGCGGCGGCAGCAGCGGCGCGAGCGGCGGCGGCGGTCTGCTTCCGGGTCTCCTGGTCTTCGTCCTCATCGCGGCCATCGTCGGCGTGATCATCTGGCTCCTCGTCCGCCGCCGGCGGCGCCGGGCGCAGGTGCCCGGCGGCGCTCCGGGGCAGCCGACCGTTCCGCAGGTGAGCACCGAGGAGCTCGCGCGGCAGGCCTCGGCGGCACTCGTCGAGACCGACGACGCCGTCAAGACGAGCGAGCAGGAGCTCGGATTCGCCAAGGCGCAGTTCGGGGATGCCGCGACCACCGAGTTCGCGCAGGCCCTCGAGACGGCGAAGGGCAACCTCACGAAGGCGTTCACGCTGCAGCAGCAGCTCGACGACGCGGTCCCCGACACCGAGGAGCAGGTGCGGGCGTGGAACACGCAGATCCTCAGCCTGCTCGAGGACGCCAACCGGGGTCTCGACGAGAAGGCCGAGGCATTCGACGAGCTGCGCAAGCTGGAGCAGAACGCGCCCGAGGCCCTCGCCCGCGTGCAGGAGCAGCGTTCCGAGGCCGCGAACGGCGTGGATGCGGCGGCGCAGCGCCTCGCGACGCTCGGCCAGTCCTACGCTCCCGAGGCGCTCTCGACCGTCGCAGACAACCCCGACCAGGCGCGGGACCGGATCGCCTTCGCCGACGAGCAGCTCACCGCCGCGCAGACGGCGATCGGGGCCGGGGACGGCGGCCAGGCGGCCGTCAGCATCCGCGCGGCCGAGGAGGCGGTCGGCCAGGCGAAGCTGCTGGAGGACGCGATCGACAAGCTCGGCCGCGACCTCGTCGAGGGCGAGCAGCGCGCTCAGGCGCTCGTCGCCGAGCTGGAGCAGGACATCGCCGCGGCATCCGCTCTTCCCGATCCCGACGGCCACGTCGCCGCGACGGTGACCGCGACGCGCCAGCAGCTCGACGCCGCCCGCGCCCTTCTCGGGTCCTCGCAACGACGTCCGCTGGCCGCGCTGCAGGCGCTCGAAGGCGCGAACCGCCAGATCGACGCCGTCATCGCGGGAGTCCGGGATGCCGCGGCCCAGGCCCAGCGCACGCAGCAGATGCTCGGCCAGACGATTCTGCAGGCGCGCGCGCAGGTCTCCGCCGCCGAGGACTACATCACCGCACGCCGCGGAGCCGTCGGAGCCGAGGCCCGCACGCGCCTCGCCGAGGCCGGAGCATCGCTCGTTCAGGCCGAGCAGCTGCAGGCCGCCGACCCGCAGCGCGCTCTGCAGTACGCGCAGCGCGCGGATCAGCTCGCCGGGCAGGCGATCGAGTACGCGCAGAACGACGTCGGCTCCTTCGGCGGCGGAGGCGGCATGTTCGCCCCGTCGGGGGGCATGGGCGGCATGGGCGGCTCCGGCGGCGGCGGCGGAATGCTCGGCGCCGTCCTCGGCGGCATCGTCCTCAACTCCATGCTGGGCGGTGGCGGAGGCCGCTCCGGGGGCATGGGCGGCGGCAGCATCTTCGGCGGCGGAGGCGGGTTCCCGTCCGGGGGCGGCTTCAACCCCGGAAGCTTCGGTGGCGGGGGCACGCGCGCCCGTCGCGGAGGAGGACGATTCTGACCACCCCTCGAACGGCGCCGACCCCCGGCATCCGGAAATCACACTTCGATAGGGCAGATCACACTTCGATAGGAAGGAACAACCGATGGCAAAGCAGTCCATCTTCGGTCGCATCTCCACGCTCGTCCGAGCGAACGTCAATGCGCTCATCGACTCCGCCGAGGATCCGCAGAAGATGCTCGACCAGCTGGTGCGCGACTACACCAACAGCATCGCCGACGCGGAGTCCGCGATCGCCGAGACGATCGGCAACCTGAGGCTCCTCGAGCGGGATCACCAGGAAGACGTCCAGGCGGCAGCGGAGTGGGGCAGCAAGGCCCTCGCAGCGTCGCGCAAGGCCGATCAGCTGCGGGGCCAGGGCAACACCGCCGACGCCGACAAGTTCGACAATCTCGCCAAGATCGCGCTGCAGCGCCAGATCAGCGAGGAGAACCAGGCGAAGGCCGTCGAGCCGACGATCGCGTCGCAGACCGAGGTGGTCGACAAGCTCAAGGACGGCCTGAACGGCATGAAGCAGAAGCTGGAGCAGCTGAAGTCGAAGCGCTCCGAGCTCCTCGCCCGCGCCAAGACCGCCGAGGCGCAGATCAAGGTGCACGACGCCGTCAAGTCGATCGACGTGCTCGACCCCACGAGCGAGCTCGGGCGCTTCGAAGACAAGATCCGGCGCCAGGAGGCTCTCGCACAGGGGAAGCAGGAGCTCGCGGCATCCAGCATCGACGCCCAGTTCAACCAGCTCGAGGACGTCGGCGAGCTGACCGAGGTCGAGGCTCGCCTCGCGGCCCTCAAGGGCGGCCAGCAGCCCGCACAGGCGGCCATCGACGCGCCGAGCGCGCCGTATACGCCGTAAGCGGAAATCGCTCGAAAGGGCGTCGCGACCACCTGGTCGCGGCGCCCTTTCGCTTACGGCGGACGCCTCCGCCCTCGCGCTGGGCAATGATGTGAGGATGGCGCGCTTCGTGATCGTCCCTCAGTGGCAGGGCTCCTCGTCGGCACGAGCGATGCAGCTCATCGACGGCGCCCAGGCGATCGCCGGTGATCTCCCCCGCGCCGCGTGCACGCTCATCGACGTCCCGCTCGAGGCGGGCGAGGCGCTCGAGACCGGCATCCACCGTTACAGCTCGCTGATCCGCACCCACGACGCGCTCGTCGCCGAGCTCTCGGGCGCGGCTGCACCCGTCATCGTCGTGGGCGGTGACTGCGGAGTGAGCGTGGGCGCCATCGGGATCGCCGCCGAACGTGAGGAGCGCCTCGCGGTCGTGTGGTTCGACGCCCACCCCGACCTGCACACGTCGTCGTCGTCGCACTCGGGCGCTTTCGGCGGCATGGCGCTCAGCGCCGTCCTGGGCGAGGGTCCGGACGCACTCTCGCTCGCGCCGGGGCTCGTGCCGGCGGAGCGGGTCATCCTGGCGGCGGCCCGCGACTACGACGCGGAGGAGGAGACGCGGGCCGACGAGGTCGGCATCGCCATCCTCGATGCGCCCGAGCTCGAGAGCACGGAGGCGCTCGTCGCCGCGCTGCAGGCGACGCAGGCGACCGCCGTGTACATCCACGTCGACCTGGATGTGCTCGACCCGTCGTCGCTGACCGGGGTCACCGCTCCCGTCCCGTTCGGCCTCACCGTCGCCCAGCTCGTCGCGGCGATCGGCGCTGTGCGCGGCGTCGCGCCGCTCGCCGGTGCGACGATCGCGGGCTTCGCGCCGAGCTCGCCCGCGGCCGCAGGCGACGACCTCGGTGCGATCCTCCGGGTCGTCGGAGCTCTGGCATGAGTCCCATCCCCACGCCGCCTCCGGGCTGGGAGGGACGCGCCGAGCTCGCCGTCGCCCGCGGTCGGCGGTTCGACCGCAGCATCCCGCGCTTCCTCCTGGACTCCCCCGTCAGCCGCGTCGGCTACTGGTACGGCACGGCGGTGGGCTGGATCTGGGGAACCCTTTGGAGCACGGGTCGGGTCGAGAAGCGCAACGGCCTGTGGGTCTTCCGCGGGCTGCCCGGCTGGGCGTTCGCCCGCGGCGGCGTCTGCGTCGGCGGATGCTTCCTCACCGGCGACGCCAACCCGTCCGACCGGCTGCTGGAGCACGAGGCCGTGCATGCGCGCCAGTGGCGGCGCTACGGGTTCCTCATGCCGGTGCTCTACCTCTTCGCCGGGCGGGACCCGCTGCGCAACCGCTTCGAGATCGAAGCCGGACTCGAAGCGGGGAACTACGTGCCGCGACGGCGCCCGACCTCGCGCTGAAACGCCGAAGGTGCGGCCGGTCGAGACCGGCCGCACCTCCTTCGACGTCTACTTGTTCGGGAAGAGGTGGGCGTTGCATCCTTCCTCGCCGAACGGCGTGCTCACCACGGCCGCCCCGCGATCGCTGAACATCTTGCGCATCTCGTGGGGGATCTGACCCCAGTTCTGCGTGACGCCCGGTCCGGAGGGACCGCCCTCGGAGCCGTCCTCGAGTCCCGAGAACACGCACAGAGACCTCGCATGGGCCGGGCCCTGCGTGTCCTGTCCATTGCCGCCGATCTCGCCCGCGAAAGCGCCGCCGGCGCCTCCGAGTGCGAGCATCGTCCCCACGGCAATACCCAACATCAACTTCTTGCGCATGTTTTCCCCTTTGCACATGAGTTGGCGGGCATCGTCGCCCGTCGGCGCCCATCGAACTCCTGTGCGTGGAACGCGTCAAGCGGATGCCGCCCCATCGGCCCGGATCCGAAGCCGAACGCGCAGAGGCGACAGGCCTCCGTCAGGCGACGTTCGTGAGGTTGTACTCGGAGGGCGCGTGGATCGACGACGCGGGGATGCCACGGCGCTCGGTGAGGTGATCGACGATGTCCGCCGTGCCGAGGTAGCCGCCCAGCAGGTGGATGCGCGTGTGGTCGTCGTCCGCGCACAGCATCTCGTCGGCCCAGGCGGTGACGGCGCGGGTGAGCGCCTGACCGGGGGCGCACGCCCGGCCCGTGCCCGGATCGCCGCTGCGGAGCGAGCGGTCGAGCCACGTCACGACCATGCGAGCGGGAGCGGTGATCGGCGCGTGCCACGAGGCATCCGGGATCTCGATGAAGACGCGACCCGTCGAGCAGATCGGAAGCGTCGCGAGCAGCGCCTCCAGGTCGGTGAGCGACGATTCGTCGGCCGTGATGAGGTGCTGGACCCGCGTGTGCCGCGACGCGCGGCAGGCTGCGGCGTTGTGCTCGGTCTGGTCGGTCATCTCGGTCCCCACTATACCGTGAGGATAGGGTTGCCTAACCTGAGTATGACCTCAGGCTACGGCGACCAGGACGTCGCGCAGCGCGGCGAGCTCGGCATCCGTCATCCCGTGCGCGAGCAGGTAGCCCGACGGCGACCCGTACCGCGCCGTGAGGTCGTCGAGCAGTCCCGCCATGACGGGAGCGGGTGACCGCGTGGCGAGGTCTTCGAGGTGCCGGGCCTCGGGGTGCAGCTCCCGCAGCTTCTCGACGATGCGCTGATTGCGCCACTCGGGAAGGAGGCCCTCGGTGCGCGCGTAGTCGGCGACCACCGCGTCGAGGTCGACGCCGGCGGCGGCGAGGGTCACCGCGACGGTGACGCCGGTGCGGTCCTTGCCGACGGTGCAGTGGACGAGCACGGGCTGATCGGCCAGGACGCCACGCACCACGTCGACGACCCGCTCGGCGGAGTCGTCGACGATCCGCCGGTACATCTCGTCGAGCGGGATGTCGTCCTGGAAGAACGACGCCACGGAGCCCAGGAAGAGCGGAGCGCGCTGCGTCGGGATCGAGAGGTCGCCGAGCCTGCTCGGCGCCGCGGTCACCTCTTCGTCGTCGCGCAGGTCGATGATTCGTCGCAGCCCCAGCGCGCCCAGCGCCTCCACTCCGGGCGTCTCGAGCTGCGCGAGGTTGCCGGAGCGGTAGAGCACGCCCGACCGGGTGCGGCCGGCGCCCGCGGGCAGACCCCCGACGTCGCGGAGGTTGACGGCACCCGGGATATGGGGGTCCGTCATGCCTTGCCGCTCGCGCGCGGGGGCACGGGATAGCGGCCGGCGATCGCGACGCGGTTGAAGGCGTTGATCGAGACGAGGATCCAGCTGAGGGCGACGTACTCGTCCTCGCTCAGAATGCCCCCGACGTGGTCGTACACCTCGTCGGGTACTCCCCCGTCATGGATGAAGGTGAACGCCTCGGCGAGCTCGAGGCCCGCGCGCTCGCGCTCGGTGAAGACGCCGGAGTCCCGCCACGTCGCCAGCTGGGCGATGACGTCGGCGTCGAGGCCCTCCTTCACCGCCCGGTCGACATGCACGCGCACGCAGAAGGCGCAGCCGTTCAGCTGCGAGGCGTGGATCTGCACGAGCTCCTTGAAGCGCGGCTCGATGCCGGCCTCGTCGGCGATCCGGCCGACGGTCTTGGAGAAGGCGTCGAGCGTCTTGTAGGCGTCCGGGGCGGAGCGCGAGAGGTGGACGCGACGTTCTTCGCTCATGTCTTTCACTCTATGGCGCGGACGGATGCCTCGGCTCCCCGGCCGCGCGGCAGAATGGCCGGGTGACCGACCCTCTCGACGAGTTCTCGTTCCTCCGCGACCAGGCCGCCGACATCGGCCTCGACGGCCCGATCCCCTCCGGCGAGCGCCTCTCTCTCGCCCTGCCGGACGGCCGCACGCTGAGCGCCCTGCGGTTCGGCGAGGGGTCGCCGGAGGTGACCTTCCTGCACGGGGCGGGCCTCAACGCCCACACGTGGGACACGACGATCCTCGCGCTCGGGATTCCCGCCCTCGCCATCGACCTCCCCGGTCACGGCGACTCGTCGTGGCGCACCGACCTCGCGTACACCGGCGGGACCCTGGCGCCCGACGTGGCCTTGGGCATCGAGGAGTGGACCGACCGGCCGCAGCTCCTCGTCGGGCAGTCGCTCGGCGGGCTCACGGCGGCGGCGGTCGCGGCATCCCGTCCCGAACTCGTCCGCGGGGTCGTCGTCGTCGACATCACGCCGGGGCTCGATCCGGACGGCGGCGCGGCTCAGCTGCGCGAGTTCTTCGCCGGACCGACCGACTGGGCCTCGCGCGATGAGCTGGTTGAGCGGGCGCTCGCGTTCGGGCTCGGCGGATCGCGCAGGGCGGCGGAGCGGGGGGTGTACCACAACAGCCGCGTCCGGCCCGATGGCCGCGTGGAGTGGAAGCACCACTTCGCGCACCTCGCGAACGCCATGGCCGCCTCCCCCGAGCTCGCCGACGCCGCCGCCGTGCAGCAGGACGCCCTCGCCTCGGTTCTCTCCGAGAGCGGCTGGACAGACCTCGCCGAGATCACCGCTCCCCTCACGCTCGTGCGCGGCACGCGGGGATATCTGACGGATGCCGACACCGAGGTGTTCCGGCAGCGGGTGCCCGCGGCATCCGTCGTCGAAATGGACTCCGGACACAATGTGCAGGAGGAGCGCCCCGTCGAGCTCGCCCGGCTGGTCCGCGACCTCGCGGGGAAGGGTTAACGCTTCTGTTTCGTTGTGGGTAGCACCGCGCTCGGGGCGCTCGCGGGTTGCCTAGGCTGGTCTCTTGCACGAGATCGCGTCCCGACGCGCTCGACATCGCGTCCCTCCGCATCCCGGATGCTCCCGAAAGGACAGGCATGCTCCGCCGCACCGCACTCGCCGCGACCGCCCTTCTCGCCGCCGGAGCTCTGCTCCTGTCGGCGTGCACGAGCGGCGGCGCGAGCAACACGCCGAGCAGCACGGGCACCCCGGACCCGGACGCCTCGGCGGTGATCCGCCTCGTCCTCGAGCCGAGCAACCTCGACATCCGCCAGACCGCGGGGGCGGCCCTCGACCAGATCCTGGTCGACAACATCTACGAGGGCCTCGTCGCGCGCACGCCGGAGCAGGACATCGTGCCCGCGCTCGCGAGCGATTGGGAGGTCTCGGACGACGGCCTGACCTACACCTTCACTCTGCGCGAGGGCGTCACCTTCCACGACGGCCAGCCCCTCACCCCGCAGGATGTCGTCTGGTCGCTCACGACGCGCAAGAACACCCCGGAGTGGTCGGACTCGGCAAGGCTCGCGAACGTCCAGACGATCGCGGCGGACGGCCAGACCATCACGCTCACGCTGAGCGCCCCCGACTCGACGCTGCTGTGGAACCTCACCGGCCGCGCCGGGCTCATCCTCAAAGAGGGCGACACCGTCGACTACAAGACGAAGGCGAACGGCACGGGCCCCTTCGTGCTCGACACCTGGCGGCAGGGGGACAGCATCACGTTCGCGCGCAACGACGCCTACTGGGGCGACAAGGCGCAGGTCGGCGAGGTCGTCTTCGACTACATCCCCGACAACCAGGCGGCCCTCAATGCGGCCCTCGCCGGCGAGGTCGACGTGGTGACGGGCTTCGACGCCAACCTCAAGGACCAGGTCGAGGCGAACGGCGACTTCGAGCTCGTGCTCGGCAAGTCGACCGACAAGGGCACGCTCGCGATGAATCAGGCGTCGGGACCGCTCGCCGATAAGCGGGTGCGCCAGGCCATCCGCCAGGCGATCGACCACGAGGCGTTCATCGAGGCCGCGGCATCCGGTGAGACGCTCTACGGTCCGATCCCCTCGCTCGATCCGGGATACGAGGATCTCGCCGATGTCGCGCCCTACGACCCCGAGGGTGCCAAGGCGCTCCTGAAGGAGGCCGGTGTCGACGACCTGACGCTGACCCTGAAGATCCCCAACTTCTACTCGACGACCATTCCGCAGATCCTCGTCTCGGACCTCAACGAGGTCGGGATCACGCTGAAGGTCGACTCGGTGGACTTCCCCACCTGGCTCAACGACGTCTACGTCAACAAGGACTACGACCTGAGCTACGTCCTGCACACCGAGGCCCGTGATTTCGAGAACTGGGCGAACCCCGACTACTACTTCACCTACGACAACCCCGAGGTTCAGGAGCTGTACAAGGAGTCGGTCGCAGCGACCGATCCCGACGAGGCCGCAGACCTCCTCAAGAAGGCCGCCAAGATCGTGTCGGAGGATGCCGCGGGGGACTGGCTCTTCAACGGAGCCTCGGTCGTGGCCGTCGGCACTAACATCACGGGTATGCCCTCGATCAATGTGAACGAGCGCCTCAATCTCGCGCAGCTGGCCAAGAGCAACGGGTGATCCGATACACGCTGACGCGTCTGGCCCTGCTTCTGCTCGGGCTGTTCGTCGCCAGCGTGCTGATCTTCCTGACCCTCCGCGTGCTTCCGGGTGATGTCGCGCAGCTCATCGCGGGGACCAACAGCACGCCCGAGCAGGCCGACGCCATCCGCGAGAGGCTCGGCCTCGGCGAGCCGCTCGTCGCACAGTACGTCGACTGGATCGGTGGAGTGCTGCGCGGCGACCTCGGCACGTCGCTGCTGACCGGGTCGAGCGTGACGGACGAGCTGGTGCAGAAAGCACAGGTCACGGTGCCGCTCGGCATCCTCGCCCTGACGATCGCCCTCGCGTTCAGCCTCCCGCTCGGGGTCATCTCGGCGATGCGCCGCGGCCGCTCCTCGGGGACCGCGATCAGCGTCGGCTCGCAGGGCCTCGCGGCGGTGCCGGTCGTGTGGGCGGGCATGATGCTGGTCGTCGTCTTCGCCGTGTGGCTCGGGTGGCTGCCCGCGCAGGGCTTCCCCCGCGCCGGATGGTCCGACCCCGCCGCGGCGGTGCGCGCGCTCGTGCTCCCCGCTTTGACGATCGGGATCGTCGAGGGGGCCATGCTCCTCCGCTTCGTGCGGAGCGCTACCCTGCAGGCCGTCGGGCAGGACTACGTCCGCACCGCCGCCGCAAAGGGCCTGACCCGGGATGCCGCGCTGATCCGCCATGGGCTGCCCAACGTCGGCCTTTCGGTCGTCACGGTGCTCGGCCTGCAGGTCGCCGGGATCATCGTCGGAGCCGTCGTCATCGAGCAGCTCTTCAGCCTGCCCGGCATCGGCCGGATGCTCGTGGCCGACGTGAGCGCCCGCGACCTGCCGAAGGTGCAGGGCGAGCTTCTGGCCCTGACGGGCTTCGTGCTCGTCGTGGGCTTCGTCGTCGACCTCGTCCACCGCGCCCTCGACCCCCGGCAGCGGGAGGCGTCATGACCGACCCTTCGGTCCCAGGCCCCGGGTCTGTGCCTGGCCCCGATGCCGGCCCCGGCCCCGGCCCTGTGCCTGGCCCCGATGCCGGCCCCGGCCCCGGCCCTGTGCCTGGCCGCGATGCCGGCCCCGGCCCCGGCCCCGGCGCTGTGCCTGGCCGCGACCCGGCCCCCGATCTCGGCCCGGCCCCCGATGGCATGTCCCAAAGTTCGCCGGAAAGCCGCCCCCAAACCGGCCAAAATCGGGACACACAACCCCCAACCGGCCCGGCGCCCGGCAGGATGTCCCAAAGTTCGCCGGAAAGCGGCCCCCAAACCAGCCAAACTCGGGACACAGAACTTCCGACAGACCAGGCGCCCGGTAGCATGTCCGGCCTCGTCCCCGCCCCTGATGACATGTCCCAAAGTTCGCCGGAAAGCCGCCGCCGAACCGGCCAAATTCGGGACACACAAGCGCCAACCGGCCAGGCCCCCCCAGAGCATGTCCCGAAGTTCGCCGGAAAGCGGGGGCCGCAGCGGCCAGATTCGGGACACGGATGCCGCGGCCCGGCCCCGACGACGGCCGCGCCGCCGCCGGCCGTCACGCTGGGCGTGGCTCGGCCGGCTGTGGGCGCTGTCGACGGGCCGGTTCGGCCTCATCGTCGTGGCGGTCGTCGTCGCCACGGCGATCGTCGCCACCTTCTGGACGCCGTTCGACCCGCAGAGGGTCGACGTCCGGGGGCGCTGGGCGCTCCCCGGCCTCCCCCACCTCTTCGGCACCGACGGGTCGGGCCGCGACATCCTGAGCCTGGTCATGGCCGGCGCCCGCACGACCGTGATCGTCGCGGTCGGCGCGGGGATCATCGCGACGGTCGTCGGCATCGCGCTCGCGGCGCTCGGGGCGCTCACGGCGCGGTGGGTGCGGGAGTCGGTCGCGGTCTTCGTCGACATCCTCATCGCCTTCCCCGTCCTCATCATCGCGATGATGATCTCGGCCGTCTGGGGCGGTTCGCTGTGGGTCGTGATCTGGTCCGTCGGCATCGGCTTCGGCGTCAACATCGCGCGCGTCACGCGGCCGGAGCTGCGCCGGGTGCTCCACAGCGACTTCGTGCTCGCGGGACGGATGGCGGGGCTCACGCCGTGGCAGAACCTCCTGCGCCATCTGCTGCCGAACGTCGCGCCCGTCTTCATCGTGCAGCTGTCGTGGGCGATGGCCGTCGCCGTGCTCGCCGAGGCCGGGCTGTCGTACCTCGGCTTCGGGGCGCCGGTGACCGAGCCGTCGTGGGGGCTCCTGCTGGCCGAGCTGCAGCAGTTCATCACGGTCTACCCGCTCTCCGTCGTCTGGCCGGGTCTGGCCATCACCTTCACCGTGCTCGGCCTCAATCTCCTCGGCGACGGCCTCCGCGAAGCCACCGACCCGACGCTGTCGCGCCGCGGCGGTGCGGCGCGACAGGCCCGCACGCACGTGCCGGAGGTGGTCTCGTGACGCTCGAGGTGCGCGACCTCACGATCGACATCGCCGACCGCCGCGTCGTCGACGGCATCTCGTTCGACGTGCCCGACGGGGCCCGCGTCGGCCTGATCGGCGAGTCGGGCTCGGGCAAGTCGCTGACGGCCCTGGCGATCATGGGGCTCCTGCCCGACGGAGCGACGGCCGGCGGCTCCATCCGCTGGAACGGCCGCGAGCTGCTCGGGCTGCCGGACAGAGAACTGGCGCAGTTGCGCGGCGACGACATCGGCATCGTCTTCCAGGAGCCGCGGACAGCCCTCAACCCGATCCGCACCGTCGGCCGCCAGATCGCGGAGTCCGTCCGGATCCACCAGCGCGTGACGCGCGCCGAGGCCAAGGCGCGCGCCGTCGAAGAGGCCCGGCGCGTCGCCCTCCCCGACCCCGAGCGGATCGTCGCCCGCTATCCGCACCAGCTCTCGGGCGGGCAGCGACAGCGGGTCGCGATCGCGACCGCGCTCGCCTGCCGACCGCGGCTGCTGATCGCCGACGAGCCGACGACCGCGCTCGACGTGACGATCCAGGCCGAGATCCTCGATCTGCTGCTGTCGCTCGTCGAGACCGACGGCATGTCCCTCGTGTTCATCACGCACGACCTCGCGGTGCTCTCGCGCATCGCGACCCACGGCATCGTGCTCGAGGACGGCCGTGTCGTCGAAGAGGCGCCGGTGTCGACCCTCCTCACAGCGCCCTCGTCCGTCGTCACGCAGGGACTCCTGCGCGATGCGACCGCGACCCTCTGGCGACCGGGGGGCCTCTCGTGACCGCCCTCCGCTCCGATCACCCCGCGACCGCCGCGGCACCGCTGCTGCGCGCACGGGGCCTCACCCGGCGCTTCCCGGTCCCGAAGGCGACCCTCTTCGAGAAGGCCCGAACCTCGACGGCCCTCGAAGACGCCGACCTCGACGTCTTCCCCGGCAGCGCCGTCGGCATCATCGGGGAGTCCGGCTCCGGCAAGTCGACGCTCGTCCGCCTCCTCCTCGCCCTCGACGCCCCGACCGCGGGCTCCGTGGAGTTCGACGGACGGCAAGTGGATGCCTCGGCCGGCGCCCGCGCGCTGCACTGGCTGCGACGCGACACGGGCATGGTGTTCCAGGACCCGTACGCATCGCTCGACCCGCGCATGAGCGTGGGCCGGATCGTCGCCGAGCCCCTGTGGGCGCTCGGCCTCGGCGGAGACGGCGAGCCGGGCGGCGCCGGCCGGCGAGAGCGCGTGCACGAGGTGCTCCTCGATGTCGGCCTGGAGCCCGATATGGCCGACCGCTTCCCCCACGAGTTCTCAGGGGGCCAGCGTCAGCGGATCGCCATCGCCCGCGCCATCGTGCACCGGCCGAGGCTCCTCGTCGGCGACGAGCCGATGTCCGCCCTCGACGTCACGGTGCGCTCGCAGATCCTCGAGCTCCTCGCCGAGCTGCGCCGCCGAAGCGACCTCACGCTCGTGCTCGTGTCCCACGACATCGGCGTCGTCCAGAACCTCTGCGACCAGGTCGTCGTCATGAAGGACGGGCGGATCGTCGAGGAGGGTCCCACCGAGAAGGTGCTGCTGCAGCCCCATGTCGCGTACACGCGCCGGCTCCTCGCCTCGATCCCGATCATCGACCCCGGGCCTGCGGCATCCTGACCCTCCTCCTGATCGTCACGAGCCTCGGAGGAACGCACGAACCTCGGAGGGCTCGCCACGGATCGTCCGAGGTTCGCGCGAATCTCCGACGCGCGGCACGCGGGGATGTCGTGGCCGAACGTTAGCCTCGGACCATGAGGCACGCGATCGTCCCGCCGTACCTGCTCGCTCGCATCGCAGCCGCGACTGAGCCGCACCTCGCGCGTGCCGCCGAGGCTGCGCGGGCGACGCTCGCGGGTGATCGGGACTACCGGCCGGGGCGCTCGCGACTGCGCCTCTCGATCGACGAGGCGGGCAGCCTCGTGGCCGAGACCGGACCGGCGCCCGACCGCACGATCTCGGATGCACGGGGTCGCGAGACCTTGCCCGGAGTGCGGGTCCGCAGCGAGGACGACCCGCCCACGGGCGACGAGGCCGCCGACGAGGCGTTCGACGGGCTCGGGGCGACCTTCGACTTCTTCTGGGACGCCTACCAGCGCAACAGCATCGACGATGGCGGCGGCGAGCTCCTCGCCACCGTGCACTACGGCGAGGACTACGACAACGCGTTCTGGAACGGCGAGCGCATGGTGTTCGGCGACGGCGACGGCGACATCTTCACCGGCTTCACCAACTCGCTCACCGTCATCGCGCACGAGCTCGCGCACGGCGTGACCGAGGTCTCGGGCGGCCTCGAGTATCAGGGCCAGTCGGGGGCGCTCAACGAGTCCATCTCCGACGTCTTCGGAGCGCTCGCCGAGCAGCACCAGCGCGGCCAGACCGCCGACGAGGCGAGCTGGCTCATCGGCGAGGGCATCTTCACGCCCGCTGTGCAGGGCCGCGCACTCCGGTCGATGAAGGACCCGGGCACGGCGTACGACGACGACGTGCTGGGCAAAGACCCGCAGCCGGGTCACATGAAGGACTACGTCGAGACGACGAACGACAACGGCGGGGTGCACATCAACTCCGGCATCCCGAACCGTGCCTTCACGCTGCTGGCGCTCGCACTCGGCGGCCACGCCTGGGAGCGCGCCGGCCGCATCTGGTACCAGACGGTCACGTCGGGGAAGCTCTCCCCGACCGCCGACTTCGCCGACTTCGCGGCCGCCACCATCGCGACGGCCGAAGCGGAGTACGGTGTGGAGTCGGAGGAGGTGTCGGCCGTCCGCGACGCGTGGACCGAGGTCGGCGTCATCGGCGATGAGCGAATCGAGAAGCCCGCGGCGTGACGGAGGATCGTCCGCCGGCTCACCGCTCCTCGTGGTCGCCGTCAAGAGGACGGGCGGCTTCGCGGGGCTCACGAAGGAGTGGACCGCCGAGCCGCGCGAGGACGAGGCATCCGATTGGGTCACCCTCATCTCGCGCTGCCCCTGGGACGAGCCGGTCGATGGCGACTCGCGCGGAGCGGACCGCTTCCAGTGGAACATCCACGCGCGCTGCGGTCCCGACGAGGATCGCGAGGCCGAGCTTCCCGACCGTGCCCTCACGGGACCGTGGCGGGAGCTCGTGGATGCGGTGCGCGACTGGAGCGACGGCAACGGCGCAGGCTGAACCGGCAGCGCTCAGCGCCCGAAGAGGCCCTTCTTCTTGACGGGCTTGAGGTGCTTCTGCAGGTAGATCGTGCCGAGCCAGCGTCCGAACTTGAATCCGACGCGGCCCATGCGACCGACCTCGACGAAGCCGAGCTTCTCGTGGAGGGCGATGGATGCCTCGGCCCCCTTGTCGCTGATCACCGCCACCATCTCTCGGATCCCGGCCTCTTCGCACGCCGTGATGAGCGCCTCGAGGAGGGCGCGCCCGAGGCCCTTGCCCGCCGCCGCCTGACCGAGGTAGATCGAGTTCTCGACCGAGAAGCGGTAGGCGCTCTTGGTCGACATCGGCTGCACGAGGGCGTAGCCGAGGATCTGCCCGCTGGGCGACTCGGCGACGAGGAACGGCATCTTGAGCTTGCGCAGATGCGCGAGCTTCTCGCGCCACTGCGCGATCGTCCACGCCTTCTCGTCGAACGTCACGACCGAGTTGGTGACGTAGTAGTTGTAGATCTCGCGGACATCGGGGATGTCGCGGTCCTCGACGGGACGGATCGCGTACGAGAACGGCCGCTCCGGCTCGGGCGGCTTCTGGAGATGCTGCGGAAGACGGCGGCGCGTCTTCTCGTACTCCTCCTCCAGCATGCCGTCCAGCCTACGCGGGCAGCGCCCAGTCGATCCCGGGGGCGCCCTGCTGCTCGAGGAGCGCGTTGGCACGGGAGAAGGGTCGCGATCCGAAGAATCCACGGCTCGCCGACAGCGGCGAGGGATGCGGCGACTCGATGACCGGCGTCTCGCCGAGGAGCGGGCGGAGGTTCGAGGCATCCCTCCCCCACAGGATCGCCACGAGAGGCTGGTCGCGGGCGGCGAGCGTGCGGATCGCGTGCTCGGTGACCTTCTCCCAGCCCCAGCCGCGATGGGATGCCGAGGCGCCCGGGGCGACGGTGAGCACCCTGTTGAGCAGCATGACGCCCTGATCGCTCCATCCCGACAGGTCCCCGTGCGGGGCGGGGGGGATGCCGAGATCGGCGTCGAGCTCCTGGTAGATGTTCGAGAGGCTCCGCGGCAGCGGTCGCACCTGACGGTCGACCGCGAACGACAGCCCGATGGGATGCCCCGGTGTCGGGTACGGGTCCTGACCGACGATGAGCACCCGCACGTCGCGGAGCGGCCGCTGGAACGCGCGCAGGACGCGGTCGCCGGCGGGGAGGTAGTGGCGCCCCGCCGCGACCTCGGCGCGCAGGCGATCGCCCAGCGCGGCGATGTCGGGACCGACCGGCTCGAGCGCCATGGCCCAGTCCGGATCGACGAGCCCCGCCTCGGCCAGCTGCGGCAGCGTCATCGCCATGCCGTCAGGCCGACCTCTCCGCGGCGCCGGCGTCCTCCTGCTCGACAGAGCCCTGCCAGGACCACGGGAAGTCGATCCACAGCGACGTCGCCTTCCACGAGTAGTCGGGCTGCACGATCGTCGTGGGCTTGGTGAAGATGACGGCCGAGCGCACGTCGGCGCCCTGCTCGACAAGGAGTTTGACCGCGAGATCGAGCGTGCGGCCGCTGTCTGCGACATCGTCGACGAGGAGCACGCGCCGCCCGTCGAGGTAGCTCATGTCGAGCTCGGGCGGCAGGACGGCGGGCGCGTCGAGCACGGTGCCGATGCCGGTGTAGAACTCGACGTTGATGGCGCCGCAGTTCTTGATCCCGAGTCCGTAGGCGATCGCGCCGGCCGGCAGAAGGCCCCCGCGCGCGATCGCGACGACCACCTTCGGGTTGAATCCGTCGGCGATGACCGCCCGCGCGATGTCTCGGGATGCCTCGCCGAAGCCGTCCCACGTCAGTCGTTCGCGCTCAGCCGATGCATCCGTCACGCCCTCCAGATTAGGACGGGCGGCCGCGGGCCGCCCGCGCCGCCCACAGCCCGTGCCGACCGCGCCGAGGAGCGGGAATCCCGGTGTTATCCTCCCCCTCGTGTCAACGTCGCCCACCGAACGCCTGCGCGGCTCCGCGCTCGGCGTCACCGCTGGTCTCATCGGCTGGTTCATCCTCGTCGAGCTGACGAGCGGCATCCTCCAGGGGTTCTACGTCCCCCTCTTCAGCGACATCGTGACGCAGCTCGGCATCCACGACTCCGACGTGAACTGGTTCGAGGCGGCGCAGCTGCTGCTGTCGGCGCTGGTCCTGCCCGTGCTCGCCAAGCTCGGCGACATGTACGGGCACAAGAAGATCCTTCTCGCCGCGGCGATCCTCACCGCGGCGGCCAGCTGGTGGCTCGCGTTCGCGGGCGACTTCTGGAGCTTCCTCGTCGCGTGGGCGCTTCAGGGCTTCTACGTCGTGTGGCTGCCGCTCGAGATCGCGCTCATCTTCGAGCGGGGGCGCCGGCAGAACCGGGGTGTCTCGACGACGCGCCGCGCGGCCGGTCTCCTCGTCGTCGGCCTCGAGGCCGGCGCGATCATCGGCGCGCTCGCGGCCGGCCGCATCTTCGCCGCGACGGGCGGCAACCTTCCCGTCACGCTCATGGTGCCGGCGATCGCCGTCACGCTCATCGCCGTCGTGATCTGGCTGGGCGTGCCCGAGTCCGAGCCGCTTCCCGGCCGGACGCTCGACACCGGCGGCTTCGTCATCCTCGCCTGGGGACTCCTCCTCGTCACCGGCGCCCTCGTCTACATGCGCATGATCGGCGAACTCTCGCTCGGGGCCGGGGCGTGGTGGTGGGTCGTCGGGCTCCTCCTCGCCGGAATCGCCGTCTTCGTGTGGTTCGTCCGCTATGAGTTGCGCCAGGACGACCCGGCGATCGACATCCGCGTGCTCCGGAAGCCCGAGATGTGGCCCGTGCAGGCGACGGCGTTCCTCGTGGGCATCAGCCTGCTCGGCGCGCAGGGACCCCTGTCGACGTACGCGGGCACCGATTCGTCGCTCGGGTACGGTCTGGGACTGGATGCCACGGCACGGTCGAACGTCATCGGCGTCTATCTCGTCTCGCTCATCGTCGGCGCCGTGCTCTTCGCCGTGACCTCCCGGCGGGCGAACCCCCGCGTCATCCTGATCGGCGCGAGCGCTCTGGTGGGCGTCGGCTACACGCTCTTCCTGCCCTTACACCTCGAGCTGTGGCAGGTGCTGCTCAACCTCTCGATCGCGGGAGTCGGGTCGGGAGCGCTCGTCGCGGCGCTTCCCGCCGCGGCCGCGGCCGCCGCACCCCGCGGGCAGACCGGCATCGCGTCGGCCCTCACGAACACGACGAAGACGATCGGCGGGACCTTCGCGTCGGCGGTGTTCGGCGTCGTCCTCGCGGCCGGGGCGGGGGCCGTCGCCAGCCAGACGGCGGCCTCGCTCGGCGGCTACATGGCGGTGTGGGCGATCTGCGCCGGCGGCGGCTTCCTCGCCGCGATCCTGCTCTTCTTCGTCCCGAAGGTCGCCTTCGCGGACTCCGACGGGCCGGACTCCGACCGGGCGGCCGAAGCCACCGCGGGCGAGGCTCAGATCATCTGAGGACGGATGCCTTCACCCGGCCGCTCCCGACGGTCCAGGGCGTTTCGTCTGCGGCGCTTCGCGCCTCCGCTCAACGACCGGGACTTCGCCCGCCCGGCCTCCCGTCCGGTCGTTGAGCGAGCGAAGCGAGACGAAACGCCCCGAGCCGCCCCCGCCGCCCGGTCGTTGAGCGAGCGAAGCGAGACGAACGCCCCGAGCCGACGAGGCGCCTCAGACTCGGACGGCCGTCGTCCTCATGACGAGCTCGAGGCCACCCTCGACCTGACTGCGCTCGAACGCAACCGTCGCCGACGCGAGGTCGGCGAGCGACGTGAGGTGAGTGCCCCCGCAGGGGATCCGCGCCTCCCCCTCGGGGAGCTCGCACACCCACGTGCGCCGGTCGGCGAGCGCGGCGCCCGACGTCTCGATGCGCACGGCGCCGCCCGTCGCGATCCACTGCGCGAGCTGCGCGTCCATCCTGCCCGCGAGGCCGTCGAGGTCGTCGAGCGCGGCCGGATCGAACCCCTTGCGGCGCAGGGACTTGCCGATGCGATAGGTGTCGGTCGAGCCGTCGGGGTGGATGCGCGACTCCTGGATCGCGAGGGAGTCGAAGGCCGGCGCGCCCAGGGCGTCGTCCGGCACGGACTTCGTCCACGCACCGGCGAGCGCGGCATCCAGCGCGAGCGAGGCGAGGTGGCACGCCGTGTGACCGGCCGACAGCGCGGCACGGTTCTCGGCGTCCACGACCACCTCGGCGGCGACGCCCTCGGCGGGCGGCTCACCTTCGACGAGGTGCGCGACCACGAAGGTCCAGCCCTCGCTCCCGGTGCGCACGGGCACGTCCCGACCAAGCAGCAGGGCCCCGCCCTGGGTCGCACCGACGACGGCGTCCACGACGTCCCACGAGGCGTCGCCGACCCGGAGCACCCCGCGGTCGGCGGGCTGGTCCGGCCACGCGGTGTCGACGGGGTGGAATGCGGTCTCATCGAGGAGCACCGCGAAGCGGCCCTGGCCGGCGTCGGCGACGTGCACGACGGTGCCCGTCGACGTCGTCGCGCCCGCTGGGTAGGTGATCGAGGTTCCGGCGGCGGAGATCACGGGCGGGCCGCGTCACCGCGCGGTCGCAGCGGCCCGCGAGCGAGCAGGTGCTGCGCCGACTGGGCCACCGGGCGCATCGTGACGAGGTCGAGATTCACGTGGCCGGGAGCGTTGAGCGCGTAGGCGATGACGTCGGCGACATCGTCCGCCGTCAGCGGCGCCTCGACATCCGCGTACACCCGCTCGGCCGCATTGCGGTCGCCCCCGAGGCGGTTGAGAGTGAACTCCTCGGTGTAGACCATCCCGGGCGCGATCTCGACGACGCGGATCGGCTCGCCGTTCAGCTCGAGGCGCAGGGCATGGGCGAGCATCGACTCCGCGGCCTTCGCGGCGTTGTATCCGCCGCCCCCGGGGTACGCCGTCTGCGCCGCCGTCGACGTGACGAAGACGGTGTCGGCGTGGCCCCCCGCAGCCGCCCGGCGGAGAAGGGGAAGGAGCGCGGCGACGAGCCGCTGGCTGCTGAGCACGTTGACCTCGAACATCCACTGCCAGTCGTCGGGGCTTCCGTCCTCGATGCGGTCGGTGCCGCGGGCGCCGCCCGCGATCTGCACGAGGGCGTGCACGGGTCCGCTCTCGTCGAGCCACGCGGCGAGCGCATCGACGTCGGCGGGGCTCGTGAGGTCGGCTGCGAAGGCCACGGCGCCTGTCTCGGCCTCGAGCGCCTGCAGCCGCTCGGCGCGTCGCGCGACCGCGACGACGTCCCATCCCGACGCGCGGAGTGCCCGCGCCGTCGCCTCACCGATTCCCGAGCTCGCGCCCGTCACCACCGCACGTCGTGTCATGCCTCCACGCTAGCCGGGGTGGCACCGGGTCCATTACGTAACATTTCCCGCGCGTTGTTGACAGCGCTGGGCATCCCTACTCTCGGACGAGGCCGCGACGCCCGCCGCGCGCCCCCCATACCCGCAGGAGCAGTCATGTCGGCACCCGAGAACTGGCGTTTCGAGACCAAGCAGATCCACTCGGGCGCGCAGCCCGACCCGGTCACGAAGGCCCGCGCCACCCCGATCTACCAGACCACGTCGTACGTCTTCGACAACACGGAGCACGCGGCGAACCTCTTCGCGCTCGCCGAGTTCGGCAACATCTACACGCGCATCCAGAACCCGACGCAGGCTGTCGTCGAGGAGCGTCTTGCGGCGCTCGAAGGGGGCACCGGCGCCCTCCTCCTCGCGAGCGGCCAGGCTGCCTCGACCTTCGCCATCCTGAACATCGCCGAGGCCGGCGATCACATCGTCTCGTCGTCCTCGATCTACGGCGGGACGTACAACCTCTTCAAGTACACCCTCGCCAAGCTGGGCATCGAGACGACGTTCGTCGAGAACCAGGACGACCCCGAGGAGTGGCGCGCCGCGGTGCGCCCGAACACGAAGCTCTTCTTCGCCGAGACGATCGGCAACCCGAAGATCAACGTGCTCGACATCCGCACCGTCGCCGACATCGCCCACGAGAGCGGCGTGCCGCTCATCGTCGACAACACCATCGCGACGCCGTACCTCATCAAGCCCTTCCAGCACGGCGCCGACATCGTCATCCACTCGGCGACGAAGTTCCTGGGCGGCCACGGCACGACCATCGGCGGCGTGATCGTCGACGGCGGAAGCTTCGAGTGGTCGAAGAACGTCGACAGGTTCCCCGGCCTCACGGTTCCGGACCCCTCGTACCACGGCGCCTCGTACACGGCCGCCGTCGGAGACGGACTGGCCTACATCATCAAGGCGCGCGTCCAGCTGCTGCGCGACCTCGGCTCGGCCATCGCCCCGAACAGCGCGTGGCTGCTCATCCAGGGCATCGAGACCCTCTCGCTCCGCGTCGAGCGCCACGTGCAGAACGCGCAGGAGATCGCGGAGTGGCTCGAGAACCACTCCGACGTCGCCTCGGTGAACTACTCGGGCCTGCCCACCTCACCCTGGTACGCCGCCGCCAACAACTACGCACCGAAGGGCGTCGGTGCGGTCCTCTCGTTCGAGCTCAAGGGCGGCGTCGAGGCCGGACGCGAGTTCGTCAACAGCCTCACGCTGTTCAGCCACCTCGCCAACATCGGCGACGTGCGCTCGCTCGTCATCCACCCCGCCTCCACCACCCACTCGCAGCTCACGCCCGAGCAGCAGCTCACGACCGGCGTCACGCCGGGCCTCGTGCGCCTCTCGGTCGGCCTCGAGAACATCGACGACCTGAAGGCCGACCTGGAGCAGGCGCTCGCGGCCGCGCGCCGGGTCTCGGAGGCGGCTCGCGCCTGACCAACGCCGACCGGCTGCGCCGGCGGAACGACGGATGCCTCGGCCCACGCGGGTCGAGGCTTCCTCGTCTCATCGGGTCAGGCAGCGTCCCACCACCGCAGCACGCGCAGCGCCCGGAGGGTCACCCAGCGGCTCGGGAAGCCCTCGGCCTCCTGGTCGAACCGCAGCTGCGAGGCGCCCTGGTGCTCGTTCTCGATCTTCCACATGCCGAAGGGCAGCGCCTTCGAGCGGATGAGATCGACCGCGTCGGTGCACCGCGGATCGCGGTCGGGACGGGCGACGCGGAAGTAGTCGGCCCCGCGCAGGACGTCGTAGTACCAGCGCGTCGGGAACGAGAGCATCGCGAATCGCGGGTCGATCACCTCACCCGTCGAGGCCCGGAAGAGCAGCCGGCGCTCGAGCAGGTACTCCTCGCCGCGCAGCCTCGCCTCCTTCGACTCGGGCGTGCCTCCCGTCGCGAGCTCCCAGTCGCGCAGGCCCTCGAGCGCGCAGATCGTCGAGTGGAAGGACCCGACGCCGTTGCCGTCCTCGACCCAGCAGTTCCAGCCTCCGTCGTCGAGCTGCGTCTCGAGGAGGGTCTGGGCGATGCGGGGCGCCTCGCGTCCGAAGTAGGTGGCGATGGCGAGAGCCCGGCCGTTGATGCACGGCTCGACCTCGCCCTCGAAGTACAGCTCCTGGTTGTAGTCCCACCGCACGTTCTCCGCGACCCGGTCGACCGCCGATCGCGCTTCGGGACTGTCGGGGTCGAGTCCCAGGTCGACGAGCGAGTCGAGGCTGAAGTGCGTCGTGGACCACACGTCGAAGAACGTCGCGTACTCGTCGGCCCACGCCGGCCGGTAGGCGGCGCCGTCCCACTGCCCGTCCTCGGCCTGCAGCGACAGGAGTTTCGCCCCCCAGCCCTCTGTGGCGACCTTGGCGCGCTCCGCCGCGACCTCGTCGGCCGGTGCGCCGGACAGGTCCTGCATGACCTGCCAGCGGATCGCGGGGTCGCCGTCCATCAGGTACTCGATGACATCCATGCGGTGCACCGTACTCCCCCGCTGGGACATCGGCCCCGACGCCGGCCGCAGGTATCAGGGGGCGCGGCATCCCCTCTTCCATGTCGAGGGCGCGGTATCCCGCTGCGCCGAGGATGAGGAGGCGGAGATGCCACCTGGAGATGAGACCAAGCCCCGGCCGGTCGCGGGGCGGGTCACGAAAGTCAGCGCCAAGGAACTGGGACTGCGGGGCAGCGCGAAGGCGAAGCTGCTCGCCAATCCGAACTACTTCGGCACGATCAAGGAGACGCCGTTCCCGGCCGTCGAGCAGCTGGCCTTCAGCACGACGTTCGAGCGGCTGAACTGCGTCGGACTCAACCCGACGATCGATCAGCTCGAAGCCGTCGTGCGCATCAATCAGACGGGCGGCTACGGCGGCGCGCTCTGCAGCGCCGGGTCCCGCGAATACGTGCGGTTCTTCGTGAGCTACGACGACGGGGCGACGTGGACGGATGCCGGGATGGACTCCTTCGCCGTCCACGACTCCGCCGGCGCGCGTCCGCTCGACTTCGCGGTCAACGTCGTGGCACCTCTGCAGCACCGATGGTGTCTGTTCGCGCGGCCGGCGCTCGTCCGCGCGATCCTGTCGTGGAACACCGCGCCCACCGCAGGCGATCCGGACTACACCCCGGTGTGGGGCAACGTCGTGACCGTCTCGGTCGCACCGCGCACGAGCAAGCTCGTCCCGTGGGGCGAGTTCCTCGAGTCGACCAAGATCAAGCTGCCCGAGGCGGTCCTCGCGCAGGTCGACCCGACCGCCCCGGTGACGCTCAAGGCCGCCGAGACCCTCTCGGTCGCCGAGCTCGCTCAGACGTACGCGGGGACGGATGTCGAACCTCACCGCTTCCTCGCACCCACGATCCTCGACCACATCGGCGTCGAGACGTCGCGTGCCGGGATCGGCGTCGCGCCCGTCGCACCGAACCCGCCGGTCGGGCCCGTCCAGCCGGGCGTCGCGGCCGCGCTCTCGGCGAAGGTCGGACAACTCGGCGGCGTGCCGCCCATGCCGATGCAGTCGCCGCTGTTCGACATCCCGGAGCTCAAGCAGATCGACCTCTCGGCGGTCATCGCGACCCTGATGAAGACGGACGGCGACAAGTCGTACGAGGAGCTCGGCTGCATCGGCTACGACCCCACGGAGGATGCCCTCGTCGGCGTCCTCACGGTCAAGAAGCCGAACGGCTACAGCGGCGGCCCGTGCACGGCGGGCAGCACCGAGTACGTCGCGTTCTGGGTGGACTGGGGCGGCGGCTGGTCCTACGTGGGGACGGCGGGCGTCGTCGTGCACGACGAGACCATCCCCGACGGCGGCCTGCGCTTCGCGGTGTACCTGCCGCTCGGCTCGACGGCCCACCGACGCGACTGCGTCGAGGGGCCGGTCGAGCCCCGGGTCCGCGCCATCCTCTCGTGGAGCACGCCCCCTCCCGCCGGCAATCCCGACTGGGTGCCGACGTGGGGCAACCGCGAGGAGACGACGATCCAGCTGCCGGTCGGCGCGCTGTCTCCGCTCCGGCCCGTCTTCGACTTCGTCAGCGGCGTGAGCGTCTGCGACGTCGACCAGTCCGATGGACGGACGACGAGCGGCGACAATCCGTTCGGCGGTGTGGTGACGATCTCGGGATTCATCCCGGATGCGCCCGATGTCGGCGCGCCGCAGATGCGGTACCGCGTGCGGGTGCGCCCGTCCGGGACGAGTTCGTGGACGACACTGAGCGACCCGTTCTGGGTGAGCGGTACGCGGTGGATCGGCACGACCTTCCCCGAGTCGTACAGCCAGCTGCAGACGGCGGACGCCGACGGCTTCTTCCCATACCTCGTCGACCGCAACCTCGCGGGCGCCGGGTACCGGACGGTGTACGGCGACGTGCTCTATCCGTGGCAGACGATCGCGCTCGGCGCGGGCCTGTGGGAGATCGAGGTCGTGGCGAAGGATGCCGGAGGCACGGTCTACCCCGCGCAGATCCTGCAGTGCTCCGACGGCACGATCCGCACCACGGTCACCATCCGCCTCGACGAGACGGCACCTTCCGTCGCACTCGCCATCACGGAGGTCGAGCACGCTGACGGCACGGTGAACCCGACGGGTCCCTGCAAGAAGTTCAAGATCGGCGACAAGCTCCGGGGAACGTACGACGTCTCGGACGCGCATCTGTCGCAGATCTGGTTCGAGCTCGAACCGGCCTCGTCGGCGCTGGGCGCACTGCCGACGTTCTCGGGTCCGACCGCGTTCCCCGCCATCACGACGACGGCGAACGGCACGTGGGAGCTCGACACGAGCATCATGGCCGCGTGCGGCTACGTGCTCACCCTGTGGGCGACGGACCGCACCATCACGCCGGGCGGTCCGTGGCGCGACCGCGACCTGTTCGGCTTCTCGCTCGAAGCCTGACGCGAGGAACGCCGCCCGGACCCGACCGGGCGGCGTTCCCCTGTGCGCTCGCTTCGCCGTCGATCCGGGATGCCTCGGCCCCCGGCATCCCGTCGTCCCGCCGTCGTGGCACCCGGCCACCCGTAACATCCGGCCGCCGCCAGCCGCCACCCGGGAGAATGGACCGATGGACTGGCAGACCTCCGAAGACACCGTGCCCTCGGCACCGGTGACGGAGGCCGACGCCCGGCTCCTCCTCGGCCGCCCGCCCGCGACGGGTGCGTGGCGCGACGGCGATCCGGCCGGCGACCGGCACTTCGCCGCCTTCGGCGCCTTCCGCACCGAGGGCGGGCGCGAACTGCCGGCCTACCGCCTGGCCTATGAGACGTGGGGCGAGCTCAACGCGGCGCGCGACAACGCCGTGCTCGTCCTGCACGCCCTGACGGGCGACAGCCATGTTCGCGGACCAGCGGGGCCGGGGCATCCCACCGCCGGATGGTGGGGGGACATCGTCGGCCCCGGCGCGCCGATCGACACCGACGAGTGGTTCGTCAGCGCCCCCAACATGCTCGGCGGATGCCAGGGGTCCACCGGGCCCGCGAGCATCGCGCCGGACGGCTACGAGTGGGCCTCGCGCTTCCCGTACCTGACCATTCGCGACCAGGTGAACGCGCAGGTGCGCCTCGCCGACGCCCTCGGGATCGACCGCTGGGCCGCCGTGCTCGGCGGATCGATGGGCGGCATGCACGCCCTGGAGTGGGCGATCTCGCTTCCCGAACGCGTGGCGCGGGTCGGCGTCCTCTCGGCTCCGCCGATCAACACCGCCGACCAGATCGCCCTCAACTCCGTGCAGCTCGAGGCGATCTCGATCGACCCGCGGTTCCAGAACGGCGAGTACTACGACGCCGACGCGGGCGACGGCCCGCACCGCGGACTCGCTCTCGCCCGCCGCATGGCTCTGCTCAACTACCGCAGCCCCACGGAGCTCAACCAGCGCTTCCAGCGCTCCTGGCAGTCGGGGGTGAGCCCCCTGGGCCACGGCGGGCGCTTCGCCGTCGAGTCGTACCTCGACTTCCACGGCAACCGATTCACGCGCCGGTTCGACGCGAACAGCTACATCACGCTCGTCGAGGCGATGAACTCGCACGACGTCGGCCGGGACCGCGGCGGAGTCGAAGACGCCCTCGGGCGCGTGACCGCGAAGGCGCTCGTGCTCGGCATCGACAGCGACCGGCTCTTCCCCATCGACGGGCAGCACCGGATCGCGCGAGGCATCCCGAACGCCCTCGACGGTGACCGCGCCGTCGTGCTGACGAGCGACTTCGGCCACGACGGCTTCCTCATCGAGACGCACGCCGTCGGCACGCACCTGCGGCGGCTGCTAGAGGCGTGACTCAGTCGGTGCGCGTGTAGATCCAGGGCAGCGCGCCGAGTTCGAGGCGATGGCGGGCGGATGCCTGGTCCCCCGCGCCGGAGCCGTACTCGGCGTCTTCCTGCCACAGCAGCATGGGCCCCGTCTCGCCCTTGCGGGCGACGGTCTCGAACCGCCGGAACCCGGCGAGACGCAGGGCGCCGAGGAGCGCCTCGACATCGAGCTGACCCGCGAGCGCATGCAGGGTGACCCACGTCGGCGGGTAGAGCGTCACCTCTCCGCGCCCATGCCGCTCGAGGAGCCGGCCCGGGTCGACCCACTCGGCATCGACCGCCTCGTCGGGCGACAGCACGACCTCGCCGTCGCCGGCCCGCACGGCGAAGAACCACGTGCGGATGCGCAGCGCCAGTCCCGGCGGCGGATCCCAGACGGAGATGGTCCAGAGATCCTCGGGGTCGATCTCCAGGCCGGCCTCCTCGAGCGTCTCGCGCACGCCCGCGCGGCGCGCGACATCCTCCTCCGGCTCGTCGTCGGCGAGCCGGTCGGCGGGTTCGACCTTGCCGCCGGGGAACACCCACGCGCCGGCGAACGACCCCCGGTCGGGCCGCTCGATCATCAGCACCTCCGGCCCGGAAGCGCCGTCGCGCAGGACGATCACGGTCGCCGCGACGGGGATGTCGGGGTCGGAACCGTCGCCCGGCACACGGGGCCTTGACTCGCCGACGGCATCGGCGAGCGCGCGCACCGCCCGGTCGGTCGGGGACTCGGCGCTCGACGTCGGCTCTGACACCCGCTCAGCCTACGGTCGGCCGGCCTCGCGCCGTGCGTGCGGAGGAGATCCGGCCGGTCTGGCGCCGTGCGTGCGGAGGGGATCCGGCCGAGGGAGGACGAATGCCCCGAAGACTCCCTCCGCTCCTCGAATCCCCTCCCGCGCCCCCGGTGGAGGGAGGACGGATGCCGCGGCCCGGCCGGGCCGGGCAGCCTGCGGCCGGAGCCGAGAAGAGTCCTGCGACCTGGCCCCGCGCCGTGCGTGCGGAGGGGATCCGGCCGAGGGAGGACGAATGCCCCGAAGACGCCCTCCGCTCCTCGAATCCCCTCCCGCGCCCCCGGTGGAGGGAGGACGGATGCCGCGGCCGCGCCGGGCGGAGGACGGATGCCGCGGCCCGGCCGGGCGGAGGACGGATGCCGCGGCCGGGTAGAGAAGGATAGACGCGGCCGGTCAGTCCAGGCGGTCGGGCTCCTCGAGCGAGGACCCCTCGTCGGCGAGCGCCTCCTCGAGACGCTCCACCTTCGCGTCGAGCTCGCCCGTGAAGCCCGGGCGGATGTCGGCCTTGAGCACGAGCGAGACCCGGGATCCGAAGGGCAGCACTGCATCGGTCGCCTGCTTCACGACGGCGAAGACCTCGTCCCACTCCCCCTCGATCTCGGTGAACATCGAGGTCGTGCGGGACGGCAGGCCGCTGTTGCGGACGATCCGCACGGCCGCGGCGACGGCGTCGTGGACGGAGCCGTCAGCACGGCCGGTGCCGCTCGGGGCGACGGAGAAGGCGACGAGCATTGTTCCTCCCGGAGGTCAGGCGAGGGCTTCGGCGTGCCGCGCGGCGCGCACATGCGGATGGATCTGGACGCGCGCGAGCCGGAGCACGACCCACACGAAGAGCACCACGACGAGGATGTTGCGGATCGTGAGGAGCGACGCGGGGAACGGCCACGCGAGCAGCAGCGAGTAATAGGCGAGCGGGTACACGCCGAGAGTGAAGCCGGCGATGACGAGCGCGAGCGTCGCCGGCTTCCACCAGCGATGCCTGTCGATCACGAGTCCGACGATGATGGGGGCGGCGATCCAGGTCATGTACTGGGGCGACCCCACCTTGTTGAAGACGATGAAGGCGAGCACGAGGCCGAGCGAGAGGTTGGGGTAGAGCGCCGCGAACGACGCGCCGCGCCACGCCTTGTATCCGCCGACGGCCGCGACCGCGGCGACGGCGATCACGAGGAGCGGTGTCATCACGGCGATGACCGTGTCGACGCCGGGGCCCGTCACCTGGAAGGTCAGCAGGTCCTGGTCGTAGTAGATCATCGAGCCCGGGATGCCGGCGACGGACTGCCAGAGGTAGACCGTGCTGACGGGCGCCTCGAGCTGCAGCCCGCGATCGGTCTGGTCGAGGATGAACCCGAAGAGGTGCGCGGCCCCGCCCATGGATATCACCCAGACCACGACGAGGACCGAGACGGCGGCAGCCGCGCCCAACACGGCCAGGCGGCGTCGCACCGCGATGATCGCCGCGGCGATGAGCGCAGCCGGCCACACCTTCATCCAGGTCGCGATCGCGAGCAGCGCCGAACCGATCCACGGGCGTCCCACGAGCCACAGGCTTCCTGCGATCGCGAGCGGCACCGTGATGCCGTCGAGCCGGTACATCCCGACCGGACCGAGCACCGCGATGAACGCGAGCCAGAACCACGCGGCGACCCAACGTCCTGTCGATCGCGCGCGGCCGACGAGCATCGCGAAGGCGAGCGCGTCGCAAAGTGTGACGAGGGTCGCCCAGCCGATCTCGTAACCGGCGACCCACGAGAAGAGCCATGCGATGAGCATCGGGACGATGGCGAGCTGCGGGTACACCCACGACTCGGTGATCCCCACGAGACTCGAGCTGGCCGGGAACTGCGCATTCAGCACCGGCTCGATGTCGACGCCCGCAAGCCACGCGCGGGACCACGGCTCATAGACGCGGTAGACGTCGCCCATCGGCTCGTTGGGAAGGAGGAACCCGAGGGCTGCGACCCCGGCATGGACGATGACGAACGCGATCCACAGCACCGCCCGCCTCGACACTCCCCCATCCTAGGCGGACGCCCCCCGCCGCCCCGGGGCCACGACACGCGCCGTCGCACGCGGGAGCGGCCGGGTCGACCCCTCAGCCGCCCGCGAGGACCTCGGCCACCGCACGGGGCAGCGCGTCGGCCACGTCGAGGGCCGTGATGGGGCCGCCGCCCTTTCCCGCAGCTGCCGCGGCGAGGTTCGCGGCGTGACCGTGCAGCCACGCGCCGGATGCCGCGAGCCGCGCGAGACGCTCGGCGTCGAGCGACCCGTCGTCGGCAGCACCCGCGACGAGCGCGCCGACGACTCCGCCCAGCACGTCGCCGGTGCCCGCCGTCGCGAGCCACGGCGTGCCGGCTTCGACGACGGTGCTCCACCCCGAGGGTGCCGCGACGACGGTGGCGCTCCCCTTGAGAAGCACGGCGCCGCCGAGAGCGGCCGCTGTCTCGGCCGCGGCCCGCGCGCGAGAGTCGGGATCGGCGGCGTCGTACTCGCCCAGCCCCAGCGCGGAGCGCAGCTTCGCGTGCTCGCGCGCGTGGGGCGTGACGACGAGCGGCGCCGTCGCTCCGACGACGAGGTCGAGGGCTCCGGCGTCGACGACAACGGGCACGTCGCCCGCCAGGATCGCGCGAAGCGCGTGCGTCTCGTCGCCGCGGCGGGCCGAGGCATCCGTTCCCGACCCGATGAGCCACGCCTGCACCCGGCCGTCCTGCGTCACGGTCTCAGGACGCCGCTGCAGCACGAGATCGCGCGCCGCGCCGACGTACCGCACCATGCCGACACCCGTGCGCCATGCGGCCTCGACGCCCAGCACGGCGGCCCCCGGATAGAGCTCTGACCCGGTTCGGATGCCGAGCACGCCGCGGGAATACTTGTCATCGGTGGCCGTTGGCCTCCGGAGGAGCCCGGCGACGTCCGAGGCCGTCCACGATCCGCCCATGGCCACACACTATCGACGCGGGAGCGCCCTATGACCTCCACCCTGTTCACCCCTCTGACGATCCGCGGGCTCGAGGTGCGCAACCGGCTCTGGGTCGCGCCGATGTGCCAGTACAGCGCCGTCGACGGGGTTCCGCAGGAGTGGCACCACACCCACCTCGCCCAGTTCGCATCGGGCGGAGCGGGCATCGTGTTCGCCGAGGCCACCGGCGTCTCGCCCGAGGGGCGCATCTCGCCGGAGGACACCGGCATCTGGAACGACGAACAGGTGGATGCCTGGAGGCCCATCGTCTCGGCCATCGCCGCGCGCGGTGCCGTCCCCGCCCTGCAGCTCGCGCACGCGGGCCGGAAGGCCTCGACGTGGTCGCCGTTCTCGCACCGTCGCGGCACCGTCTCCGCGTCGGAGGGCGGCTGGCAGACCGTCGCTCCGTCGGCCGTCGCGTTCGAGGGCTTCGACGAGCCGGTCGCACTCGACCAGGCGGGGATCGACAAGGTCGTCGACGACTTCGCCGCCGCGACCCGTCGCGCACTCGACGCCGGGTTCGAGCTGCTCGAGATCCACGCGGCCCACGGCTATCTGCTGCACCAGTTCCTCTCGCCCCTCTCGAACCGGCGCACCGACGAGTACGGCGGCTCGCTCGAGAACCGCGCGCGCCTGCTCCTGCGCGTCGTCGACGCGGTTCGGGATGCCGCGCCCGACGTCCCCCTGTTCGTGCGGTTCTCCGGGACCGACTGGGCAGAGGCCGGCTGGACCGTAGAGGAGACCGCGACGGTCGCCGGCTGGGCGGCGGAGCGGGGCGTCGACTTCTTCGACATCTCGAGCGGTGGCCTGGTCGCGCACCAGCGGATCGTCCCCGGCCCCGGGTATCAGGTGCACCTCGCGCGCCACGTCCGCGAGGCGGCCGGCGTTCCGGTGAGCGCGGTCGGCCTCATCGACTCCGGGAAGCAGGCGGAGGAGATCCTCCGCCGCGGCGACGCCGATGCGATCATGTCGGCGCGCGAGTGGCTCCGCGATCCGCACTTCGCACTGCGGGCCGCCGGCGAGGTCGGCGCGGACATCGACTACTGGCCGAAGCAGTACGTCCGGGCCCGCCCCCACCGCTGAACCGCGCCGACCCGGCCGCCGTCAGCGCCGGCGGCGGGTCGCGTCCTGGATCTCGCCGATGAGCTCCTCGATGATGTCCTCGAGGAACAGCACGGCCGTCGTCTCGCCCGAGGTGTTGCGCACCTGAGCGAGGTGACGACCGGCGCGGCGCATCAGCGCGAGCGCATCCTCGAGGTCGGTCGTCTCGAGCACCGGCACCATGTGGTGGATGCGCTTGGCCGGGAGCGGGCGCACGACGTCGGCCGCGGCATCCGGTCCCTCGGCCGCGCGCAGCACGTCCTTGAGGTGCACGTACCCGACCGGCACCCCGTCGCCACCGACGATGACGTAGCGCGAGAAGCCGTGCTTCGACACGGCGCGCTCGATCTCGTCGGCGGTCGTCTGCTCGGGGAGCGTGACGAGGTCGACGAGCGGCACCGCGATGTCCTTGGCCTTCTTGTCGGTGAACTCCACGGCGGCCGCGACGGTGCCCGCCGTGTCGTCGAGCACCCCCTCGATCCGCGACTGGTTCACGATCGTGGCGACCTCGTCGAGCGTGAACGTCGAGGCGGCCTCGTCCTTCGGCTCGACGCGGAAGAGCCGCAGCACGCTGTTCGAGAGCCAGTTCAGCGACACGATGACGGGGTGGAAGACCTTCGACACCCACACGAGGGGGGTCGCGAGCATCAGCACGGCGCGATCGGGGACCGAGAACGCGAGGTTCTTCGGCACCATCTCGCCGAAGACGACGTGAAGGTACGACACGAGCACGAGCGCGACGATGAAGGCGATGATGTCGACCGTCGCCTCGCCGAGGCCCGTGAGGCCGAGCGGCTCGGCCAGCAGGTGGTGGATCGCCGGCTCCGAGACGTTCAGGATCAGCAGCGAGCAGATCGTGATGCCGAGCTGCGACGTCGCGAGCATGAGCGTCGCGTGCTCCATCGCGTAGAGCGCGGTCTTGGCCGAGCGCGAGCCCTTCTCAGCGAGCGGCTCGATCTGCGAGCGGCGGGCCGAGATGACGGCGAACTCGGCGCCGACGAAGAAGGCGTTCGCGACGAGGAGCACGAACAGCCAGGCGATGCCTGCCCAATCGCTCATCGGTCACCCCTCTCGTCGTCGGTCGACGGCATCGGCTTCGGCGTGAACCTCACCCGGTCGACGCGGCGGCCGTCCATGCGCTGCACCGCGAGGGTGCCGTCCTCGACCTCGACCTGGTCGCCGACCGTGGGGATGCGCTCGAGCACGCTCATGAGGTAGCCGCCCACGGTGTCGTAGACCTCGCCCTCGGGAACGCGGATGCCCGTGCGGTCGAGCAGCTCGTCGGGGCGCAGCTCGCCGGGGAACAGCACGTCGCCGTCGAGGCGGACGATCCCGGCGCGGCGGCGATCGTGCTCATCGAGCACTTCGCCGACGATCTCCTCGACGAGGTCTTCCAGCGTGACGACGCCCGCCGTCCCGCCGTACTCGTCGACGACGACGGCCATCTGGTAGCCGCGCGCGCGCAGCTCCGCGACGAGGACGTCGAGGTGAACCGCCTCGGGGACGCGCAGGGGCTCGGTCGCGAGCGCGGCGACGGGCACGTCGGTGCGACGATCGCGCGGCACGCCGACGGCGGCCTTCAGGTGCACGATGCCGACGATGTCGTCCATCGAGTCGTCGTAGACCGGGAACCGGCTGTGCCCCGTGCGCCGGGCGAGCTGGATCGCCTCTTCAGCGGAGTCGCCCGCCTGCAGGGCATGGATGCTGGGGCGCGGCGTCATGACGTCGGCCGTCGTCAGCCGGGCGAAGGTGAGGCTGCGGTCGAGGAGCGACGCGGTGTCCTCCTCGAGGACGCCGGCGCTGGCCGAGCGGCGGACGAGGCTCGAGAGCTCCTCGGCGGTGCGCGCGCCGGAGAGCTCCTCCTTCGGCTCGACCCCGACGGCGCGGAGCACGCCGTTGGCGCTGCCGTTGAGGACGACGATGGCCGGGCGGAACACCGTCGTGAACGCGACCTGGAAGGGCATCACGAGCTTCGCGGTCTGACGCGGGAGCGCGAGGGCGAAGTTCTTCGGCACGAGCTCACCGAGGATCATCGACAGGATCGTCGCGATCGCGATGCCGATGAACACCGAGATCGGTCCGACGAGGCCGGAGGGAAGGCCCCACGCCGTGAAGACCGGCGCGAGCAGGCTCGAGATCGCGGGCTCCATCGTGTAGCCCGTCAGGAGCGTGGTGAGCGTAATCCCGAGCTGCGCGCTGGACAGATGCGTCGAGGTGATCTTCAGCGCGCTGATCGTCAGGGAGAGGCGGGATTCGCCGCGGTCGCGCCGCGCCTCGAGGTCGGCTCGATCGAGATTGACGAGGGCGAACTCGCTCGCGACGAAGAGTCCGGTCCCCACGGTGAGCAGGAGCCCCACGCCCAGCATGACGTACTCCATCAGGCATCACCCCCGATCGTGATGGGGGCGGGTCGGTGGGGCGAACGTCTGCAACTAGGAGGGTCGTCCATCGTGCGCCAAGTCTACGGCAGGGCCTCACCGGTCGCCTGGACGACGGGTGGACGGATGCCTCGGGCCGAGGCATCCGTCGACAGTCCTCTTCATCCGGCGGACGTGTCAACCCCCTCTTTGCGGTGCGGCGCGGCGAACAGGATGGTGATCCTCGCACTCCCTCGCCGGCACACCTCGACAGCCCTTCACCAGCCTCAGGCACCGAACTGGAGAGACGATGAGCACGACGGACGAGCAGCGCAAGACCGACGAGGAGCAGATCCCTGACCCCGAGAACCCGGCGAAGCCGGACTCCCTCCGCGAGATCGACAAGCGATCGTGGAAGTACGTCGTCAAGAAGACACTGCGCGAGTTCTCCGACGACCAGTGCACCGACATCGCAGCCGGGCTCACGTACTTCGCGGTGCTCGCGCTCTTCCCCGCGCTGATCGCCGTGTTCTCGATCCTCGGCGTGATCGGTCAGGGCGAGTCGGCAGCCGAGGCGATCACGGGGATCATCCAGAGCTTCGCTCCGGACGCCGCCGACGCCCTCGACGGCCCGCTCAGCGACATCGCCAACTCGCCCGGCGCCGGCTTCGCCCTCATCTCGGGCATCGTGCTGGCGATCTGGGCCGCGTCCGGCTACGTCGGGGCGTTCAGCCGGGCCATGAACCGCATCTACGAGATCGAGGAGGGTCGCCCCTTCTGGAAGCTGAAGCCGGCACAGCTGCTCGTGACCGTGATCGGCATCGTGATGATCGCGATCGCCGCCATCATCCTCGTCGTCTCGGGCCCCGTCGCCGACGCGGTCGGCTCAGCGCTCGGTCTCGGGGATGTCGCGACCACGGTCTGGTCGATCCTGAAGTGGCCGGTGCTGGCATTCATCGTCGTGCTGATGGTCGCGATCCTGTACTACGCGACTCCGAACGCCAAGCAGCCGAAGTTCCGCTGGATCAGCCTGGGCTCGCTTCTCGCGATCCTCGTGCTCACGCTCGCGACGGTCGCCTTCGGCATCTACGTCACGAACTTCTCGAACTACGACCGCACGTACGGGTCGCTCGCCGGGATCGTGATCTTCCTGCTCTGGCTCTACATCGCCAACCTCGCCCTCCTCTTCGGCGCCGAGTTCGACGCCGAGCTGGAGCGCGGCCGACAGCTGCAGGGCGGGCTGCCCGCCGAGGAGACGCTTCAGCTGCCGCCGCGGGACGACCGCAAGATCAAGAAGGCGGAGAAGAAGGACAAGGAGGAGCTCGAGGAGGCGCGCAGCATCCGCGAGGAGCACTCCGACGACGACGAGAACGCGTCGCGTAGCGGCTCGCGTGACAGCTCGCGTGACGATGCGAACCGGCCTACCAGCTGACCGGCAGCGCCTTTCCCTCTTCGTAGCCGGCGGCCGACTGCAGGCCGACCCGCGCACGCTCGTGGAATTCGGGTACCGTGGCGGCGCCCGCGTAGGTGAACGAGGAGCGCACGCCCGAGGTGATCATGTCGAGCAGGTCCTCGAGGCTCGGGCGCAGCGGGTCGAGGTAGATCTTCGACGACGAGATGCCCTCGGCGAAGAGCTCCTTGCGGGCGAGCTCGTAGGGGTCGAGGCGTCCGAAGCGCTCGTGCACGGCCTTCGTCGACGCCATCCCCCACGACTCCTTGTAGGCCCGGCCGGCGCCGTCGACCTGCAGCTCGCCGGGAGCCTCGATCGTGCCGGCGAACCAGGAGCCGATCATGACGGATGCCGCGCCCGCCGCGAGCGCGAGGGCCACGTCGCGCGGGTAGCGCACGCCGCCATCCGCCCACACGTGCGCGCCCATGACGCGCGCGGCCTCGGCGGTCTCGAGCACCGCCGAGAACTGCGGCCGGCCGACCGCGGTCATCATGCGAGTCGTGCACATCGCGCCCGGTCCCACGCCCACCTTCAGGATGTCGGCGCCGGCGGCGACGAGATCGTGCACGCCTTCGGCGGTCACGACGTTGCCGGCGGCGATCGGGATGCCGAGGCCGAGCTCGGCGACCGCCTGCAGCGCCCTCAGCATGCCCTCCTGGTGGCCGTGCGCGGTGTCGACGACGAGGACGTCGACCCCCGCTGCGGCGAGCGCCTGCGCCTTGGCCGCGACGTCGCCGTTGATGCCGACGGCAGCAGCGACGCCGAGGCGCCCGTTCGCGTCGACGGCCGGCCGATACAGGGTGGACCGCAGCGCGGTGCGGCGAGAGAGCGTGCCGACGAGGAAGCCGTGGTGGAGGATGCAGACCGTCTCGGCGCGCGCGCCGACGATGAGGTCGAAGGCGTGGCGCGGGGTCTCGACATCGTCGGCGTCGATCGATGCCGCATGGCCGCGGGCGAGGTCGCCGAGGCGGGCGTCGGGCAGCGCCGTGCCCAGACGCGTCGCCGGGATCACGCCGAGGATCTCCTCGATGCGGATGCCCTGGGGGTGGGTCCCCGCCGGAGCGACGACGATGCCGTGCCCCTCCGTCGCCGGGAGCAGCCGGGCGGCGTCGGCGACGGTGGCCTCCGGGGGAAGCACGAGAGGCGTGTCCCAGAGGACGGGCTGCGCCTTGACCCAGCGGATCGCGGCATCCAGTTCCTGAAGCGGCATGTCCTGCGGCAGCACGCCCAGGCCGCCGCGCCGAGCGAGGGTCGCCGCGAGGCGCGCGCCGGTCACGGAGTTCATGTTGGCCGAGACGAGGGGGATCGTCGCCGGGGTGCCGTCGCGCGGCGCGAGGTCGACATCGAGGCGGCTCGTGACCGAGGACCTGCGCGGCACCAGGAAGACGTCCGAGTAGGTCAGGTCGACGTCGGGCCGCTCACCGTAGAACTCCACGCATCAAGGCTAGTGATTCCTGCCTGTGGGAATAATGATGGCGATTCTTCCGCTGCGCGGACCTTCTGCCCCGGGAACCCCTCGACAGACTGGGTTAGGCTTAACAGTCGTGCGTGTGGGCGTATTCAGCCCCGCACGTTCAGTGATCTTCACCGATGAAAGCAGGCGATCCAGCGTGTCTAGCCAGGTGACGGGCGTCGGAGTTTCGAACGAGGGAGAGTTCGGAGCGAACGAGTGGCTCGTCGAGGAGCTGTACGAGCAATTCAAGATCGACAGGAACTCGGTGGACAAGGCGTGGTGGCCGATCCTCGAGAACTATCACCCGGTCGATGAGGCGGCGCCGGCGGTGCCCGCAGCTCCATCAGCTCCGGCCTCCGAGGCGGCGGCGCCCACGCAGGCTCAGCCCGGTGCGTCCGAGCCACGTCCCGTGACCGCCCCCATCCCCGTCATCGGCGCACAGCCGGTCGCGCGCACGACCGCGAAGCCGGCGGCGAACCAGCCGATCCCCGCGCAGGCGCCGGCTGCCGTGCCCTCCACGGGAGAGGCATCCACCGAAGAAGATCAGGTCACGGTCCTCCGCGGCATGACCAAGACGCTCGCCGCCAACATGGACGAGTCGCTGACCGTGCCGACCGCGACGAGCGTGCGCACCGTCCCGGCGAAGCTCATGATCGACAACCGGATCGTGATCAACAACCACATGGCCCGCACTCGCGGCGGCAAGGTGAGCTTCACGCACCTCATCGGCTGGGCCATCATCCGGGCGCTCAAGGAGTTCCCGAGCCAGAACGTGTTCTACGCCGAGATCGACGGCAAGCCCTCGGTCGTCGCGCCCGCGCACGTCAACCTCGGCATCGCGATCGATCTTCCGAAGCCCGACGGCACGCGCTCGCTCCTCGTGCCGAGCATCAAGCGCGCCGACACCCTCACCTTCGGCGAGTACCTGGCCTCCTACGAAGACCTCATCTCGCGCGCACGCGGCAACAAGCTGACGGCGGGCGACTTCCAGGGCACGACGATCTCGCTCACGAACCCGGGCGGCATCGGCACCGTCCACTCGGTCCCCCGCCTGATGAAGGGGCAGGGATGCATCGTGGGCGCCGGCGCTCTCGAGTACCCCGCCGAGTTCCAGGGCTCGAGCGAGAAGACGCTCGTCGAGCTCGGCATCGGAAAGACGATCACCCTCACGAGCACCTACGACCACCGCGTCATCCAGGGCGCCGGCTCGGGCGAGTTCCTCAAGAAGGTGCACGAGCTGCTCATCGGGCAGCGCAACTTCTACGAAGACATCTTTGCGGCGCTGCGGATCCCGTACGCGCCGATCCACTGGGCGAGCGACATCAACGTCGACATTGCCGAGCGCGTCGACAAGACCGCCCGCGTGCAGGAGCTCATCAACTCCTTCCGGGTCCGCGGCCACCTCATGGCCGACATCGACCCGCTCGAGTACGTGCAGCGCACCCACCCCGATCTCGAGATCGAGAACCACGGCCTGACCTTCTGGGACCTCGACCGCGAGTTCGTCACCGGCGGCTTCGGCGGCAAGCGCATCATGAAGCTGCGCGACATCCTCGGCGTCCTGCGCGACTCCTACTGCCGCACGATCGGCATCGAGTACATGCACATCCAGGACCCGGGCCAGCGCGCCTGGTTCCAGGAGCACGTCGAGATCAAGTACCAGAAGCCCGGCCACGACGAGCAGCTGCGCATCCTGTCGAAGCTCAACGAGGCCGAGGCGTTCGAGACGTTCCTGCAGACCAAGTACGTCGGTCAGAAGCGCTTCAGCCTCGAGGGCGGCGAGTCCCTCATCCCGCTCCTCGACGAGATCCTCCAGGGCGCCGCACAGTCGGGCCTCGACGGCGCGGCCATCGGCATGGCCCACCGCGGCCGCCTCAACGTGCTGACGAACATCGCCGGCAAGACGTACGGCCAGGTCTTCCGCGAGTTCGAGGGCTCGGTCGCCGTGGGCAGCAAGAGCGGGTCGGGCGACGTCAAGTACCACCTCGGCACCGAGGGAACCTTCGTCGCCGACGGCGGCGACGAGCTCCCCGTGCTCCTCGCGGCCAACCCGTCGCACCTCGAGACCGTCGACGGCGTGCTCGAGGGCATCACCCGCGCGAAGCAGGACCGCAAGCCCATCGGCACGTTCTCCTGGCTGCCGATCCTCGTCCACGGCGACGCGGCCTTCGCGGGCCAGGGCGTCGTCGTCGAGACGCTGCAGATGTCGCAGCTGCGCGGCTACCGCACGGGCGGCACGATCCACGTCGTCGTCAACAACCAGGTCGGCTTCACGACGGTCCCCGGCGACGCGCGCAGCTCGATCTACGCGACCGACGTCGCCAAGACGATCCAGGCGCCGATCTTCCACGTGAACGGGGACGACCCCGAGGCCGTCGTCCGCGTCGCACAGCTCGCCTTCGCCTACCGCGAGCAGTTCCACCGCGACGTCGTGATCGACCTCGTCTGCTACCGCCGGCGCGGACACAACGAGGGCGACGATCCCTCGATGACGCAGCCGCTCATGACGAACCTCATCGAGGCGAAGCGCTCCGTCCGGCGGCTGTACACCGAGGCCCTCGTCGGTCGCGGCGACATCACCGAGGAGGAGTACGAGAAGGCGAAGCTCGACTTCCAGAACGGCCTCGAGGTGGCGTTCGCCGAGACGCACGCCGCCCAGACGGGCACGCACCCGGTCGTCCCGGATGCCGAGGCATCCGCCCCCGTCTCGGGAGCCCCTGAGACGACCGGCGTGCCCACTGAGATCGTGCAGCTCATCGGCGACGCCTTCGTCAACAAGCCCGACGGCTTCACGGTGCATCCGAAGCTCCAGCAGCTGCTCGACAAGCGCCTCGACATGAGCCGCAACGGCGGCATCGACTGGGCCTTCGGCGAGCTCCTCGCTTTCGGCTCGCTGCTCATCGAGGGCACGAACGTCCGCCTCGCGGGTCAGGATGCGCGCCGCGGCACCTTCGTGCAGCGCCACGCCGTCCTCCACGACCGGGCGAACGGCCAGGAGTGGATCCCGCTGGCGAACCTCGGCGACAGCCAGGGACGCTTCTGGGTCTACGACTCGCTGCTCAGCGAGTACGCCGCGATGGGCTTCGAGTACGGCTACTCCGTCGAGCGCGCCGACTCGCTCGTCCTGTGGGAGGCGCAGTTCGGCGACTTCGCCAACGGCGCCCAGTCGGTCATCGACGAGTACATCTCGGCGGCCGAGCAGAAGTGGGGCCAGCAGTCGAGCGTCGTGCTGCTCCTCCCCCACGGCTACGAGGGTCAGGGACCCGACCACTCGTCGGCCCGCATCGAGCGGTACCTGTCGCTGTGCGCGCAGGACAACATGACCGTCGCCCGCCCCTCGACCCCGGCGTCGTACTTCCACCTGCTGCGCCGGCAGGCCTACGCACGGCCCCGGCGGCCGCTCATCGTCTTCACGCCGAAGGCGATGCTGCGCCTCCGCGGGGCGACCAGCAAGGTCGAGGATTTCGTCAACGGGACCTTCCAGCCCGTGCTCGACGACGACCGCGGCGTCGACAAGGGCGCCGTCACGCGCGTGCTCCTGCACGCCGGCAAGATCCACTGGGATCTGCGCGCGGAGCTCGAGAAGAACCCCAACCCCGAGGTCGCGCTCGTGCGCCTCGAGCAGTTCTACCCGGCGCCGATCCAGGAGCTGAACGCCGTCATCGACAGCTACCCGAACGCGCAGCTGTACTGGGTGCAGGACGAGCCCGAGAACCAGGGTGCCTGGCCGTTCATCGCGCTCGAGGTCGTCAAGCACCTGCACGGCCGCACGATCCGCCGCATCTCGCGCAGCGCCGCGGCCTCGCCCGCGACGGGCTCGCCCAAGGTGCACGCGGTCGAGCACGCCGAGCTGATGAAGAAGGCGCTCACCACGACGTCACGCTGACGCCCGCGACACATCCTGCGAGGGCCGCTGCCGTTCCGGCAGCGGCCCTCGCTGTCGGTCGGCGCCGCCCGCCTCCCGGGCCCGGCTGTGCCCAGCGCCACAGTTTCCTGCGAGCGCCACGTCGGCCGACGTGGCGCTCGCAGGAAAGTGTCTCCGTCGGGTGAAGCGCGCGACGGCTCAGGCCGGATCGACGCCGGCCCGAGCGAAGGCGGCGGCCGCGGCATCCATCGACTCGTCCCGATCAGCCGCGACCAGCCCGAGGCGGGTGCGGCGGTCGAGCAGATCGTCGATCGTGAGGGCTCCCTCGACGGCGACCCCCCACTGCAGCTCCTGGGCGGTGACACCTCGGGCCGCGCCCGGGCCGTCGGGGAGGGATGCCGCGAAAGGGGCTTCCGCGCCGAATCGGCGCACGAATCGCCCCGGCGCGGCGATCTCGCCCAGGCGCGCCCGTGGCCAGGCGCCGACGAGGGCAAGCGTCCGCGTCACGGACGGCCGAGCCGGGAGCAGCCGACGGCGGATCGCCTCGTCGATGCCGTCCTCGGCCATCCGCCGGTACGTCGTGAGCTTGCCGCCGACCACGGTGAGCACGCCGCTGGACGATTCGATGATCGCGTGGCGCCGGGAGAGGTCGCTCGTCTCGCCGTCGTCGTGCGCCGACGTCAGGAGCGGGCGGAGCCCGGCGTACGTGCCCACGACGTCGTCGCGCGTCAGCGGCTCGGCGAGGACGGAGCCGACCGTGTCGAGGAGGAGGTCGATCTCAGGGTCGGTCGCGCGCGGCACGTCGGGGATCGGCCCGTCTGCCGGCACGTCGGTGAGGCCGATGTAGGTCCGACCATGCTGCGCGGGGAGCGTGAAGACGAAGCGGCTCCGCGAGCCGGCCACCGGCACCGTGAGCGACACGTCGGAGCCCCCGAGGCGCGCGGACTCGACGACGAGGTGGGTGCCGCGGCTCGGTCGCAGCCGCACGTCGGGGTCGAGCTCGCCCGCCCACACCCCCGTCGCGTTCACGACAGCGCGTGCCTCCAGGTCGAACTGCTCCCCAGTGAGCTCATCGCGCAGGCGCACGCGATCGCCCGATGCCGCGACGGCAGCGACGCGCGTGAGGACGGATGCCCCGTGCCCCGCCGCCGTCCGGGCGACGCCGATGACCAGCCGCGAGTCGTCGATCAGCTGGCCGTCCCAGCCGCGCATCGCACCGCGCAGCCCGTCGCGCCGCACGGCGGGCACGAGGCCGAGCGTCGCAGCGACGCCGATCGGCCCCGGCGAGCGCAGGACCGCGTCGGGCGTGCCGACGAAGCGCCGGAGGCCGTCGCCGAGTCCGTACCCCATGCCGATGAACGCGCCCTGCGACAGGTGGCCGGGCGCGTACAGCGGCAGCACCTGAGCGAGGGGCCTCGTGAGGTGCGGGGCGATGCGGGTGAGGAGCAGATGGCGCTCCGCCGCGCTCTCGTGCGCGATGCCGAGCTGACCCGAGGCGAGGTAGCGCAGGCCGCCGTGGACGAGCTTGGAGCTCCAGCGGCTCGTGCCGTGCGCGAGGTCGTGGCGCTCGACGAGCACCGTCCGCAGGCCTCGGGTCGCGGCATCCAGCGCGAGCCCCGCCCCGGTGATGCCGCCGCCGATCACGACGACGTCGACGCGGGGACCGTCGGCCAGCCGGCGCAGCTCGGCCGAGCGCCGGGCGGCGTTCAGCGTGGACGCGAAGGGCGTGCGGCCGACGACCCTCATCGCAGGTATCCCTCGAGGGCCCGCGTCAGCTCGACGGACCAGGCGTCGGGCGGCAGCCATTCCTCGACGAGGGGCGCGGAGAGCACTGCCGACTGGGCGATGAGCAGGACGGTCGCGGAAAGCGCGTCGGGGTCGCCCGTGCGCACGAAGCCGTCCGCCTGACCGGCGCGCAGGCGTCGGGCGAGGTCGGTGTGGATCGCCCGCTGGCTCGTCCCGAGGCGCGTGAGGACATAACGGCCGAGAAGTTCGGGGTCGGTGTCGCGCAGGCGGCGGAGCAGAGGCATCCGTCGCACCCTTCCGGCGGTGGAGACGAGCAGGGCCACGAGCTCCTCGAGGTCGCCCGGACCGTCGTCGGCGGGAAGAGCTGCGATGAGCTCGCGCGTCACGAGTGCGGCGAAGACCGACTGCGCGTCGGGCCAGTACCGGTACAGGGTCTGGCGCGAGACCCCGGCCCGGCGGGCGATGTCGGATGCCGTCGTCCGGCGGATCCCGTGGGCGATCACCTCCGCGAGCGCGGCGTCGAGCAGAGCCGTCTCGGTCTCGGCGGTCGCTCCCCGCGGGGCGGCGGAGCGGGTCGGCATCGATGCCATGTGACAACCATACAGAATGTGTCATACTGTCGCCCATGTCATCGTCGACGTCGCCGCTCGCGATCCCTCGCGCGGCGCCGCGCTCGGACTGGGATGTCTGGGGCGACGAGCCGGCGAAGCTTCCAGCGGGCGCGCGCGCGATCATCGCGACCGTCCTGCCCGGCAAGGCGCATCCGGTCCCGCGGCGGAGCACGCCGATCCTCACCGCCTCCCGGATGGGCAACGACGACCTCGACGCTCTCGCTGCCATCGTGGGCGCCGGCCATGCGACCCGGGACGACGCCGCGCGGATGCTCCACCTCGGTGGGAAGAGCACCCCCGACCTCCTCGCGCGCCGCCTCGGAGACCCGCAGCCGGCTCCCGATGCCGTGGTCTCCCCCGCGTCCCACGCCGAGGTGCTGGGCGTCCTCCGGGTGTGCGTCGAACGCCGCATCGCCGTCGTGCCATTCGGCGGCGGCACGAGCGTCGTCGGGGGTGTCGACCCGGAGCCCGGCGCGCACGATCTGGTCATCGCCCTCGATCTCGCCCGCACTGCCGCCCTCCTGAGCATCGACGAGACGTCGCTGCTGGCCACGTTCGGCGCCGGCACGACGGGCCCGCAGGCCGAGGAGCTCCTCGCCGCACGCGGCTACACGATCGGCCACTTCCCGCAGAGCTTCCGCTACGCCTCGATCGGCGGATTCGCGGCCACGCGCTCGAGCGGGCAGGCCTCGCGCGGGTACGGACGCTTCGACGACCTCGTGCATTCCCTCCGCGTCGCGAGCCCCGCGGGTGAGCTCACCCTCGGCCGCGCCCCGGCGAGCGCGGCCGGACCCGACCTCCGCGAGCTGTTCCTCGGGTCGGAGGGCGCGTTCGGGGTCCTCACCGAGGTCGCGGTGCGCATCCGGCCCGTGCCGGCGGCGACGGCGTACGGCGCGTGGACATTCCCCGACTTCGAGTCGGGCGCGGCCGCCTTCCGCGAAGCGACGCAGCGCGGCATCCGTCCCACCGTCCTCCGCCTGAGCGACGCGTCGGAGACTCGCGTCAACGCGACGCTCGGCGGCCACCTCACGCGCATGCGCGGGTGTCTCGCGGTCGCGACCTTCGAAGGGGCGACGGATGCCGAGGCCCGCGGCGCTCGCGATGCCGTGGACGCCGTCTTCACGACGCATGGCGGCAAGTCCCGTGGTGAGGACCCGGCTCGCTCGTGGGAGCGGGGACGCTTCGCCTCACCGGCCCTGCGCGACACGCTCCTGGACATCGGTGTCCTCGCCGAGACCCTCGAGACGGCGACGACGTGGGCGCAGCTTCCCGACCTCAAGGCGGCGGTGACCCGCGCCCTGGCCGACGCCCTGGGCGCGGAGGGCACGAAGCCCGTCGTGATGTGCCACATCTCGCACGTGTACCCGGCAGGCGCGTCGCTCTACTTCACCGTCATCGCGGCGCTCACGACCGATCCCGCCGGTCAGTGGCGGCGGGCGAAGGATGCCGCGTCCCTCGCGATCGGCTCGGCCGGCGGCACGATCACCCACCACCACGCCGTCGGACGCGACCACCGACCGTACCTCGAGACCGAGATCGGCCTGCTCGGCGTCGCGGCGCTGCGTGCCGTCAAGGATGTCTTCGACCCCACCGGGATCATGAACCCGGGAGTCCTCGTCCCGCCGCGGCCGGGCGCATGAACGTCACGCTGCTCGTCAACCCTGCGGCCCGATCGGGCGCCTCGACGGGCGCCGCCACGGACGCCGCCGAACGCCTGCGCGCGCACGGCGTGCAGACGACGGTCGTCAGCGGCGGAAGTGCGTCCGAGTCCCGTGCGCTGCTGCACACGGCGATCCAGCTCGGCACGGACGCCGTCGTCGTCGCGGGAGGCGACGGAACGGTGGGCCTCGCCGTGCAGGAGCTCGCCGGCACCGGCGTTCCGCTCGGCATCGTGCCGTCCGGCACCGGCAACGATTTCGCGGGCGCCCTCGGGCTGCGCGAGCTGGAGGTCGAGGGTGCGGCGGCCCTCATCGCCGCCGGGACGACGCGAACGCTCGACGTCGCGCGCATCACACGGGGGGACGGCAGCACGCAGCACTTCGCCTCCGTGCTCGCGAGCGGCTTCGACTCGAAGGTCAACGACCGCGCGAACGCCATGTCGTGGCCGCGGGGCGAGTCGCGCTACACGATGGCGATCGCCCTCGAGTTCCTGCGGCTGCGCGGCATCCCGTTCCTCGTCGAGCTCCGACTCGCCGACGGATCGACGGAGCGCATCGACGGAGACCTCGTGATGGCCACGGTCGGCAACACCAGCATGTACGGCGGCGGCATCCCGATCTGCCCCGATGCGGATCCGGGCGACGGCCTGCTCGACGTGACGCTCGTGCGCCCCTCGGGTCGGCTGCGCCTCGCGCGGCTGATCCCCCGCTTCTACCGGGGCACGCACACGACGGCGGCCGAGGTGCTCGTGCGGCGAGTCACCTCGATCTCGCTCGCCTCACCCGGCGTCACGGCGTATGCCGACGGCGATCCCGTCGGTCCGCTGCCGCTCACGATCGACGTCGTGCCGGGCGCGCTCAGGGTCTTCGCTCCCGCACCGTGACGGCGACGGATGCCGCGGCATCCGCCCCCCGGAGTCAGTGAGTGGCCTGCACCTCGAGCAGACGCGCGATCACCTGGTCGCGCAGCTCTTCGGGCGCCGTCTCCTTGCACGCGCGGGCGACGACCTCGGTGAGGGTGCGCGCCACGAGAGCCTCGTCGCGGCACTCCACGCAGTTCTCGAGGTGCTCGGCGATGTCGGAGTGCTGGGTCTTGCAGACCTCGTGGCGCAGGTACTCCTCGAGATCGCGCCGCGCCTTCTCACAGCCGCAGTCGGTCATTTCGTGCTCCTCGAAGCGGCAGTCTTCCTGCCGCGCTCTGTCGCGGGCGCGGTGTCGATGCCGCGCTCGCTCGCGTAGTCGGCCAGCAGTTCACGAAGCATCCGCCTGCCACGATGCAGACGGCTCATGACCGTGCCGATGGGGGTTTTCATGATGTCGGCGATCTCCTGGTACGCGAAGCCCTCGACGTCTGCGAGGTACACCGCGAGCCGGAAGTCCTCCGGGATGGACTGCAGCGCGTCTTTCACGACGGATGCCGGCATCCGGTCGATCGCCTCCGCCTCGGCCGACCGCGTGCTCGTCGCCGTGGTCGATTCGGCGCCGCCGAGCTGCCAGTCCTCGAGATCGTCGATCGTGCCCTGATACGGCTCGCGCTGCTTCTTGCGGTACGTATTGATGTAGGCGTTGGTGAGGATCCGGTAGAGCCACGCCTTGAGGTTGGTGCCCTGCGTGAAGGTCCTCCACGAGGCGAAGGCCTTGACGAAGGTCTCCTGCACGAGATCAGCGGCGTCCGCGGGGTTGCGCGTCATGCGCATCGCGGCCGCGTAGAGCTGGTCCATGTAGGGCAGCGCCTGCTCTTCGAACTGCGCGCGGACATCGGGCTCGGCCTGGGCCTGATCGTTCATCACGCGCCAGTCTACGTCGGGCGCTTCCCAGTCCTCCCGGGCGCCGACGAGCGTGCGATCGAGCGTGGCGATCATGAGCTCCTCAGGGGTTTCGATCAACGGGTTCAGTAGTGTAGAAACCGATGACAGCCGACGGGTATTCCCCCCCATCCCCGCGCACCCCGCGAGGCGCCTGGCGTGCGCCGGTCGCGGGCGGCCCGCTTGCCGCGACAGTCACCGTCCCGGGCTCGAAGTCGCTCACGAACCGCGAGCTGATCCTCGCCGCGCTCGCCGATGCTCCGAGCCGCCTCTCGGCGCCTCTGCACTCAGAAGACTCGCAGCGCATGATCGAGGCGCTGCAGTCCCTCGGCGTCTCCATCGTCGCCGAGCCGGCGGCGGGCCCGTTCGGCCCGGACCTGATCGTCACACCCCGGTGGCCGCTGCTGGCCGGCGGTGTCATCGACGCCGGCCAGGCGGGCACGGTCATGCGCTTCGTGGCCGCACTGGCCGGCTTCGCCCAGGGGGAGGTGACGCTGACGGCGCATGAGACGGCGCTGCACCGTCCGATGGGCGCCATGATCAAGGCCCTCCGCGACGTCGGAGTCGACATCGACGACGGCGGCCACTGGACTCTCCCCTTCACGGTCCGCGGTCACGGCCACGTCCGCGGCGGCGAGATCGTCATGGATGCGAGCGCGTCGAGCCAGTTCGTGTCGGGTCTGCTCCTGGCCGCGCCGCGCTTCGACGTCGGCCTGCACCTCATCCACCAGGGCGACCGCCTCCCGAGCATGCCCCACATCGACATGACGATCGAGTCGCTCGCGCACCGCGGGGTGCATGTCGAGCGGCCGGCTGTCGGGGAATGGGTCGTGCCGGCGGGGCCCCTCCGCGGCAAGGACATCGCGATCGAGCCCGATCTCTCCAACGCCGCGCCGTTCCTCGCGGCCGCGATGGTGGCCGGCGGCTCGGTGTCGGTCACAGGGTGGCCGGCGCACTCGACTCAGCCGGGCGCGATGCTGTCCGACATCCTCGCCCTCATGGGGGCGAAGGTCGTGCGCCGCGGCGGTTCGCTCACCGTGACAGGCGGTGCGCACGGCATCCAGGGCGTCGACCTGGACCTCTCTGCAGCAGGCGAGCTCACTCCGACGATCGTGGGGCTCGCGGCCTTCGCCGACTCCCCCCACGACGCTGTACGGCATCGGCCACATCCGCGGCCACGAGACCGATCGCATCGCCGCCCTCGTCGGCGAGCTGCGCGCCCTCGGCGGCGAGGCCGAGGAGCTGGCGGACGGCATCCGCATCGTGCCGCGCAAGCTTCACGGCGGACGCTGGCGGGCCCACCACGACCACCGCCTCGCGACGACCGGCGCGCTCGTCGGGCTCGCCGTCCCCGACGTCGAGATCGACGACATCGGCACCACCGCCAAGACCATGCCCGAGTTCCCCGAGCTGTGGCAGCGCATGCTCGAGGGCGGATCGGATGACGCGACCCCGCGTCCGGAGGCGCTGCAGGCATCGTGAGCTGGCTGGACGACACCGACGACGAAGACGACGACGAGTTCGACGAAGCCGACGTCCGGGTCCGGCCCAATCCCAAGGCGAACCGGCCGCGCACCAAGCGCCGGCCGGCGCACAGCGATGCTCAGATCGCCCGCGTGCTCGGCGTCGACCGAGGGCGCTACGCCGTACTCGTCGGGGAGGACACCGAGGACGAGCACGAATCCGTGGCGATGCGCGCGCGCGAGCTGCGCAAGCGGCCGATCGTCACGGGCGACCTCGCCCGGGTCGTCGGCGACACGACGGGCGATCAGGGCACCCTCGGCCGCATCGTCGGGATCGAGGACCGCACGTCGCTCCTCCGGCGAAGCGCCGACGACACCGATCAGGTCGAGCGCATCGTCGTCGCGAACGCCGACCAGATGCTCGTCGTCGTCGCGGCGGCCGACCCCGAGCCTCGGCCGCGGCTCGTGGACAGATACCTCGTCGCGGCGCTGGATGCCGGCATCCGTCCCCTCCTCGTCGTGACGAAGACCGATCTCGCCGACCCGACCGCGTTCCTGGCGCACTTCGAGGGCCTCGACCTCGAGGTGTTCACGAGCGCGCGAGAAGAGATGCCCGTCGACCGGATCGGAGCGGCGCTCATCGGCCACTCGACCGTCTTCGTGGGGCACTCCGGCGTCGGCAAGTCGACGCTCGTGAACGCCCTCGTGCCGAGCGCGCAGCGCGCCACCGGGCACGTCAACGTCGTGACGGGCCGCGGGCGGCACACGTCGAGCTCCACCGTCTCGCTCCGCTACCGCGGCGAGGGCGGCAACGGCTGGGTCATCGACACCCCCGGCGTCCGTTCCTTCGGTCTGGGGCACGTCGACCCCGCGAACATCCTGCGCGCGTTCACGGATCTCGCCGAGATCGCCGAGGAGTGCCCGCGGGGCTGCACCCATCTTCCGGATGCCCCGGACTGCGCGATCGTCGAGGCCGTGCAGGAGGGCCGCCTCGGTCCGCGCGGCGCGGCGCGGCTGGACTCGCTCCAGCGTCTGCTCGAGACCTTCGCCGAGCGCGGCCGGACGCAGACCTAGCCCCGACGTCGGCGGCCGTCCGCACGACCGAACCGCGACACGCCGTCGGATCCGCCGCCGGGCACGGCATGTCCTCGTGGGACCGTGCGGACGGAACGAGTCGCCGGCGCGCCTACGCTGGAACGATGACCGATCGCCTCGAACCCGGCCACCTCGCTCCCGCGTTCACGCTGCTCGACCAGGACGAGACGCCCGTCACGCTCAAGGATCTTCGGGGGCGGCGCGTCATCCTCTTCTTCTATCCGGAGGCGATGACCCCGGGCTGCACCAAGGAGGCGTGCGACTTCCGCGACAGCCTCGCTCCGCTGCAGGCGGCCGGATACACGATCCTCGGCGTCTCGCGGGACGAGCCCGAGAAGCTCCGCCGCTTCCGGGAGCGCGACGGGCTCACGTACGACCTCCTGAGCGACCCCGACCACAAGGTGCACGAGAAGTACGCCGTGTGGGGTGACAAGCTCAACTACGGCAAGGTCGTGCAGGGCGTGATCCGCTCGACCTTCGTCATCGATGAGAAGGGCCGCATCGCCCACGCGCTGTACAACGTGCGCGCAACCGGGCACGTGGCTCGGCTGCGCGCACTGTTGCAGCTCGGCTGACCCCGGCCGGCCACGCGAGCCGGCCGGAGCCGTCAGCGAAGGCCGATGTTGACGTAGTAGGTCTGGCCGTCGTCCAGCCGCACTCCGATCCGCCAGTAGTTGCCACCCGCGCTGCCCGTCTTCCAGTTGAAGACGTACTGCTTGTCAGTGGTGTCGTAGCGGAAGGCGGAGCCGCTGTCGCCCGCCGCCGAGTAGATCGTCTCGTCCACGGGAAGCGCGGTGGCGCTGCCCTTGACGGGGGTCATCCACACCGGCGCCGTCGCGGCCTGGACGAGCGCTCCGGCGGCATTCCTCAGCTGGAACTTCACCGGCACGGTGCTGCCCGCCTTGAAGATGCTCGTCGACGCACCGACCTGGTGCGCCGTGTCGTTGATCGGCTGCAGGAATCCGTCGAAGCGATAGACGACACGGAAGGTGCCGAGGATCGTCGTGGTGTTGCCGGCGCGGTCCGTGGCGACCGCCCTGTAGTCGAAGGCCCCGACGCCGTTGGCGTTGCCGCCGGTGACGGTCACGATGCACGAGGCCACGCCTGAGAAGCTGTCCGTTGCGGTGCACGTGGCGGCCGGCACGGAACCAAGCGTGAAGGTCCCGCCCTCGACGTTCACATCCTTCGTCGTCAGCGTCGGGTTCTCGCTGTCGATCCGGATGCCGCTCACCGTCGCCGTGGCGGTGTTGCCCGCTTTGTCGGTCACGGTCCCGGTCACAGGGTTCGCGGCGCCGTTGGCCGTCAGGGTCACAGGATCCGAGCACGTCCCGACGCCGGACAACGCGTCGGCGCAGGTGAACGTGACGATGACGGGCCCGTCGTACCAGCCGCTGGCCGTCTGGCGGCCGGACGTCACGGCTCCGCTGATCGTCGGCGCCGTCTTGTCGAGCTTGACGGTGAGGGAGTCTGTGCCGACGTTCCCCGCCGTATCCGTGGCGGTGCCGACGACGACCTGGCCGGCCGTCTCGCTGCTCACGGTGACGGGGGCTGTGACGCTGGCGACACCGGAACCCTTGTCGTCGTCCTTCGCCGAGAAGGTGACCGTGACGTCGCTCTTGTTCCATTCGGCCGCGTTGGCAGCGGGTGACAGCTTGTGCTCGACCGTCGGGGCAATGTTGTCCCACTTCAGTGCGACGCTGTTCGGGCTCTCCGCGTTCCCGGCGTTGTCGACGGCGTAGTAGGTGACGGCACCGCTTCCGCTGCCGGCCAGAGGGACGCTGACCGTCACCGACGACCCGGTCGCCGTCTGCTCGGCGCCGCCGTCGACGCGGTACCGGATCTCTTTCACGCCGGAGAGTCCAGCCTGATCGACCGACGTGAGGACGACGTCCGCGTGGTCACCCTTGCACCACTCGTTGACCGCCGTGCACGTGTTGTTGCTCTTCGTCGTCGGCGCCGTGCCGTCGATGTTGATGCCCGTGACCGTCTTGCCGGCGCTCACGTTCCCGGCGACGTCGGTTGCCGGTCCGCTCGTGACGGTCTGGCCCGCTCCATCGTCCGAGAGCTTCGTGCTCGTCGGGCAGGACGCCACACCCGACAGCGCGTCGGTGCAGGAGAAGTCCACGGTGACGGCGGTGTTGTACCAGCCGGCCGCGTTCGCCGCCGTCGTGGGCCCGCCCGCAATGACGGGCGCCGTGCGGTCGATCTTGACCCCCGAGACGGATGCCCCGAGGCTCGTGTTGCCCGCCTTGTCGCGAATCGTCACGGGGCCTGCCCCGAGGTCCGAGCCTTCGCCGGTGATGATGCTGTTGTCCGGCTGCGACGCCGGGTCGATGCCCGAGAGGCCGTCGTCGCCGACCCACTTCACCACGACATCGGTCCGGTACCATCCGGCAGCGTTGGCATCGGCGGGGACGCCGACGAGGGTGGGCTTCGTGGTGTCGATCTTGATTGGCCCGACGGTGGCGGCGCTCTTGTTGCCGGCCACGTCGACCGCCTGTCCCATCACGGTCTGGTCCGCGCCCTCGTTGCTCAGCACGGTGTCGCCGGCGCATCCCGCCACCCCGGTCTGGAGACCGGAGCCGACGTCTGCGCACGTGAACGTCACGGCGACATCGCTGTTGTTCCATCCGAACTCGTTGGCCGCCGGCGTCGCCGTGCCGGAGATCGACGGGGCGTCGGTGTCGACCTGCACGGAGATGGTGTTCGTCTCCGCCTGCTCCTCGACGTTCCCGGTGAGATCCACGCTCCAGTAGGTGATCGTATGCGTGCCGGTCGACAGGTCGGCCGTGAAGGGCTCGCCGTAGGTGTGCACCTCTCCGCCGTCGATCGTGTAATAGGTGGCAGCGACACCCGAGTGCGCATCCGCTGCCTCGAAGGCGACAGGGATGCCGCTCGTGACGAACCATCCGCTGGCCGGAGAAATGGGGTTGATCACCGTCGTCGTGGGTGCCGTCAGATCTACCTTCAGCACGATCGGCGCTCCCGCAGTCTCGACGTTGCCCGCGGCATCCCGGCTCCAGAACCTGATGGTGTGGACGCCGTCGGTGTTCACCTCGAACGGCCCCGTGTATATCTGCTCCGCCCCGCCGTTCACCGTGTAGGTGGTGGCGACCACGCCCGACAGGTTGTCAGCGCCCGTGAGGGTGACCTTCACCGGCTGGCCGTACCAGCCGCTCGCCAGCGGATCGGCTGCCGAGGCCGCCGTGGTGGGCGCCGACCGGTCGATCCGGATGCCGGCGACGGTCTTCGTCACCGTGTTGCCCGCGACGTCCGTGCAGCTCGCGGTGGCGGAGAGGTTGTCGCCCTCCCCCGCGACGGTGGAGTTCACCGGCGCGGAGGCCACCCCGGAGAGCGCGTCCGTGCAGCTCCAGTCGACCGGGACGTCGTTCGTGCTCCAATCGGTCGAGTAGTCCGCCTTGAGCTCGGGAGCGGTCAGGTCGACATTGATCCCCGTGACACCCGTGCTCCCGGTGTTCCCCGCGGCGTCGGTCGCGCTGGCCGATGCGCTCTGGTTTGCACCCTCGGCGAGCACCGCGTCCTCGGGAGGGATCGCCACGCCCGACAGCGGGTCCTCCGCGGTGTAGGTCACTCGCACGGGCTCCTTGTACCAACCGGCCGCATTCTTCGTGCCGCCCACGACCGCGGTGACGACGGGCGCCGTCTTGTCGATCCGCACGTCGGCGGTGTCGCTCGCGGTGTTGCCTGCTCCGTCGGTCCCGGTGCCCGACACGGTGAACGATCCTTCCGCCGTCCGCTTCACCGGCGCGGTGCAGCTGGCAACGCCCGAGCCGCCCTGGTCGGCGCACGCGAAGGTGACGGTCACGTCGGCGTTGCTCCACGCCCCGTCCGTGTACGAGAGCGGGGTGAACGAGTGGCTGATGGTCGGGGCGGTCTGGTCGATCTTCACGGTCGCCGTGCGCTGCGCCTCGACGTTCCCTGCCTTGTCGCTGCTGCGGTAGGTGATCGTGTGCTCGCCGTCGGTGGACAGGGTGAGGCTCGAGCCTGACACGACGGGGCCGCCGTCGATCGTGTACTCCGTGCGTGCGACTCCCGACAGGTTGTCGGATGCTGCCAGCCCGACCGTCACGGAGCCGTTCACCCAGTTATTGGAGGTGCCGCTGATGGCCGTCGTGGGCGCGGTGCGGTCGATGTTGACCGCGGGCTGACTGATCGATGTCGTCGACAGCCCGGCACCGTTAGCCACGTTCGTCGTGCTCGTGAGGCCGGCGCCCTCTCCCGCGATCACCGTGTCCGCGGGCGAGGTCGGGATCCCGGACTCCGGGTCGGCGGCGGTCCAATGGACGGTCACGCTGTCGGAGTACCAGCCGGCGCCGTTGGGCGACGTCGTGGGGGCTCCGGTCAAGGTCGGCGGCGTGACGTCGCCGGCCGGCGCGGTGGCGGACGCCGTCGCGGTGTTGCCTGCGACATCCGTCGCAGTGCCGCCGACCGTCACACCGGGCCCGACGGTCTTCGAGTTCGTGGCCGACCCGTCGGCGACGCAGGTCGCGATGCCCGAGGCCTGAGTCCCTCCGGGATCGGCGCACACGAAGGTGACGGTCGTCGTGCCGTCGGGGTTCTTCACCTGCGAGGCGGTGATGGTGGGAGTCGTCTTGTCGACGCGCACGGTGACCGATCCCTGGCCGGAATTGCCCAGCCTGTCCGTCGCTGTGGAGGACAGAGTGGTGATGCCGTTGGCCGAGACGGTGTTGCTCGAGGGGTTGGGACCGTTCAGGATGCCGGCGCCGGCATCCGTCGCCGACCAGGTGACCGACGTGTTGGTCTTGTTCCAGCCGGCCGCGTTGGGGGCGGGTGTGAGGGTGGCCGTGACCGCCGGACCCGTGTTGTCGACGACGTACGAGGCCTGCAGCGATGCGGACGGGCCCGTGCAATCCGTCTTGTTGTTGTTCGTGACGGACTTCTCGGACGCGACTACCGACACTGCCTTCACACCGTCTCCCGACGGCGCGGTGGTGGCGAACGTCCAGGAGCTGCCCACGGTCGCGGAAGCCTGGACGCCGGTCATGGCACCCGCGACCTCAACGCACTTGACGCCGTCGGCCGTCTTCACGGTGAGCGTCACGTTCGCACCTGTCTTCGCGAACAGAGTGTCGGCGACGGTGACCGTGCCCGAACCGCCCGAGAATGCGGCAGAGCTCACGCTTGCCGCGTTGGCAGCGACGGCTCCGCCGCCCCCGATGATGACAACCGCCGCGGTCAGCCCTGCGAGCAGGCGCGACGAACGCACTTTCCCCATTGAAGTTCCCCAAGTGAAATCGCCGGGCGGACTCCCCAGTCCACCGACACCGGCTCCAGGTCACCTTATGTCGAACAGCCGACTTCGAGAAGCGAAATGCGTGAAATGGACGGAAGCGTCAGGAAGACGAGGAGTTCTCTTCGTTAACGGGACGTCCGCGTCGCGCAGCGAGTACCAGGAACACGAGCGTCACGACCGCCGGCACGGCGAGAGCCAGCCCAGTGAGCGGGTGCGCGTAGGCGCCCATGGCAGCGCCGAGCGCGACGGCGAGGATGAGCACCTGTGCGACGATGCCGCCCGAGCGGCCCCAGGACTGCCCCCGCCACACCGCGATGGCGAATGCGGCGAGGAGCACCGCCCCTGCTGCCGTCAGCACGATGAGAGCGATCGCACTGGTGGCCGAATCCGTGTCACCGCCCGCGAGCGCCGCGATCTGCCACGCGACGACGGCGAAGAGACCCAGGGCCTCGAGTCCCACCAGGACTGCCGCTACGCGTGCGGCGGGGTTTGTTCGCATTCCTTGAGCTTCCCTCGATCCGGCGCACACGGTTTGTGACTTCCCTCCATGCCGTTGAGGGAATGCTCAGGCTGTTCGACCAAATGTCGTTCGGGAACCCTTGATCCCGCGCGGTCCGTCATGGGATCATAGATAAAGCCGTGTGCTCCCACAGCGACGTGGGGCGAGCAATCGCTCGCATCTCCCACAGGGTATCGGACCCGAATCCGGGCTCTGGAACACCCGACCTCTTCCGTCATCAAGGAGCACCACCATGGATTGGCGCGACAAAGCCGCCTGCCTGACAGTCGACCCCGAACTGTTCTTCCCCGTCGGCAACACCGGCCCCGCGGTCGACCAGATCGAGAAGGCGAAGGCCGTCTGCGCCCGCTGCACGGTCACCGAGATCTGCCTGCAGTACGCCCTCGAGACCGGCCAGGACTCGGGCGTGTGGGGCGGCCTCTCCGAAGACGAGCGTCGCGCCCTCAAGCGCCGCGCCGCCCGTGCCCGCCGCGCATCCTGACGCAGTGAGGTGACGGATGCCTCGGCATCCGTCACCTGATCACTTCGCGCTGCGGTCGATGTAGCGCAGCGGGATGTCGATCGTCACCTCGGTGCCGCTGCCCATGATCGTGTGCCAGTCGATCGTGCCGCCGAGCTCACCCTGGATGAGAGTGCGCACGATCTGCGTGCCGAGCCCGCGGCCGACCTGACCCTCGGGCAGGCCGGAGCCCGTGTCGCGGACACTCACCTCGAGGCTCTCGTCGGTCCGTTCCGCGGCGATTTCGACATCGCCCTCTTGACCCGCCAGCCCGTGCTCGACGGCGTTCGTCACGAGTTCGGTCAGCGCGAGCGCGAGCGGTGTCGCATACTCGCTGGGCAGCGTCCCGAACCGGCCCGTGGTGCGCGTTCGCGCGCGCGTGTTCGGTGCCGCGGCGACCTCGGCGACGAGCTTCATGACGCGCGCGAACACGTCGTCGAAGTCGACGTTCTGCGCGAGCCCCTCCGAGAGCGTGTCGTGCACCACCGCGATCGCCGAGACCCTCCGCATCGCCTGCGTGAGGGCCTCGCGCGCCTCGTCGGTGTGCGACCGGCGCGCCTGGATGCGCAGGAGCGACGCCACCGTCTGCAGGTTGTTCTTCACCCGGTGGTGGATCTCGCGGATCGTCGCGTCCTTGGTGATGAGCTCCTGCTCCTGGTGGCGGATCTCGGTGACATCGCGGCACAGCACGATCGCGCCGATGCGCGTCCCACGGTCGCGGAGAGGAATCGTGCGGAGGCTCACGGTGACGCCGCGAGACTCGATGTCGGCCCGCCACGGCGCGCGGCCCGTCACGACGACGGGAAGCGACTCGTCGAACTGCCGCTTGGTCGGAAGGATGCTCGTCACGACCTCGACGAGGGACTCGCCCTCCAGCTCGTCGTCGAAGCCCAGCCGGTTGAACGCGGAGAGCGCATTGGGGCTCGCGAAGGTCGTGATGCCGTCGACATCGAGACGGATAAGTCCGTCCGACGCACGCGGCGCGCCGCGGCGCGGGGACGTCGGCGCTGTCAGGTCGGGGAAGTCGCCGGAGGCGATCATGCCGAAGAGCTCGTCGGCGCAGTCGTTGAAAGTGATCTGCTGACGTGACGGCGTGCGCGTCTCTCCGAGGTTCGTGTGCCGCGTCAGCACGCCGATGGCCTGCGGCTCGTCGCCCGGCCGCGCCACGCGAACGATCGGCACGGCACGCACGCGCGTCGGCGTCTCTTCGAACCAGTCGGGCGACGCCGAGTCGATGATGCGCTTCGTCTGGAAGGCATCCCGCACCTGAGTCCGCCACTGGGGGCGCACCCGGTCCGAGACGATGTCGCGGTAGAAGAGCGTCGCGGCGCCGCTCGGACGCGTGTGTGCCACGGCGATGAACGAGTCGTCGGAGGTCGGCACCCAGATGACGATGTCGGCGAAGGCGAGGTCGGCGAGCAGCTGGCCGTCGCCGGCCAGGCGGTGCAGCCATTCGACGTCGGCCTCGCTCGACCGGCCTTGCGCGTACACGAGATCGCTGAGGGTCGACACGCCTCTCAGCCTAAATGTTCGCGCTCCACGGGTCGGACGGTCCGACCGGCCGGACTCCGCCGCCTCACGCGGCACGCGACGAAGGACGACGGATGCCGCGCCTCGGCGTCGCCGCGACGGGCGCCGCGACCGGAGCCACAGCCTCACCGACGAACCGCCGGACGGCCAGGGTCAACGGCGACTTCGGGGCGACCTCGGCCACCGGCCGGGAGGCGAGGATCGCGGCATCCGTCGACCGGGGATCGGTCGGCACGAACCAGACGTCGTGGATGCCGGCGAATCGATCGAGGGTGCGGCGCACCTGTCCCCGCGCATCGATGCCCAAGGTGCCGGGTCGGAGCCGGTTGGCCACGACGGCGACGGGGGTCGCGCCGATCGTCGCCCGGAGCTCCGCGTGCGCGCGCACGAACCGTGAGATGCCCACGGGGTCGGCGGCCGTGACGGCGACGACGAGGTCGGCCGAGCGCAGCGCGGCGAGCGTCGCGGCGTTGCGGCGCGGCCCGTCGAGATCGCTCACGATCTCCTCATCTCGCTCGAGCGGCGCCGCGACGTCGACGACCGTGTAGTCGGCCCACCCGCGGCACGCGTCGAGCGCCGCCGTGACGCGGGCATCGCTCAGCTCAGGCCACCGGGATGGCCGGTTGATGCCGGTGAGGACGTCGACGTCCGCCCGCCCCAGCGGCATCGCGATGCGCGTGAGCTCTCGCGCGTCGAGTCCGCCGAGCTCGGCCTGGCGGCAGGCGGCGGCGAAGCCGGGCCCTTCGTCCGCGAGCCCCAGCTGCAGCGCCATCGACGGAGCATGCGTGTCGGCGTCGATGAGACCGACGTGGCGCCCGCCGCGGGCCAGCTCGACGGCGAGCTCGATCGCGAGGGTGGTGCGCCCGGGGGCCCCCGCGGGTCCCCAGACGGCCACGACGCGAGGGTGGCGGGAATCCGGAGCGGGAGCCTGGGGAGGAGCCGCGGCGCCGGCCATCGCGTCGACGAGACGCCACGGCTCGATGTCGATCGGCCACGGGCCCGCGAGCCCGAAAGTCTCGACGACCCGGGCGTCGCTGGGATCGCCCGCGAGCGGGACGATGCGCACGCCACGACGGTCGCATAACGAGACGGCGCCCGCGGTGAGGGTTGCGCGGTCCGCCTGGAGGACGATGGTCTCGGCGCCCGCCAGCGCCTGGCTGACGCGCTTGGCCTCGTGGCCATGCAGGTCGTCGGCGGCGGCGTCCGCCAGAGCCCGAGCCGGGACGACTGCCACGACCACGAGGCCTTCACGCTCGAGCGCTGCAGCCAGCGCGGTTCCGCGCGGATCGTCGACGGCGACGAGGACCGTCACCGGGCCGCTCCCGCGGTCGGCACGATGGAGAGGGCCGATTCGTCCGACATCGCAGCGAGGACCGCAGCGACGTCGGCCCGCGGGATGACGACCTCGAGCGAGGCCGCACCACCGCCCATGACGGAGTCGTCGCGCGTGACCGAGACGACCGTCGCATCGGGGACGAGGATGCGCGGAGCGTCGTAACTGCCGCGCTCGATCAGCGGGGCTTCCCAGACCTCGACCACCGAGCCGGCCTCGACCGACGCGGGCACCTCGACGGCGCTCTGCAGCACGACGGTCGTCGTCGCGACCGTCGTCGTCGCCCCCACGGCGCTCTGGGGGACCAGCTCCCCCTCCTCGACCGTGCGGGTGGCGACGAGGCCCTCGTCGATCCTGTCGGGCGAGAGGTAGGCGCCTTCCAGCTGACCCAGCGCCACGTCCACGACCCGGAGGTCGCCGGCCGAGACGGTGTCGCCGGGGACGAGCGTGCGTGTCGCGGCGAACACCGGAACCGTCTGTCGCGCGGCCGAGACGACGAACCAGACGCCTGCGACGGAGGCGACGATGAGCAGGATGCCGAGGAAGAACCGTGCATCGCCCCAGAAGGCGCGAGGGCGAGGGCGCGCGGACTCGATTGCGGTCATACCGACCATCGTCACCCAGACCCGTCAGAGGGCGCCGCCGTTATCCACAAGGCGAAAAGGCCCGATCCCGACCCCTGGGGGCGCGGCCATAATGGGGGCATGCCCGAGAACCCGACCTCGCGCACCCGGATGCTGGCCGCCGCCGAAGCGGCGGAGCTGCTCGGCGTGTCCGTCGACGAGGTGATGGAGCTCGTGCAGTCGGCGCAGCTCCGCGGCGTTCGCGTCGGCTCCCCCGCGCGCTGGCGGATCGAGGCCGAGAGCATCGAGCATTACCTCGACGATCGCGTCGAGGAGGCGCGGCGCATGGCCCTGTGGCGGCAGTCGAACGAGGCGAGCTTCCCCGAGCTGTGGGGCTCCGGCGTCATCCGCAACTCTGACTGACGATCAGGCGCCTCAGCGGGTCGTCGCTCCCGCTTCCAGCCGCACCCACGCGATCGCGTCGAACGGCACTATCCGGTGGCCGCTGACCTCGTCCGTGCGTCGCGGCGTCCCGGGCTCGTGCAGCGCCAGATCGAGGTGGTCGACTCCGGCTCGGTCGATCGTCCCCGTGAGCGTGCGTCCGTGGACGAGATGGATGGACACCGCGACGCGGCGCCGGACGAGGTCGCGGAGCGCGAACCCGAGGGTCATCCGCTCGCTGAGCGACGAGCGCGAGCCGATCGGACGAGCGCTGCGCAGAAGGTCGGGATGCGGCATCCCGATCGACATGATCGCCGTGAGGGGTGCGATGACGGCGCCCGACCGCGCTTGCGCGGGATCGAGCGCCACCCAGTCGGCGCCCAACCCGCTCACCTCGGCCACGAGGACCGTGCCGTCGCGCATCTCGAACGACGGAGGGGTCGACGTTCCCTCGCGCTCGATGAGGCCGGCGAGCCGATCGCGCAGCGGGACGCGCGAGAGTCTCAGCCGCTCCGCCTCGCTGTCGAGGGCCGCGCGCTCCGCCTCCCACTCGGAGGCGAGCTGATCCTCGAGGTCGTCGAAGAAGCGATCCCAGCGCACCCCGCGACACTAGGGCACCCCTCGGGGAGGGTGAGGAAGTTATCCACATCCCGTTCCTGGGATTTTCCTGACAGCGCTGTATGTGTTGTAATTTCCGCCAGACCGTCCCCCCCGACGAGATTTCGTTTCCCCCCAACGAGATAGGCCACTGATGGCGATGATGCCTGCAGTCCGTCCGCGTCGCTCTGCCGACGTGGCGTACGAACTGTCCGACTTCTTCGCTCCGCAGCGCACACCCGCCGCGGAGCTTCCCGACCCCGAGCCCTTCCTGCAGAACCTCACGCGGGGCGTCCTCGAGGTGTTCTCCGGCGCCCGCGAGGTCGAGCAGCTCGCCCGGTGGGTGACCGAAGACGCGTTCCGCAAGCTGGTGGTGCGGTCCAACCTCTCGGCGCGCGCCCGCAGCGCGCGGGGGGTCCCCGCGAAGCGCCCGGTGCACTCGATCCTCTCGGTGCGCCACACCGCTCCCGCGGACGGCGTCGTCGAGGCCGTCGTCATCGTCGCGGGGCCGGCACGCACGCGTGCCGTCGCCGTGCGCCTCGAGGGCATGGACGGGCGGTGGCGGGCCACGTCGCTGGCCCTTCTCTGACCTCAGACCGGCGGCGGGTCGGCCCCAGCGTCGTGGCCGCCCGCTCGTCCTGCGAGCGCGGGATCGGCTAGTCGCCGGCATCCCCGTCGATAAGCTCCAGGAGCTTCTTGAGCGCATCGCGGATCTCGGCGTGGTCGTACTGACCCGCTCGGCTCTCGCCGGCGATCACCCCTCCGCGGTGCACCTTCCGGAAGTCGCCGAACGGGAACGAGTAGGCCCCCTTCGTCTCGAGGTTCTCGCTCCGGTCGATGCCGAGGTGCCAGTGCGAGTACTCGGTCCAGCCCTCCCGCTCGATGAAGGCGTTCTCCTCATCGGCCGTCGGGGCCGCCTCCGACCAGTCGTCCCGCTCGTCGCGCTCGACTTTGCCGTCGCGCACCAGAGCGCGCGCGTTCTTCAACGCCGGTTGGTTCAACTCGATGGACATGCCGTCACGCTAGGCCGGGCATAGGCGGGTCGCGAGGGGTTGACGGATGCCGCTTCCGCCGTCAGCGGGGCGTCACTGCTTGTATGACGAGAGGAAGTTGCCCAGCCGCTCGACGGCCTCGGTCAGCACGCGGGCCTCCGGCAGCGTCACGATCCGGAGGTGGTCGGGGGTCGCCCAGTTGAACCCCGTCCCCGGCACGAGGAGGACGTGCTCGGCCATGAGGAAATCGAGAACGAGCTTCTGATCGTCGCGGATCTCGTAGAACTCCGGGTCGAGCCGTGGGAAGGCGTAGAGGGCGCCCTGCGGCTTGACGCAAGTCACGCCGGGGATCTCCTCGAGCCCCTCCCATGCGGCGTCGCGCTGCTCGTGGAGGCGCCCAGTGGGCGCGATGAGCGCGTCGATCGACTGAACGCCCGAGAGGGCGGCCTGCACGGCGTGCTGCGCCGGGACGTTCGGGCACAGGCGCGTCGATGCGAGGAGCGTGATGCCCTCGAGGAATCCAGCAGCGTGGCGCTGGGGGCCTGTGATCACGAGCCAGCCCGAGCGGTAGCCCGCGACGCGATACGTCTTGGACAGGCCGTTGAAGGTGAGGCAGAGCAGGTCCGGCGCGATCGTGGCCATCGGGATGTGCTTCGCATCGTCGAAGAGGATCCGGTCGTAGATCTCGTCGGCGAGGAGGAGGAGCGAGTGCTCGCGGGCGATGTCGGCGATCCCGTCGAGCACCTCCCGCGTGTAGACGGCGCCGGTCGGGTTGTTCGGATTGATGACAACGATGGCCTTGGTGCGCTCGGTGACCTTCGAGCGGATGTCTTCGAGGTCGGGCTGCCAGCCGTTGCCCTCGTCGCAGACGTAGTGCACGGGCGTGCCGCCGCCGAGGCTCGTCATCGCCGTCCACAGGGGATAGTCGGGAGCCGGGATCAGCACCTCGTCGCCCTCGTCGAGGAGGGCCTGCATCGTCATCGTGATGAGCTCGGACACGCCGTTGCCGAGGTACACGTGGTCGGGGTCGACCCGAGGGAAGCCCGGCTCCTGCTCGTAGCGGTACACGACGGCGCGGCGTGCGGAGGCGATGCCGCGGCTGTCGCTGTAGCCGTGGGCGTTCGGAATCGCCTCGATCATGTCGCGCACGATCTGGAACGGCGCCTCGAACCCGAACGCCGCGGGATTGCCGGTGTTGAGCTTGAGGATGCGGTGTCCCTCTGCCTCGAGCCGATCTGCCTCGACGAGTGCCTGTCCGCGGATCTCGTACAGGACGTTCTTCAGCTTGCTCGACTGATCGAGCGTTCGCAGGGGCACGGTCTTGCTCATCGGATCAGGATATCCGGGCGCTCCTCGGGCCAAAGGACCACGAGTGGCCCTCCCCCGCCGACTCAAGGCGGGTCGTCGAGCGGGCGATGGAAGACGGAACGCCCCGGACCTCCGACGAGGTCCGGGGCGTTCCGATGCAGCTGCCTACTTGTTCTTCTCGGCCGCACGACGCTGCGCGCGGTTCTGCGGCGGCGGGGTCGAGCCATCCGTCCGCTGTCCGAAGGCGCCACGGGGCGCCTCGCGCGTGGCCGTCTGCGTCTGGGTCTGCGCGGCGGGAGCCTGCTGGCCGGGAGCGGATGCCGCGGCCGCCGCGGCCGCCTGGCGGAGGCGGTTGGTCGCGGACTGCTGCACCTGGCCGCGGTCGTTCCGCACCTCGACCTCGCCGGCGTCGTTCGCGGCGGAGTACTCCAGGCGCTGGCCCTCGATGGGGGTCGCGCCGAGGCCCTTCGCGTCGACCTCGGTCTCGCCTTCGGCGCGGCGCACCTCGACCTCGAGGTTGTAGAGGTAGCCGACCGACTCCTCCTTGATCTGCCCCATCATCGCCTGGAACATCTGGTAGCCCTCGCGCTGGTACTCGATGAGCGGGTCGCGCTGGGCCATCGCACGCAGTCCGATGCCGTCCTTGAGATAGTCCATCTCGTACAGGTGGTCCCGCCAGCGGCGGTCGAGCACCTGCAGCACGACGCGGCGCTCGAGCTCGCGCATGGCGGCGGAGCCGAGAGTCTCTTCGCGCTTCTGGTAGGCGATCGTCGCGTCGGAGAGCAGCTCGCGCTTGAGGCCCTCCGGCGTGATCCGGCCCTTCGTGCCCGCCTCGGCCACGACCTCGTCGATCGTGACGCTGACGGGGTAGAGCGTCTTGAGCTCCGTCCAGAGGGCGTCGAAGTCCCAGCTCTCGGTGTGTCCGGTCGACGTGTGGTCGTCGATGACGGCCTCGATCGCGTCCTCGATGAAGTGCCTGACGCGGTCGGCGATGTCATCGCCCTGCAGCATGTGCCGGCGGTCGGAGTAGATGGCCTCGCGCTGGCGGTTCAGGACGTCGTCGTACTTGAGGACGTTCTTGCGGATCTCGGCGTTGCGCGCCTCGACCTGCGACTGGGCGCTCTTGATGGCGCGCGACACCATCGACGACTCGATCGCGACGTCGTCGGGGAAGTTCGTGCGCGCGAGGATCGCCTCGGCGGCGCCGGACTGGAAGAGGCGCATGAGGTCGTCGGTGAGCGACAGGTAGAAGCGGCTCTCGCCCGGGTCGCCCTGACGGCCGGAGCGACCGCGCAGCTGGTTGTCGATGCGGCGGGACTCGTGGCGCTCGGTGCCCAGGACGTACAGGCCGCCCGCCTCGACGACGGACGAGCTCTCGGCGGCGACGCGCTCGCGCATCGCCTCGTACACCGTGTCCCACTCGGCCTCGTACTCGTCGGGCGTCTCGACGGGGTCCAGGCCCTTCGCCTTCAGTTCCTGCACAGCGAGGAATTCGGCGTTGCCGCCGAGCATGATGTCGGTGCCGCGGCCGGCCATGTTCGTCGCCACGGTGACAGCACCCAGCCGGCCGGCGCGCGCGACGATCTCGGCCTCGCGGGCGTGGTTCTTCGCGTTCAGGACCTCGTGCTTGATGCCCTTCTTGGCGAGGAGCCGCGAGAGGTACTCGCTCTTCTCGACGCTGACCGTGCCGACGAGCACCGGCTGGCCGGACTCGTGCCGGCGGGCGATGTCTTCGACGACCTGGGCGAACTTCGCCTGCTCATTCTTATAGACGAGGTCGGGCTGGTCCTTGCGGATCATGGGCCGGTTCGTCGGGATGGGCACGACTCCGAGCTGGTAGGTCGACATGAACTCGGCGGCCTCGGTCTCGGCCGTTCCGGTCATGCCCGCCAGCTTGTCGTAGAGGCGGAAGTAGTTCTGCAGCGTGACGGTGGCGAGGGTCTGGTTCTCGGCCTTGACCGGCACGTTCTCCTTGGCCTCGATGGCCTGGTGGATGCCCTCGTTGTAACGGCGGCCCACGAGGATTCGTCCGGTGTGCTCGTCGACGATCATGACCTCGTCGTTCATGACGACGTAGTCCGTGTCGCGCTTGAAGAGCGCGAGCGCCTTGATCGAGTTGTTGAGGAACGAGATGAGGGGTGTGTTCGCCGACTCGTAGAGGTTCTCGATGCCGAGGTAGTCCTCGACCTTCTCGATGCCGGGCTCGAGCACGCCGATCGTGCGCTTCTTCTCGTCGACCTCGTAGTCGACGCCGGGCTCGAGGGTCTTCGCGATCTTGGCGAACTCCATGAACCAGCGGTTCGCCTCGCCGGACGACGGACCCGAGATGATGAGCGGCGTGCGGGCCTCGTCGATGAGGATCGAGTCGACCTCATCGACGATCGCGAAGAAGTGACCGCGCTGGACGAGGTCCTCCTTGCGCCACGCCATGTTGTCGCGCAGGTAGTCGAAGCCGAACTCGTTGTTCGTGCCGTAGGTGATGTCGGCGTTGTACTGCTCGCGGCGGACGGCGGGCGTCTGGCCGGCGAGGATCGTGCCGGTGGTCATGCCGAGGGCGCGGTAGATGCGGCCCATCAGCTCGGACTGGTAACCGGCGAGGTAGTCGTTGACCGTGACGACGTGCACGCCCTGGCCCGCGATCGCGTTGAGGTACACCGGGAAGGCGCCGGTGAGCGTCTTGCCCTCACCGGTCTTCATCTCGGCGATGTTGCCGAGATGCAGGGCGGCGCCGCCCATGATCTGGACGTCGTACGGCCGCTGGCCGAGCGTGCGCTTCGCGGCCTCGCGGACGGCCGCGAACGCCTCGGGCATGAGCTGGTCGAGCGTCGCACCGGCGTCGTAGCGGGCGCGCAGTTCGACGGTCTCGTTGCGCAGTTCCTCATCGGTGAGATGCGCGTAGTCCTCTTCGAGGGCGTTGACGGCCTTCACGACCTGCTGAAGCCGCCGGAGGATGCGGCCCTCGCCGGCACGAAGCAGTTTCTCGAGAGGATTGGCCACGGAGTGTCTCCATCTGTCGGGTCCGGTGCCGCTCGGCACCGGTGCCGCCCGGCGCCCCAGCGCCTAGGCATACTGTCCCATGTTATCCGTCTGTGACCTTGAAAGGTGCTGTGGATGCCGAGCCTCGACGGGCTCGCGGAGGTCGGCGGGTCCGCCGCTTCGCGGCGAGGCATCCGTCGCCCTCCCGGCGGGAGTCCCTAGGCTCAGCAACTGCATACCGGGTATGCAGAAGGAGTTGCCATGTCGGTGCGTCAGAGTCTGCTCGCGATCCTCGACCAGGGGCCGTGCTACGGCTATCAGCTGAGGTCCGAGTTCGACCGGCGCACGGGCTCGACCTGGTCGCTCAACGTCGGGCAGATCTACAACACGCTCGATCGCCTCGAGCGGGACGGGCTCGCCGAGAAGGCGGGCGCCGACGAGCACGGGCACGTGTACTGGCGCATCACCGACGCGGGACGCGACGAGGTGCGACGGTGGCTCGACTCCCCCGTCGAACGCTCGGCGGCCACGCGGGACGAGCTCGCGATCAAGCTCGCCGTCGCCGCGACGCTTCCCGGGGTCGACGTCTCGCAGGTCATCCGGGCGCAGCGGCGCGCATCGGTCGCGCAGCTCCGCCGGCTCGCCGATTCGCAGGGCTCGCCGCAGGGGACGGATGCCGAGGCCCTCGCCCGCACTCTCGTGGTGGACTCGATGGTGTTCGCCGCCGAAGCCGAGCTCCGCTGGCTCGACCGGGCCGAGGAGCGCCTTGCGAAGCATCCGGCGCGCGCGATGGCGCTCGCGCTGTCGACCGAGCGGCCCAAGCGCGGCCGCCCCGCGCGGGCCGAGGCATCCGTCGCCGCCGCGGGCTGAGGCGGATCAGGCGGGCGGCGCGGGCGGGCGCTCGCCCGCGGACTCGGGGAAGGCGGCGACGGCCTTGTCCAGGTCGTCGAAGACGTGGTCGGGGCTGATGCGGTCCATCAGCTCATAGCGCCGCAGCGTATCGAGAAGGTCTGCCTCGGGGCGCGCCAGGACGAGATGGATGCCGCGCTTGTGCAGGTAGTCCGTCACGTCGGCGAGGCTCTGACCAGCCGAGTAGTCGACGTCGGTCACCCCCGTGCAGTCGAGGATGAACCATCGCACGGGGTCGGGAGCCGCCGAGACGACGGCCTCGACGCGGTCGGTGAACCCGCTCGCGTTCGCGAAGAAGAGGTCCGCATCGAACCGGAAGACGATGAGCCCGGGGGCGCTCTGCACGCCCGGCGCGGCCTTCGCGTAGTCGTAGCCGCCGTCCGCCTTGGGTGCGAGCACGAGGGCCCGCGCCTTGTACTGGCGCTCGATGACGTCGAGCAGCGACAGCACGAGCGCCAGGACGATGCCCGCCCCGACGCCCACGATGACCACCGTGAGAGCCGTGATGATCGCGATGACCAGTTCGCGCGGACGGCGCCGAGATACGCGCGCGAGCCCCTTGATGTCGATGAGCTCGATGCCGATCACGAAGACGACGCCGGCGAGCACCGCCTTCGGGAGGTCGGTGAGAAGGCCCGTGAGGAAGAGCAGCACGAGGAGCGTCACGACCACGACGACGAGGTTCGCGACCTGGGTGCGGCCCTTCACGCCGTCGAGGATCTGCGTCTTGGTCGGGGATCCGTTGACCACGAACGTCCCGCTGAGCCCCGCCGCGAGGTTCGCGGCGGAGAGGCCGACGATGTCGCGATTGACGTCGGCGCGGTCGCCGTGCTTGAGCGCGAAGCTTCGGGAAGTGGCGGCGCTCTGCGCGATGACGATGAAGAAGCACGCGAACGCCGTGGGGACGACCGCGGCGACGTCGCTCCACTGGATGCCCTGCGGGAGCCCGATGGGCGGGAGGCCGCCCTGGATGGCGCCGATGACGGCGACGCCGTAGGAGGAGGCATCCGTCAGCGTCGCCACTGCGAGCAGGCCGACGACCGCGACGATCGCGCCGGGGATCTTCGGCAGGAGCAGCTTGAACAGGAAGATGATCGCGATGGTCCCCGCCCCGTAGGCGAGGGTCGGCCAGGACAGCTGTCCGGCCCCGGTGATCCACGCCCACTGCTGCTGGAACCAGTTGCCGGTGCCCTTGGGAACGCCGAGGATGTCGGGGATCTGGCCGCTCGCGACCTGGATGCCGACGCCGGTCAGGAAGCCGATCAGGACGGATGCCGAGAGGAAGTCGCCGAGGAATCCCAGCCGCAGAAGCCTCGCGATGAGGAGGATGACACCGGTGATGAGGGCGGTCAGCCCGCACAGCGCGACCCACTGCGGCGACTGGGGCTGCAGCCCCGCGATGCCCGCGCCGGCGAGCCCCGCGGCGAGGATCGCCGCCGTCGCCGAATCGCCGCCCACCACGAGGAGCTTCGAGGAGCCCAGCAGGGCGAAGGCGAGGAGCGGCAGGAGGATCGTGTACAGACCCGTCACGACCGGCGTCTGCGCGATGGACGTGTACCCCATGACCTCGGGGATGGCGACGGCGGCCAGCGTGACGCCCGCGAGCAGGTCGCGGCCCAGCCAGGCGGGCCGGTATCCGCGCATCGAGACGGGGACGAGTGCTTTCGGCAAGGGCATGGCTGCCTCCTGATCGGCGAGGGCGAGGCCGGGAACGGGTCCCGAGGCTCCCCTGTGCGGGGGAGTCCCGCCGGGCCTGCGATGCGGCGACCACGGCGGACCTGACGGTCATTGTGCGCCCAGACGGCCAGCCAGGACAGTCCGGAAACGGCGGCCTCACCCGCCGCGGATGTCCTTCCGACTCGCGGCGGACGCCCAGCCCGGCGCGGTGGGCGCTCCACCGCGCGATCGTAGGATCGATCCATGGCCGGATTCTGGGGAAAGCGCAAGCGCGACAACGAGGAGCTTCTCGCTCAGGATGCGGATCTCGCCCGGCGCGCACAGACCGCGATCGTCGAGGCCGACGAGCGCATCCGGCTCACGACCGATGAGCTCGTCTTCGCGGAAGCCGAGCTCGGGCCCGAGGCGACGAAGGATCTCAGCGACGCCCTCGAGGCGGTGCGTCAGCACCTCGGCGAGGCGTTCCACCTGAACCAGCTGAACCACGACGACATCCCCGACACGGCGGAAGAGCTCCGCACCCGCAACGCCCGCATCGTGCAGCTCTGCGATTGGGCCGAAGAGCTCCTCGACGATCGCACCGAGGTCCTCGCAGAGCGCATCGCGCGGGCCCGGCGCGCGCCCGAGATCCTCGCCGGAGTGCGGAGGGATGCGGTGCGCCTCCGCGAGCTCCTCCCCCAGGCCCGCGAGACGCTGACGCGCCTGAGCGCGCGCTACTCCGCCGAGGCGCTGCGCCAGATCGAGGCGAACCCGGCCGAGGCCGAGCAGCTCCTCGGTTTCGCCGAGCACAGCGCCGGAGTCTCGGAGCGCCGGCGCGAGGCGGGTCAGCGGGAGCAGGCGAACCTCGCGCTCGAGGCATCCACCGAAGCGGTGCGCCGCGCGGGGACTCTGATCGAGGCCGTCGAGACGTTCGAGGTCGAGGCGCTGCGCGCCGAGTCGATCCTCGCCGCCGTCATCGAGGACTCGCGGGGCGACCTCGTCGCGGCCCGTCAGGCACCGCAGGTCCCGGCTGTCCTCGACGCCGTCCGGGAGCTCGAGGCCGCCCTCGCGGGCCTTCCCGCCGCCGGGGTGAACACCGACCCCTTCACGCAGCTCACGCGCATGCGCGAGGCCAACGCGGGCCTCGATGCCGCGATCGCCGCCGCCCGCGAGCGTGAGGCGCACCCCGTCCCCGACTACACGCACGTCCGCAACGCCATCGACGACGCCGACCGCCAGCTCGCCGTCGCCCGCGACGTCATCGCCGGCCACCGGGGCTGGATCGGGGCCGACGCGCGCACGCGGCTCGCGGAGGCGGAGCGGCTGCGCCTCGACCTCGACCGCTACCTCGGCGCCTCCGCCGCGACCGTCACGAGCATCCCGGAAGAGCAGCGCGAGCAGGCGCTGGCCGTCGCCCGCCGTTCAGCGTTCCTGGCGAGCGAGGGATTGCAGCTCGCCCAGCGCGACATCGAGGCGTACCGTCCGCAGGGCTGGGGCGAGCCCGGCTACGGAGCCTGGGGCGGTCAGCCGCAGGGCTGGGGCGGCGGCCGCCGCGGCGGCGGCGCCGGAGACGTCATGGGCGGCATCATGGGCGGTCTCGTGATCGGAAGCCTGCTCGACGGCTTCTTCGACTGACGTTCCGCCGCGTCCGCAACGACAAGAGAGGGGATGCCGCGGCTGCGGCATCCCCTCTCTTCATCGGTCTGTATCAGGAGGCGAGCTCCGTGGGGCCGGCCTGTGCGCTCAGCGAGATGACGCCGTAGTCCCAGCCCTTGCGGCGGTACACGACGCTCGGGTGATCAGTGCGGGCGTCGATGAACAGGAAGAAGTCGTGCCCGACCAGTTCCATGCGGTCGACGGCCTCTTCGACCGTCATCCACTCGGCGTCGAAGCTCTTCGTGCGGATCACGACGGGCGTGTAGCCCTCTTCTTCCTCGTTGCCCGTGACGATGGGGATCTCGCCGGTCGCGACGGCTCGGATGACATCGACGGATGCCGGCTGCAGATCGATCCCCTGGATGGCGCCGCTCTCCTTCTCGAACTTGGCGCCGCGAGGGTGGTTGCGGGAGTCGACCCGCTTGTCCTTGGCCCGCCGCAGCTGCTCGCACAGCTTGTCGACGGCCAGGTCGAGTGCGGCGAACTTGTCGCCGTCGACCGCTTCGGCCCGGACCACCGGGCCCTTCCCCGTGAGGGTCATCTCAACGGTCGAGTCCTCCATCCGACCGTTGTGGTACGCGCGATGCGTGACCTTGACTTCGACGCGCTGAGCGCGAGGAGCGAGGTGCTCGATCCGGGTCGCCTTCTCTTCGACGACCGAGCGGAAGCGATCCGTGATCCCCACTCCCACGCCGACGATGCTGGTTTCCATCCTTGACCTCCTTGTTCCGGTCCACCCGGCCAAGGGCGGACCTTCAGTCGCCTTGTCACCCCCACGGTAGCCGCGCACCCTCGACCTGTCACCTGGCAGTTTGCGATGTGTCACCCGCGCAAGACGAGGCGCGGGGTCGAGGCGACCGTGGCGGCGCCGACGACCTCTGCGCCTGCCGCCCGCAGGGTGCGGACGGCCTCGGCGAGGGTCGCGCCGGTCGTCACGACGTCGTCCACGACGACGACTCGGAGGCCCGACACGGAGCGTCGCGCGACGAAGGACCCGGCGACGTTCCGCCGGCGCTCCCCGCGTCCGAGGCCCCTCTGGTCGGCGGTGCGCCGCCCTGATGCGAGGAGCCGCTCGACCCGGAGCCCGGCTCGTCGTGCGACGAGGTCGGGGACGCGGTAGCCGCGTCGGCGGTACGCCGCCCGCGACGTCGGGATCGGCACGACGACGACGGGAACCCCGCCTGAAGCGGCGCGGACCGCTGCGGCGAGCGCGGGCGCGAGCGCTGCAGCGAGCCCCGTGCGGCCGTCCTGCTTGAGCGAGCGGATGACGCGGGCCGCGGTGCCCTCGAACTCGAGCCCGCTCCACACCGGGATGCCCTCGACTGTGCGCCTCCGCGCTCGCGGAGCCAGCGCGGCGCGGCAGTCCTCGCACAGCGGCGTGTCCGGGGCGTCGCAGCCGGCGCAGTCGACGGGCAGCACGAGCGTGAGGGCGTCGGACAGCGCCCCTCTGACGACGGGCGGAAGGCGAAGCACCCCGAGAGCCTCGCGGGAACTCGACGCCTCCCGCGAGCCGTCGGCCGCGGGCGTGGACGACCGCCGGCTTCGAGCGCCCGGGGAGGAGAGGACGAGGCATCCGCCGCTTCGAGGATCGCTACTGGGGAGTGCCCTGCTGCGTCGCCAGCACGAGGATGCCGGCGCCCGTCTGCGGCCAGGTGGACCCGCGCTTGGAGTAGAGGGCGCCCTGCGCGCCGCGAACGCGCATCGTCCCCTGATTGCCGCCCGCGAGCTGCGCCGCCCCCGCGGGGGCCGGCGTCACGGCCGAGGGACCGCCGACGGTCAGCTCGACGACCTCCGGCTCGATCCCGATCCCCGACAGGACGCCCACGGTGATGTCGTCGAGCCACGCGACGGAGGCGTTCTCGGTCGCGAGCGAGTCGAGCAGGAGAGGCTCGCCGAGCGCCGACGGCGTGCCGTCCTGCTTGCGGACGACGCCCGACACCCAGACCGCCGAGCGCCCGTTCGACGTCACGACGGCCGCGAGCCGCGTGCCGTCGCGCGACATCGCGATCGAGCTCACTCGGGTCGCCTCCGGCCACGCATTGTCGATAGGCGTCTGCTCGCTGCCTGCGGCGAAGGCGATGAGGGTGCTCGGGGCATCCCGCGGGACGCTCCAGGTGTAGCCCGAGGGGTCCACCGTCGGATCGACGAGGCCGGGCCGGCTGTCGAACTCGAACACGTCGCCGTCGGCCTGCACCCGGACGTTGGAGCCGCTCGTGACATGGACCGCGGCGAAGTCGCGGTCGGGGGCCACCTGGATCGCGAGGGGGTCGACCTGCCGCATCGCGGGGGTCAGACCGTCGATCGGGTCGACCTCGTCGCCGTTGAGGAAGCCGAAGCCCTGCTCGGTCTGAACGGCCGCCAGCGAGCTCACTCGCGTCGAGCGGGTGGCGGCGGGCTCGACGTCGAGGGGGGTGGTCCCGGCCGTCATCTCCACCGTGGACACGCGGGCGTCGGCGAGGCTCGCCTCGAGCTGCGCCTGCATCCGCGACTGGGTGTCGGGGCTCAGCTCGGCGGCCGAGGCATCCAGCTCCACCTGTGCGACGCCGTCGCTGTCCACGGGAACGGAGGGGCGCACCGAGACCGAATCGGGGAAGGCCGAGGCGACGGATGCCGCGAGCCAGGGCGCCGGCGGCCCGTCGATGAGGGCATCGGTGACGTAGGTCGCGGCATTCACCCGCGGGAACCAGCGCACATCGGGCACGAGGAACCGCCACGTGGGGTCGAAGTACATGAGGGCGTAGCGCTGGAAGACGCTCGAGAACTGGGACATGTCGAGCACGAGGCCGTCGGGGACCTCGGTGATTCGCCACTCCCCGTCGGGCTGGACGGCGAGGCGGAAGTCGAGCTTCAACGGCTCGCCTGCGCTCGGCTCGTACGCGCCGATGTCGTCGACATCGGCGACGTGGCTGACCGTGAGCGACACCTGGTCCTCGGCCGAGGACGAGTACACGCGGTCGCCGGGCTCGTCGATCGTGACCCGCGCGGTGGGGTTCCACCTCGTGCCCTGCGCGAGGTACTCCTTCGCGACCGACCACTGTCCGTCCTTGCCGGGTCCCGTGCCCGCTCGGATGAAGCCGTCGACGATCTCCTGCGGTGTCGCGCCGGGCTGGGGGCTGTCAGGGCGGAAGGCGAAGTCTGGCTCGCCCGCCTCGGCCCCTGCCTCCAGGCCGGGGGTGACGGGCCCGGTCGTCGGCAGCCCCGCGCAGCCGGCGAGGGCCAACGCGAGGGCGGCGAGCGCCGCCACGACTGCGCGGCGGCGGTTCACGACGCGCCTCCTCGGGCCGCGGTCGGACCCACCCGGCCGGAAGCCTGCTCCCCCGCGTCAGCACCGGACGGAGCGGGCGCGGGAACAGTCGGCAGATCGATCGGCTCGGTGCGGCCGAACTCCTCCGGCACCTCGTCGACCGGCTCGAGGCGGATCGGCGACGTGCCGCTCAGGGGTGCAGGCGTACGGGGCAGCGTCAGCACGAAGTTCGAGCCGCGCCCGAGCTCGGACCACACCGCGAGCTCCCCGCCGTGCAGCCGCGCGTCGCCGAGGGCGATCGAGAGCCCGAGCCCGGTTCCGCCGATCGTGCGCGTGCGCGACGGATCGGCGCGCCAGAAGCGGTCGAAGACGTGCTCGACCTCCTCGGGGCGCATGCCCATGCCGAAGTCGCGCACGCCGAGGGCGATGGCCTGCTGGTTGCTGTCGACCGTGACGACGATGGGCCTGCCTTCACCGTGCTCGATCGCGTTGCCGAGGAGGTTCCGGACGATCCGGCGGACGCGGCGCGGATCCATGTCCACGGGGGAATATCCGCCCGGGGCGACCAGACGCACATCGGTCCCGTGCTGCTCGGCGAGCTGGTGCATCGACGCGATCACGTCTTCCGCGAGGTGGGCGAGGCTCGTCGCCTCGAGCTCGAGCTGCACCGAGCCGGCGTCGTAGCGGCTGATCTCGAGGAGATCGGTGAGGAGCGTCTCGAAGCGCTGCACCTGGGCGTTGAGGAGCTCGGCCGCCCGCGCCGTCGCCGGGTCGAACTCCTCGCGCTGGTCGTTGATCATGTCGGCCGCGAGCCGGATCGTGGTGAGCGGCGTGCGCAGCTCGTGCGACACGTCCGACACGAAGCGCTGCTGCACGAGCGAGAGGTCGGCGAGCTCCTTGATCTGCGACTCGATGCTGTCGGCCATCGCATTGAAGGACCGCCCCAGAGTGGCGAGCTCGTCCTCACCGTGGACGGGCAGGCGAACGGTGAGCTCGCCGGCAGCGAGGCGCGCGCTGGTGTCGGCGGCCTCCCCGATCGGGGTTGTCACCGACCGCAGCACGAACCACGCGATCCCGCCGATGATGAGGATGAGCGCGACCCCGACGACCCACAGCACGCCCTGCACGAACCCGAGGGTCTGGTCGGCGCTGCCCAGGTCGTAGGCGAAATAGAGCTCGTAGGCGCCGACCTCGGGCACGAGGAGCTGCTGCCCGACGACGATCCCCGGCATCGTGCCGCCCCCATCGGCCGGGAGCGCCACGGACTGCCACCACTGGGGTGCGGCGTTCTTGCGGACCGCGTCGCTCATGCCCTCCGACACGAGCGACTCGTCGAAGCCGCCGACGGTGAAGTCCTGCGGCGCCTGGGGCGCCGTCCGGTCGATGCGCGAGGCCGAGATCATGTCGGTCGACGACTGCTGGATGAGGATGTTGCGCACGCTCGTCATGAGGCTCTGCAGCTGCGCGGTGTCGCCGCTCTCGATGTTCGCGGTGTCGAGCGTCTGCTGCGCCGCCGTCGTCGCGCGGCGCGCGTCGCTCAGCGCCTGATCGCGGCGCGTGACGAACAGGTCGTTCTGGATGAACAGCGCCATGAGCACACACGCGATCAGCACGGCGATCGCGGTCAGGCCGAGGGTCACGAGGACGATGCGGAAGCGCAGCGAGCGGCGCCAGAGCGCTGCGACGTTGTCGGGCCAGCTGCGCCAGTCGCGCCATCCCCCCGATGCGCGGAGCGGCGTCGAGACCGTTCCGGTCTGCGCCGACGTCACGGTCACCTCACACGACCGCCCCGGCCCGGTAGCCCACGCCGCGGACCGTCGTGACGATCTTCGGGTTGTCGGGGTCGAGCTCGACCTTCGCGCGAAGACGCTGCACGTGGACGTTGACCAGCCGCGTATCGGCCTTGTAGTGGTAGCCCCATACCTGCTCGAGCAGCATCTCGCGCGAGAACACCTGCTGGGGCTTGGACGCGAGCGCCACCAGCAGCTCGAACTCGAGCGGGGTGAGCGCGATCGAGCTCTCGCCGCGCCGCACCTCGTGCGCGGCGACGTCCACCGTGAGATCGCCGATGCGCAGCGTGTCGCTCGAGGGCTGCGAGGCGGGGCGCAGGCGCGTGCGGATGCGCGCGACGAGCTCCTTGGGGTTGAACGGCTTGACGATGTAGTCGTCGGCACCCGACTCGAGCCCCTTGACGACGTCGGCGGTGTCGGTGCGCGCGGTGAGCATGATGATCGGGATGCCGCTCTCCTGCCGGATGCGCGTGCACACCTCGATGCCGTCGATGCCCGGGAGCATGAGGTCGAGCAGCACGAGATCGGGCCGCTCCGACCGCCACGCCTCGACCGCCTTCGCGCCGTCGGCGCAGAACACGGTGTCGAAGCCCTCCGTGCGGAGCACGATGCCGATCATCTCGGCGAGGGCGGTGTCATCGTCGACCACCAGGATGCGTGAAGTCATCGCGCGCGTTTCGTCCTTCTCGTCCGGCCCCGAGGCATTGCGGTCGCCCGCTCCCTCCCCATGGCGCACTGGACACAGAGTAGTCGACCCTGCCTGAGCGGGCGTCGACACCCGCCGAGCGCCCGCCGAGCGGCCTGGGGACGGCCCTCGGGCGCGAGCCGGGCGATGTGACACGATAGGGATCTGCCCGGCGACCCCGCGGCCCCCGCGGCGAGGGCACGAGGAGGAGCTGTGACCGCCTACCCGGCATGGACGCCCGCGTCGCGCCCCGGGATCATCCCGCTGCATCCGCTGACGTTCGGCACGATCCTCGGCCGGTCGTTCGCGGCGCTGCGGCAGAACCCCCGCGTGCTGCTGGGCTTCGCACTCTGCGTGCAGGCCGTCGCCTACATCCTCGTGATCCTCGCGATCGGCGGTGTCGCCATCGCCTCGTTCTCGCGCCTCGACACCATGCGACCGGGCTCCGACGACTACCAGGCCGTGCTCGCCGGCTCCGTCGCCATCACGGTCGTCGTCGGCGCCGTCCTCGGTCTTGCCGCCGGGGCGCTCAGCGTCATCGTGCAGGGCGTCGTCGTGAGCGAGGTGGCGCACGCGGTCCTCGCCGAGAAGCTCACACTCGGAGCGCTGTGGCGCAAGGTCAAGCCCGTCGCCTGGCGCCTGATCGGCTACTCGTTCCTCGTGCTGCTAGCCATCACCGCCGTCGTGGCGCTCGCCGGAGTGTCGCTCTTCGGCATCGCCGCCCTGGCGCCGGGCGCTGCGGTCGTCGTGGGGGTCCTCCTGGGCCTTGCCGCGCTCCCGGTCGTGTGGTGGCTCATGGTCAAGCTCGCGCTCGTGCCGTCGGCCATCATCATCGAGCGTGCGACCATCGGCGACGCCCTCGGCCGGTCCTGGCGCCTGACCCGCGGGCGGTTCTGGCCGATCCTCGGCATCATCGTCCTGCTGAACCTCATCTTCTGGGGCATCTCGCAGGTCGTCAGCATCCCGTTCTCGTTCGCATCGGTCGCAATGTCGACGATCATCACGCCGACGGGCGATCCGCAGGTCGGCGAGATCATCGCGCTCATCGCGGGCGGACTGCTGTCGCAGGCGGTGATCCTCCTCATCCAGGCCGTTGCGACCGTCGTCCAGGCGACGGCGACCGCTCTCATCTACATCGACTGCCGCATGCGCCACGAGGGGCTCGACCTCGATCTGCTCACATACGTGGAGCGGAGGGATGCCGGCGCACAGGGTCTGCCGGATCCCTATCTCGAGCACATCGGCCGGGTCATCGCCCCCCGCTTCCCCGCACCGGCGTACGCCCCGGGGTATCCCCCGCCGTACCAGGGGTACCCGGCCCCGCAGTCGTACCAGGGGTACGCGGCTGCCCCGCCGTACCAGGGGTACGCCCCGCCGCCCTATCCGGCAGGCCCATACGGCCAGGCGACGGATGCCGCGCACCCGCCGCAGCCGGGCGCCTACGGCACTTACGCGCTCGCCTACTCGGCCCCGCAGCCGGCCTATCCGGCTTCTCCCCCGCCGCCGCAGACACAGCAGTCTGCGGCCGGGACGACCGCGCCCGCAGACCCGGCCCACGGGACCGGCGCGGCCGTCGAGCCCCAGGACGGCACCGACCGCGAGTCGCCGTGGGCTTGACCCCGATCATCGCGCGCCTGGCCGACTCCGTCCCGCCCCTGACTCCCGACGGCGAAGAGGCCCGGCGGTGGGCGGAGCAGGAGCTGAGCAAGCCCGTCTACGCCGAAGCGGAGCCGACGCTCTTCGACCGCATCGCCCGGGCGATCGCCGAGTTCTTCGAACGGCTCTTCTCGACCCAGCTCGACGGTCCGTGGGGTTCGACCGCCGCGATCGTCGCGGCGATCATCGTGGTCCTCCTCATCGTCGGCGCCTTCCTGGTGTGGGGCCGACCGCGAGCGACGCACCGCTCGAGGGTCGCGGTGGCCGAGCTCTTCGGCGAGACCGAGACCCGCTCGGCGGGGCAGCTCCGGGCAGACGCCGAGAGTGCCGCCGCGCGACGGGACTGGGATGCCGCGATCGTCCTCCGCTTCCGCGCACTGGCGCGCGGAGCCGTCGAGAGGGGGGCCGTCGAGACGCCTCCGGGCGCGACCGTCCACGGCTTCGCACGCCGCGCCGGCCGGGTGTTCCCGGCCTCGGCGGACGCCCTCGAAGCGGCAGCCGTCGCGTTCGACGACGTGCGGTACCTCCGCCGTCCCGGAACGGAGGACCTCTACCGACGGATCGTCGCCGTCGATGAGACCGTCTCACGCAGCCGCCCGGTCGATCTCGAGCCCCTTCCCGCAGGACCCGTGCGATGACCCTCGCCCCAGCGGCCACGTCGACGCCGAGCTGGCCCGCGACCCCCGCCCGCAGCCGGCGTCGCGGCGTCGCGGGGTGGATCGTCATCGCAATCGTCGTGCTGCTCGTCGGCGGAGTGGGTGCCGCGCTGGCCGCGCTGTCGCAGTGGGCGCAGCGCGACGCGCTCGACCCGGAGTCGGCCGGGCCGAACGGCACGCGCGCGCTCGTGGAGGTCCTGCGGGAGCACGGCGTCGAGGTCGAGGTCACCCGGGACCGCGACTCCGCCCAGCAGGCCCTCCTGTCCGGCGACGCCACCCTCGTCCTGCCCGATACGCCCGCGCTCTCGGACGGGGCCGTCGAGAACCTCGCCGCCGGCGCGGAGGACGTCGTGCTGATCGACCCGCGGTCCCGGACTCTGCGTCTGCTGCTGCCCGGAGCGCGCGCCGCCGGATACGGATCGGGCGAGCTCGCCGAACCCGGCTGCGACCTCGCCGATGCGCAGCGCGCCGGCGCCGTCCTGCCGGGTGCCGTCTTCACGACGACCGGCGACGCGGTCGCCTGCTACCCCTCCGGCGACGGATCCGGACTCCTCGTCGCCGACGACGGTGCGCGCCGCGTGAGCGCCGTCGACGGCCGGACGCTCTTCGTCAACGAGTCCCTCGCCGAGAACGGCAACGCGGCCCTCGCGATCAACCTGCTCGGGCGGCATCCGCACCTCGTCTGGTACATGCCAGGTCCCGGCGACACCGACCTCACGAGCAACGACCCCTCGCTCGGCGAGCTGACTCCTCCGTGGGTCAGCCCCGTCATCGTGCTCCTGCTCTTCGCGGCCGTCGCGGCCGGCGTCTGGCGAGGACGGCGGTTCGGACCGCTCGTGCCCGAGCGTCTCCCCGTGACGGTGCGGGTCTCCGAGACCACGGAGGGGCGGGCTCGGCTCTACGCCCGCTCGCGCGACGCCGTGCACGCGGCCGACCAGCTGCGACTGTCTGCGCTCGTACGGCTCGCACGCCTTCTCGGGCTCGGCCCGGCGGCGAGTGCGACGGAGATCGCGGATGCCGCGGCCGATCGTCTCGGCTGGGACCGCCGTGCGGTACGGGGCATCCTGATCGAAGAACTTCCCGCGAACGACGCACAGCTGGTGGCTCTCCGCGACCGGCTCAGCCATCTCGAGGAGGCGGTCCGGCAGGCCGTCCGCCCGGAAAGGAACGCTCGATGACCGACGTCACCACGACGCCAGCCGCCCAGGCCCTCCCGCCGGAGCATCTCCGCGACGCGATGAACCGCGTCCGGCTCGAGGTGGGCAAGGCCGTGATCGGCCAGGACGGGACGATCACGGGCCTGCTGATCGCGCTCCTCTCGCGCGGACACGTGCTGCTCGAGGGTGTGCCGGGCGTCGCCAAGACGCTGCTGGTGCGCTCGTTCTCGACGGCGCTCGGGCTCGACACGAAGCGCATCCAGTTCACGCCCGACCTCATGCCCGGCGACGTGTCGGGGTCGCTCGTCTACGACGCGAAGACCGGCGAGTTCGAGTTCCGCGAGGGCCCGGTCTTCACCAACATCGTGCTCGCCGACGAGATCAACCGCACCCCGCCGAAGACCCAGGCGGCCCTCCTCGAGGCGATGGAGGAGCGGCAGGTGTCGACGGACGGCGTCACGCGCGCCCTCCCCGACCCCTTCCTCGTCGCGGCGACCCAGAACCCGATCGAGCACGAGGGCACCTATACCCTGCCCGAGGCGCAGCTGGACCGGTTCCTCCTCAAACTCATCGTCGAGGTGCCCGCGCGCGACGCCGAGCTCGCGGTGCTCCGCAGGCACGCGAGCGGCTTCGACCCGCGCGACCTCGCCGGAGCAGGCCTCTCCCAGGTCGTCTCGCCGGCCGAGATCCGCGCAGCGCAGCGGGCCGCGGCATCCGTCACAGTCGCCGACGACGTGCTCGGCTACGTCGTCGACCTGGCGCAGGCGACGCGCCGCAGCCCGTCGGTGCAGCTCGGTGTGAGCCCCCGCGCCGCGACCGCGCTCCTCGCTGCCGCAAAGGCCTGGGCCTGGCTCGGCGGCTACCCCGCGATCACGCCCGACCACGTCCAGACGATGCTCGTGCCGACGTGGCGGCACCGCATCCGCCTGCGCCCCGACGCGGAGCTCGAGGGGGTCTCGGTCGACGCCGTCCTCGCCTCCGTCGTACAGCAGACGCGCGTCCCCATCTGACCCGGCCCATGTACGTCACCGGCCGTCTCCCGCTCCTCGTCGCCCTGGGCGCCGTGCCCGTCGTGCTGCTGTCGCTCGCGGGCGTCGACGCGTGGGCGACGGCGGCCGGCTGGCTGCTCCTCTGCCTCGTGGCGGCGGTGACGGATGCCGCGGCCGCCGCCTCCGCGCGGGGGCTGAGGGTCGAGCGGCGCATCCCCCGGCGCACGCTCCTCGGCCAGCGAGTCGAGACGGAGCTCTGGCTCACCAACCCGGGCGTGCGCCGCATCCGGGGCCGCGTGCGCGACGCGTGGCAGCCGACGGCGGGAGCACCGCCCGAACGCCTGCCACTCGACCTCCCGGGCGGCGAGCGCCGTCGACTCGTCGTGCCGCTCCTGCCGCGCCGTCGCGGCGAGCTGCACAGCGACTTCGTCGTGGTGCGCTCTCTCGGGCCGCTCGGCCTGGCGGGGCGGCAGGTTCGGATCGACGACCGGGGCGCCCTTCGCGTGCTGCCGCCCTTCACGGCCCGCCGGCACCTGCCGTCGCGCCTCGCGCGGCTGCGTGAGCTGGACGGCTCGACGAGCGTCCAGATGCGCGGCCAGGGCACCGAGTTCGACAGCCTCCGCGAATACGTGCGCGGCGATGACGTGCGTTCGATCGACTGGCGCGCGACCGCCCGGTCCAGCACGACGATGCTCCGCACGTGGCGCCCCGAGCGGGATCGGCACGTGGTCATCCTCATCGACACCGGCCGAACCGCGGCGGCGCGCGTCGGCGACGGCGTACGCCTGGACGCGGCGATGGAGGCCGCACTCCTGCTGGCAGCGCTCGCGACCCGCGCCGGCGACCACACCCACCTCCTGATGTTCGATCGGGTGACGCGCGCCCGCGTCACCCGCGTCGACGGCCCCGCTCTCCTTCCGGCGCTCGTGGATGCGATGGCGCCGGTCGAGCCGCAGCTCATCGACACCGACTGGGACGCCGCCTTCGCGCAGATCCGCGCCCTCACCTCGCGCCCCTCCCTCGTCGTCCTCCTCACGGCGCAGGACGCCCCCGAGGCCGCGCGGGGCTTCCTCGGCTCCCTGCCTGCGCTCGCTCACCGTGCCCACGTCCTCGTCGGGACGGTCACCGACGAGGCGGCGGCGCCCGAGCCGCGGCCGGACGCGGCGGACGTCTACCGCGAGGCGGCGGCGGCCCGGACCGCGCGGGACGCGGCATCCGTCGCCTCTGCCATCGCCCGAGCGGGCGCCGAGGCCATCGCGGACACCCCGGACGCGCTGCCTCCCCGGATCGCCGACCGGTATCTCGCCCTCAAGGCGGCGGGACGGCTCTGACGGGCGGCCGATGACGGACCGTTTCGCAATCTGACGGCTGGCCGCGCCGCTTACCTGGGAGTCCGCTGGACGTGCCCTATGCTCCCGAGCGGCGGCCGTTCCGCCGTTCCCCACGCTGAAGGAGCCCTCATGAGCGATCCGCTCCCCGAGGAGCCGGTTGTCCCGACTCCCCTCGATCACACGCCCGCCGCGGCCGACCCAAAGCCTGACGTGCCGGTCCCGGCCACGCCGCTCGAGCACACGCCCGTCGCCCCGTCCACCGCGGCGACGCTGACGGCCGAGGCGTTCGGCACCTTCCTCCTCGTGCTCGGGGTCATCAGCACGGCGCTCTTCGCTGCAGGTTTCGGGGAGGGCACGGAGGCGGCGAACAAGGGCGTCGGCTTCCTCGGCGTCTCTCTCGCCGTCGGCCTGACCGTCGTCGCCGGCGCGTACGCCTTCGGGCCGATCTCGGGCGGCCACTTCAACCCGGCGGTGACGCTCGGCCTCGCCGCAGCGGGTCGCTTCCCGTGGCGGGGCGTGCTCGGCTACATCATCGCGCAGGTCATCGGCGGTCTCGTCGCGACGACCCTCATCGTCCTCATCGGCCTCTCGGGCCCCGACAACTGGCTGAGCAGGGCTCAGGACGGCGGCTTCGCGAGCAACGGCTGGGACGACCTGTCGCCCGGCGGCTTCGGCATCCTCGGCGCGATCGTCGTCGAGGTGCTGTTCACGGCCCTCTTCGTCATCGTGATCCTCGGCGTCACGCATTCGACCCGCGGCAATTCGGCATTCGCGGGCCTCGTCATCGGCCTCACGCTGACGCTCATCCACCTCGCGACGATCCCGATCGACAACACCTCGGTGAACCCGGCGCGTTCGATCGCGACCGCCGTCTACGGCGGCGGGCTGCCGCTCGCGCAGCTGTGGGTGTTCATCGTGTTCCCGATCATCGGTGCGCTCATCGCGGGCTTCGCCTACCGGGCCCTGTTCGACGGCTCCAAGCGGGCCTGACCCTCGATCCGCTGAGAACGGCTCGGATGCCTCGGCATCCGGGCCGTTCTTCGTTCCCGGGTGCTCAGCCGGCTTACCCGGGTGCTCGGCCGGCGTTCCCGCGCTCAGCCGGCGTAACCGGGCGCTCCGCCGGCGTACCCGGGCGCTCAGCCGGCGACGAGGGTCGGCGTGCCGGTCTCGAATTCCGTCAGGTCGCCCGTCTCACCGCGGCGGTACGCACGCCCGCCGACGAACACCATGTAGAAGAGGAAGGCGGCCAGCGCGGCCGCTCCGATGCCGATCTTGACGGGCCACGGCCAGGGCTGCGCCGTCACGAAGCCCTCGATCAGCCCCGAGATCGCGAGGGCGATGACCAGGCCGATCGCGATGGTCGCGAGGGAGCGCCCGGCCGCGGCGAGCGCCTCCGCGCGCGAGCGGCGTCCGGGGGCGACCCAGGCCCAGAAGATGTGCAGGCCCGCGGCCGCCGCGACGAAGATGCTCGTCAGCTCGAGCATGCCGTGCGGAAGGATGAAGAGCAGGAAGACGTCGCCTCGGCCGTAGGCGATCATGACGGCCGCCGCGGTCCCCACGCCGATGGCGTTCTGCACGAGCATGTAGACCGGCCAGATCCCTGTGATGCCGAACAGCACGCACTGCGCCGCGATCCAGGCGTTGTTGGTCCACACCGTGCCCGCGAAGACCGCCGCGGGATTCTCGCTGTAGTACTCGGTGAAGGAGTGCTCGGCGTAGTACGAGAGCTGCGCATCGCTGCCGAGCGTCGCCACGAGCGCCGGATCGCCCGAGATCCAGAAGGCCACGATCGCTACGACGATCACGAAAGCCACCGCGATGACGAGGGTCGTCCATCGCACCCGGTAGAGGGCGGCCGGAAGCTGCAGGGCGAAGAAGCGCGGGATCTGCCGCAGCACGTTCTCGGGGCCGCCCGTGAGCCGCAGCCGTGCGCGCGCCAGCATCGTCGAGACGTGGTCGCCGTGCATCGTGCGGCCGGCCGAGGTCTTGATGTCGGCGAGGTCCGCCGACGCCGCGCGATACCGGGTGACGAGCTCGTCGACCTCCGCACCCGAGAGCGACCGAGAACGGCTCAGCTCGTCGAGCCGCGCCCACTCCGCCCGCCGGGCGGTCGTGAGCGCGTCGAGGTCCATTAGGCATACTTTACGCATGAGCGCCGCCCCGCCCCCGACCGTGGTCGACATCCGCCAGGACGAGATCCTCACGGGCGAAGCGGTCGCGCTCGACGTGCAGCCGATCGGCTACTTCCTGCGTGCGCTCGGCCTTCTCATCGACGTCGTGCTCGCCGTCGGCGTGCTGATCCTCTTCTCGCTCGTCGCCTCGTGGCTGCTCGGTCAGAGCATCCTCGACGTGAGCGTCTCGCCCATCCTCACGATCCTCGCGATCGTCCTCGTGACGGTCGTGCTGCCGACGGTCGTCGAGACCGCGACGCGCGGTCGCAGCCTCGGCAAGCTCGCCGTGGGCGGACGGATCGTGCGCGCCGACGGGGGCGCCTCGGGCTTCCGTCAGGCTTTCATCCGCGCACTCGTCGGCGTCTTCGAGATCTGGCTCACGGCCGGCGCCGTGGCCGCCATCGTCGGGGCCTTCACCCCCCGCTCGCAGCGGCTCGGCGACCTTCTGGCCGGCACCTACTCCGAGCGCACCCGGACGCCCGCGCTGCCGGCATCGGCCCCCGGCATCCCGTACCCGCTCATCGGCTGGGCGCAGGTGGCCGATGTCGCGCGCCTGCCGGATCGGCTCGCGCGGCGGACGGCGCAGTTCGTCTCGCACGCCGATGCGATGGAGCCCGCCGCGCGGGCGCGGGTCGCGGCATCCCTCGCCGCCGAAGCGGCACAGCACGTCTCGCCCGTGCCGCCGGTGGATCCCGAGACGTTCCTCCGCGGGGTCGTCGCGGTCCGGCGCGATCGTGAGCTGCGGGCGCTGGACCTCGAGGCCCAGCGGGTCGCCGCGCTCACCGCCGGGGCGACGGGGGCGGTGCGAGGCTTCCCGCAGCGGTGACGGGGCCGCCCGCGCGCGGAGCCGCGGACGCCCTCAGCTTCAGTAGCGGTAGTGGTCGAGCTTGTACGGACCGTCGACGGGCACGCCGAGGTAGGCCGACTGCTCCGCCGTGAGCTCGGTGAGCTCGACGCCGAGCGCCGCGAGGTGCAGACGCGCGACCTTCTCGTCGAGCGTCTTGGGCAGGGTGTAGACGCCGACCGGGTACTCGTCGCGCTTCGTGTAGAGCTCGAGCTGGGCGAGCACCTGGTTCGAGAACGACGCGCTCATGACGAACGACGGATGCCCCGTGGCGTTGCCGAGGTTCATGAGCCGGCCCTCGCTCAGCACGAGGACGCTCCGGCCGTTGGGGAGGCGCCACTCGTGCACCTGCGGCTTGATCTCGATCTTCTCGACACCCGGGATGGCGGCGAGGCCGGCCATGTCGATCTCGTCGTCGAAGTGGCCGACGTTGCCGACGATCGCGAGGTGCTTGAGCCCGAGGATGTGCTCCGGCGTCACGACCCGCGTGTTGCCGGTGCCCGTGATGATGATGTCGACCTGGTCGATGACCGACTCGAGCCGCGCCACCTGGAAGCCGTCCATGGCGGCCTGCAACGCGCAGATCGGATCGACCTCGCCGATGATGACGCGCGCACCCTGGCCGCGCAGCGCCTCGGCCGATCCCTTGCCCACATCGCCGTAGCCGGCGACGAAGGCGACCTTGCCGCCGATGAGGACGTCGGTCGCGCGGTTGATGCCGTCGGGCAGCGAGTGACGGATGCCGTAGGTGTTGTCGAATTTCGACTTGGTGACGGAGTCGTTGACGTTGATGGCGGGGAAGAGCAGATCGCCGGATGCCGCGAGCTCGTACAGGCGGTGGACGCCCGTCGTCGTCTCCTCGGTCACGCCGATGAGCTCGCCGGCGATGCGCGTGAAGCGCTGCGGGTCGCGAGCGAGGCTCGCGCGTAGGGTGTCGAGGATGATCCGGTACTCCTCGGAGGCGTCCGCCGCGCCGTCCGGCACGGCACCGGCCTTCTCGAACTCGACGCCCTTGTGCACGAGGAGGGTCGCGTCACCGCCGTCGTCGAGGATCAGGTTGGGGCCGTCGAAGCCCTCGGCCGACCAGTCGAAGATGCGGTCCGTGCAGCGCCAGTACTCCTCGAGGGTCTCGCCCTTCCAGGCGAAGACCGGAACGCCGGCGGGCGACTCGACGGTGCCGGTGGGGCCGACCGCGATCGCCGCGGCCGCCTCGTCCTGCGTGGAGAAGATGTTGCAGCTCGCCCATCGCACCTGGGCGCCGAGGGCCACGAGGGTCTCGATCAGCACGGCGGTCTGCACGGTCATGTGCAGCGAGCCGGCGATCCGCGCGCCCTTCAGCGGCTGCGTGGGGCCGAACTCCTCGCGCAGCGCCATAAGACCCGGCATCTCGTTCTCGGCGAGGCGGATCTGGTGGCGGCCGGCCTCGGCCAGCGAGAGGTCGGCGACCTCGAAGTCGAGAGCGCGCTCCTCGACGGCGGTCGTGGGCGTGGCGACGGGCGATGAAGTCGGCATCCGTCCATTGTTCCACGGCCACCGCCGCGGAGCCTGTGCGCCCTAGACGCGCAGCGTCTCGTGCCGCACGACGACCCAGCCCTTCGGCACCGACAGGCGGTCGGTGTGGATCGCGCAGAGATCGTGCGCGTGCGGGTCGCCGTCCTGCCCGAGAGGGCCGACGGCGGCCATCTGGTCGCCGTAGTCGTACGTGAGGGTCGACACCGCTTCGCGGGCGCATCCCACCTTGGAGCAGAGTCTCTCGCGCATCGATCCGACCCTATCCAGGAGGGCCGGCAGACGACGGATGCCGCGCCGCAGCGCGCCCCGAGGTTCCCGGGTGTCCTCGGCACGCGCACGCCTAGGATGAGTGCATGGCGTGGCGGAGGACGAGAGACGCTGCCCGGCGCGGCCGTCGTCCCGCGCGCCACGGCCGGCACGGTCGCGAGGGCCGGAGCCCGGTCGTCCGGCCGCCGCTCCCGCCGCTGGACACCCGCGTCGAGCGCTTCGACCTCGCCGTGGGCACGGCTGCCGAGTTCCTCCGGTCTGCGTGGGAGGAGCTCCGGGAGGTCAGCTTCGAGATCGCCGACATGCCGGCGGCGACCGACGACGACGGCATCCCCCGGTGGCAGGTGCTGACCGATGCGAAGCGCATCATCCTGTACCGCCTCCCCATCGAGCGGCTCAGCCATCTGCACCGCAACGACGAGCTGCACCGCCGCATGATGATCGAGAGCTGCGTCTTCCGCGCCGCCGCCGAGTACCTCGACCGGGATCCGTGGGACCTCGGCCCGGAGCGGTTCCGCTTCTTCTGAGCTCGCGCCCTAGGGGTAGACGACGATCGGCTCGGCCGCCGTGTCGCCGGACCACACGGGATACCCGGCGAGGGCGTCGTCGCCCGTGAGCGAGACGCCGGCGCGGACGCCGATCCCGCCGGCGTCGATCGAATACACGGTCCGGGCGCGGAGGCTGAACCGCGCCGACTGCCCCGGCTGCACCACCACCGTCGTGGAGCTCGAGCCGTCGACGGCGTCGACCGTCACCTGGGCCTCGTCTGCAGTGGGGTTGGCGACCGTGAGCGCCGGCGACGGACCCGTGGGCGTCGCGAAGAGGCTCGGCACGGCGAGCGCGGGCGCCGGCGTGTACCAGGCGAAGTCCGCCCCCTCGCCGAAGCCCGTCGTCTGCCAGACGGCCCCCACGACGGGAGCCTCCGCCTGCACCCGGACGGTGTACTCGCGGGGGTCGAGGCCCCCGAGATCGAGGTCGAGCGGCAGTCCCGCCGTGAGCGGCACCTCGATCGGCTCCGACACGGGCTGTGCGACGCCCGTCGGCACGACGGTCACCTGCGCGGTCGTGTCGGCGGACGGCGACAGCACGCGCAGGACGGTCGCGGCATCCGTCGCGGGCCCGTCGCCGGCGGCGACCGCGACGCCCGGGATCACGATGTCGGGGTCGGGCGACTCGATGGCACCGACCTGGTCGACACCGCCCGGGAGGAGCGTGCGGGTGAGGCTCGTCTGGAGCACAGCCGTCACGGGGGCCCCGGTCGCCGAGACGCGGATCACGGGGCTGTCCTGCCCGAGGGCGAGCCCGGCGAGGGAGAGAGCCTGCTGCGATCCGGCCGCGACCACGAGGTCGCCGCCCGGGGGGACGACGGGCCCGCTCGTGCCGAAGACGGTGAGCTCGACGGTCGCAGCCACCTCGCCGGGGTTGGAGATGACGACGATGTCCGCGGCGCCCGTCGTCGTGGCCCCGCCGACGAGCCACGACTCGGTGAGCGGCGGCCGGCACGGCGAGGCCGCGAAGCCCGAGAGGTCCTCGTCCGAGACGGTCGACGAGCCGGTGGCCGCGACATCCGTCCGCGTGCGGTTCTCGGGCTCGGCGGTGAAGACCGATGCGATCGAGCCCGCCACCGAAGTGTCGAGCTGCGTCTCCACGGGCGGCGCGGATCCTTCCCCCACCCCTGCGGTGAGGTTCTGGTCGGCGGCCACCGAGATCGCACCGGCGTCGACGGGGTCGCGCCCGAGCGCGAGGACTGATCCCGCGCACGACAGGACGCTGGCCTCGGGGGCGGGCACGGCGGTGATCTCGACCGGCTCGCGGGTGAGGGTCGGCCACGGGACCGCGACCGCCGTCGCGACGGCGACGACGAAGCCTGCCGCGACGAGGGTGCCGGCGAGGGCGCGCGCCCCCGTCGTCGCCCAGCGGAAGACCCGGCGATCGCTCATCGCCCCTCCTGCCAGTAGTGCCCGACGACGCGGGGAGTGCGCTGCGCCGCGCGACGCGCGCCGGAGGTCGGGATCGCCAGCAGCAGTGCGACGCCGAAGGCCGCGAGCTGTCCGAACGCGATCCACCCGGCCAATCCGCCGACGGATGCCTCGGCCCGGCCGGCCACGGCGATCGTCACGCGCCAGAGCGAGCCCTTGGGCGTGTCGCCGACCGCGTCGAGACCGTCGCGCTGGTCGAGCGCGGTCTGCGACGAGAGGCGGAGGGAGCGAGCCGCGTCCGACTCCGGCTCGGCGGCGGGCGCGAGCAGGACGAACCTGATGCCCTCCGCCGCCGCCTGGGCGACGGCATCCCCTGCCGAGGCCGTCACGAGATCGGCGGAGAGGTTCGCGAGCGTCCGGTCGGCCTTCGTCGGGGAGGTGCGGGTCGCGACGATGGTGGCCTGGCCGCCCAGCGTCTCGCTTCCACCCCAGACGAGGTCGGCGGCGAGCCCGCCGGCGTTCTGAGGGGTGAGCACGAGCGTCCCGACATCGGGGTCGTCACGCCCCTCGGCGGCGACGTAGGCGGGCAGGGTGCTCTCGGGGCCGTTCGTCAGGAACGTCACCCCCCGCACGGAAGCCGTGAGCGCGGGCACCGCCAGCACGGCGATGGCCGCGATCACCCCGACCGCGACGAGGCTGCGGACGGTCGCGAGTCGAGGAGCGAGCCCTGAGTCGAGGGCGACGAGCGCTCCGCCGAGCGCTCCGAGCCACGCGAGGCTCACTCCGGCCCCCGGCCACACCGGCACCGCGAGCGACTCGTCGAATGCGACCGAGACGGCCGCGGCGGCGAACGCCGTGCCGATGCCGAGCACGGCTACGACGAGCAGCACGACCCCCGACAGCCAGCGCTGCGTCACGGGGGCGACCAGGGCGAGCACCGCGATCGGGGCCGCGAGCAGCGGCACCCACCACGTCGGCCCGCCGTCGAGGAACGCGCCCCATCCGCCGGGGTCGGAGGTCGGGAAACCGGCGGCGAGGAGCGCCCGGCCGGCCGGGTCGGCCGCGACCTGGGGTCCGGCCCAGGGAACGCCGGGATCGGCGAGGAGCCCCCACGCGTCGCCGGAGCGCAGCTGATACCAGACGAGCGGCGCGGCGAGCGCGGCCGTCGGGATCACTACCCAGACGAGCTGGGCGACGCCGCGCCCGGCGCGGCGGGCGATCGTGAGGCTGAGCGCGACGACCCACACCACGGCGAGCGCAGGCGCGAGCGACGGGGCGCACGCCACGACGCCGGCGAGGAGGACGGATGCCGCGCCCGCCGCCACCCAGGAGCGATGCGCCACCGAGGCGGCGTAGAAGAGCCAGGGCAGCAGCAGATGGGCGATGACGGCCGCGGGCCGGCCCTCGACGAGGGCGGCGAGGAAGGTCGGCGCCAGTGCCCAGACCGCTCCGCCCGTGATCCGGAGGATGGGCCGGTCGGTGACGCGGGTCGCAGCGAACCAGCCGCCGAGCGCCGCGAGCGGGAGCGAGAGGATCCACAGGATCACGACGGTCCGCGACGGCTCGAGCGGCCAGAGCGAGCCGAGCACCGCGATGACGGCGGCGAAGGGGTCGGCGGGCCCGACGGTGTCGAGGCCCAGCGCACGCGCGCCGTACGCGGCATCCGTCCACAGCTGCGCCACGACCGAGCGGAGGGGCTGCAGCGCACCGCCCCCGAGTACCGGCCACGCCAGCAGCGCCGTGAACGAAGCGACCGAGACGACCAGAGCGGCGAGGACGAGCCATGCTCCGCCGCCCGCGAAGAACCGCAGCTCGCCGCGCTGGACGTCGCCGAGCACCTCGGGACCGTCGTCGAGGCGCTCGCGGAGCTCGGAGCGGCCCACCCGCAGCGGGGCGAGCTGGGCCCACGTGGCCGAGCGCGCGTGCCGGATGCGCGACCGCGACCGTGCGATCGCCCCGAGACGCACGAGGACGATGGCCGATGCCGCCCACTCCGGGGCGATGAGCCCCGGCTGCTTGCCGACCAGGAGCACGATCGTGCGCCAGAGCGCCAGCGGAAGGATCGCCAGCCACAGGAACGGCAGCGCGACGGGGTGCGCGTAAGCGAGGCGCCGATGCAGCTGCGACGTGCGCTCGGCGATCGCCGTGTGCATCCTCCGTGCGCGCGATGTCGGCGCGGCCGGACCGGCGACGCCGTCGCCCGAGACCGCGACGAGGGCGTTCGGGACGAGCGTGACGCGAGACCCGGCGAGGCGCGCCCGGATGCCGAGATCGAGTCCCTCCTCGGCACCGCCGAGGGCGCGATCGAGTCCCTTGAGCTTGTGCCAGGCATCGCCGCGGACGAGGATGCCTCGGACGTCGGCGCCGAGCACATCCTCGCGGACGTCGTGCTGGCCCTGGTCGAGCTCTCCGTCTGCGAGCCCGACGGCCCGACCGACCTGCGTGACACTCATCCCGAGCGACACGATGACCGATCGATCGTCCGCCCGGACGAGCTTCGGGGCGACGAACGCGACCGACGGGGCGAGCTCGAGCGCACCCGCAAGGCGGGCCAGCGCCTCCGGCTCCGGGGCTGTGTCCTGCGCCAGGAGCCAGACGGCGTCCCCTGCGGCGACGCGACGCGAGGCGATCGCGGTGGCTTCGGCGAAGCGTGTGCGAGCGGGCGTCGTGATCACAGACTCTGCGGGCGCGGATGCCGCGGCCTCGGCCGCAATGGGATCGTCGCCGCAGACGACGATCGTGAGGGCGTCGACCGGCCGGGATTGCGCCGAGAGCGCTGCGAGAGTCCGCCGAAGATGGAACGCCGCGGGGGTGCGCCCATCGGGGCGCACGACGAGGATCGCGTGTACTCGGCCGGGCATGACGCAGGTCAGCCTAGGCGGGCGGCATCCGCGTTCCGGGGTGCACGCTCGGCGCGCCCCCGATCGCGGACCCGCACCCGGTCAGCCGGCGCGACGCTTGAGCTTGCGCCGCTCGCGCTCGCTCAGGCCGCCCCAGATCCCGAAGCGCTCGTCGTTCTGGAGCGCGTACTCGAGGCATTCGCCCCGCACATCGCACGAGGTGCAGATGCGCTTGGCGTCACGCGTCGAGCCGCCCTTCTCCGGAAAGAAGGCTTCGGGGTCGGTCTGCGCACACAGCGCATCGGTCTGCCAACCGAGCGGATTCTCGTCTTCGCCCTCGACGGGCCGACGAACCCCTGGCACGCCCAGGTTGACCGGATCGACGAACCAATTGTCGGGAACGCCGGAACGGTAATTCGAAACCGTCATCTCGTTCTCCCACCTGCTGAACCCCCCACGCTGGTGTGCGTGTACGAGCAATTACACCCGTGTAATTCGCCCCGGTCAAGTCGCGAACCATAAAGCCTCAGCCCGCGGTTGAGGGTTCACGACGCGCCGACGGCGTGTCACACCCGGATAACGCCTGGCCCGCGCACGGCGGCCACCGAGTCCCGTCTCAGATCAGGGGTGGTCGCCGCCGGCCGGCTCGCTCCGCTGGAGCGCCGGTCAGCGACCCGGGGTCGCGACGAAGAGGTCGCCCGACCCCGTCACCCCGAGGGTCCCCTCGTCGGGCGTCACGAGGACGGCGCAGCCCGGGATGAGGGTCGCCTGGGCGCCGGTCGCGGATGCCGTCACCTCGACCTCGCCCGAGGTCACGAGCGCGATCGCGACGCCCTCGAGGGGCACCCGGGTCGCGGCATCCGTCTGCACCTCGGCGTGGCTCAGGGCGAAGTCGGCGAGGCCCGGCACGCCGAACCGCTCGACGCCGTCGTGCACCTCGGGCTTCAGCACGGGCGGGGGGCCGGGATTCGGATCGAGCACGGCGAGCAGTTCGGGGACGTCGATGTGCTTCGGCGTGAGTCCCCCGCGCAGGACGTTGTCGCTCGCGGCCATGAGCTCGACGCCGAGCCCCTGCACGTAGGCGTGCAGCACGCCTGCAGCGACGAACAGCGCCTCGCCCCGCTGCAGCACGACGAGGTTCATGAGCAGTGCGACGACGACGCCCGGGTCGCCGGGGTAGGCGGCGTTCAGGTGGCGCGAGAGCGCGAGCTCCGCGGCGAACTCCGCGTCCTCGGCGCCGGCGGCGGCGGCGACGATCGCGTCGACGTCGGCCTGCGCCGTGCCCGAGAGGAGCCAGGCGATCGTGTCGCGGAGGGATGCCGCGGCATCCGTCCCCTCCAGACGCTGCGCGAGCGGGCGTCCGGCGTCCCCGAGCAGCGCGATGAGACGGCGCGTCGCGTCCAGTTCGCGCAGCCCCGCCAGAGCGGTGAAGGTCTCGCTCACGGCGACGATGAGCTCCGGCTTGTGGTTGTCGTCGCGGTAGGTGCGCTCGGGGGCGTTGCGGGCGACCCCGGCAGCCTCCTCGCGCGCGAACCCGGCTTCGGCCTGCTGCTTCGACGGGTGCGCCTGGATAGAGAGGGGGGATGCCGCGGCCAGCACCTTCAGCAGGTACGGCAGCTTCTTCGGCGCACCCGCCGCGGCGCCCTCGTCCGCGAGCCACTCGCCGAGGCTCCGGCCGTCCGGCACGATCGCGGGGTCCGCCGGGTGGTCGCCGTACCAGACCTCGGCCTCGGGCCTGCCGCTCGGCGCGCGCCCCTCCAGGTCTGCGATGAGGGTCGTGGACCCCCAGGCGTAGTCGCGCGGCTCGTTCACGAGGGAGACCAGCATGTCCTCAGCCTAACCGCGGCGCCGGGGTACCCTTTGTGAACGATGGCGGTCCACACGAAGCACCCGGCGTCGGCGCCGCCGGAGGCCCCGGTCCGCGAGAAGACGGGGCACCTGATGCTGCGCGCCTGGTGCATCTTCGTGCTCTTCACCGCCCTCAGCGGCGTGGCGTGGGTGCTCGCCTTCGGCGAGGCGGTGGCTGCAGCCGTCGCCATCGGCGGAGGCGCGGTCTCGCTCCTCCTCTGGTTCCTGATCCGCCCGCCTGTGCAGTGGCGCAGACTGCCGCTCTTCTCCCTGGCATACGTCGTCTGGGCGGGCCTGTCGATCATCTGGTCGGCATGGCCGCAGACGAGCGCGCTCACGTGGCTGCTGCTCATCATCACGACCGTGCAGGGCTTCTTCGTGGGGAGCGTCCTGACGTGGCGCGAAGTCGTGCGCGCGATCGCATCGGCGCTCAAGTGGGTCGTCGCGCTCTCGTTCCTGTTCGAGCTCTTCGTCTCGGTCTTCATCGGGCACGCCGTCATGCCGGGCTTCCAGCCGCCTCCGGAAGGTCACGTCGACCCGATCGTCTACTGGTCCCGCAACAACCTCATCGACGGCGGCCGCATCCAGGGCATCGTCGGCAACGCCAACCTCCTCGGACCCCTGTGCCTGCTCGCGATCATCGTGTTCGGCATCCGTCTCGCCTCAGGCGCCCCCCGGCGCGTGCTGCTGTGGATCTGGATCGGTCTCGCGGCGTATCTCATGATCCGCGCCGGCTCGGCGACCGCCTATGTCGCCGCCGCTGGCGTCGCCGTGGTGCTCGCGACGGTCCTGCTCATGCGCCGCACGCGGCGACCCGGTGAGCGGACCCCGTACTACGTCGCCTATGCGGTCGTGGGAGTGGGCGGTCTCATCGCACTGTGGTTCTTCCGCGCGCAGCTCTTCTCGCTCGTCGGGCGCGAATCCGACCTCACCGGCCGCGAGGGGATCTGGGAGGTCGTGCTCGCGAAGGCGTGGGAGCGCCCCTGGACAGGGTGGGGCTTCGCGACGCCCTGGAACCCCGCAGACCCCGCGTTCGACGGCTGGATCGTCGACCACGGCCAGACCGTCATGCAGGCGCACAACATGTGGGTCGACGTCTTCCTGCAGCTCGGCATCATCGGCGTCGCCATCCTCGCCCTCACGTATCTCGCCTTCGTCTGGCGCGCCTGGTTCTTCGCCGTCGACCGGCCGCGCTGGGATCTCCGCGACGATCGCCCCTATTCGGCGCTGTCCCTTCTGCCCACGCTCGTCGGCGCGATCCTCCTCGTGCAGGGCGTCTCGGAGTCGAGCCCGCTCCTCCTGTGGGGCTGGATGTTCGTCGTCATGTTCAGCTTCAAGATCAAGCAGTCCCCGCACATCGGCGTCGGTCCGGCCGAGCAGACGCTCGCCATCGAGCGCGGCGAGCTGACGAAGCAGGCCCCGTGAGCGACCCGGGCGCGGGGCGCGGACTCGGCGGTCTGCTCGCCTCGGCGGCCCTCGCGCGCGCCTTCACGCTCACCGTGTTCGGCGCGGTGTTCGGTGCCGTCGCGATCGAGCGGATCGCGGGCATCGTGACCTACGCCACGATCGTCGTCGGCCTGTGCGTCGTCGCTATCGCGATGCTCGCGGCCCGCCGCCGTGAGATCTCGTTCCTCCGGCTCGTCCCGACGACGCTCGTCCTGTTCGTCGGCTGGGCCTTCGCGAGCATCTTCTGGAGTTCGGACTCGACCCGCAGCTTCTGGGGCTGGGTCACGCTCGTCGGTGTGGCTCTGCTGGCCGTGACCATCGGACACGTCAGAGACACCCTCCAGACCGTTCGCGCGCTGGGCGATGTCATGCGCGTCGTGCTGAGCATCTCGCTGGGCCTCGAGATCCTGTCCGGCATCCTCCTCGACATGCCGCTGCGCTTCCTCGGCATCGAGGGCGACATCGCCTCGCTGGGTCCGATCCAGGGCGTCTTCGGCACGAGGAACCTTCTCGGCTTCGCCGCGGTCCTCGCCCTCATCACCTTCCTCGTGGAGTACCGCACCCAGT